>CAYGPE010000003.1:0-148120 GCA_964351695.1 uncultured Hyphomonas sp. | reverse complement strand
TTAGGAAAAATGGTGGTCGATACAAGGTTCGAACTTGTGACCCCTGCAATGTCAATGCAGTGCTCTACCGCTGAGCTAATCGACCATCCATGAAGGAAGGCGTAATCGGGCTTTGCAGCCTGCAAGTCAAGTATGATCTGACACCAAAATCAGGTGGCCATAACCCGTTCGACTTCATCGACCAGTTCGCGCAGGTGAAACGGCTTAGACAAGACTTTAGCTCCGGCTGGAGTCGGTGTGCCGCCGGACAAAGCGACGGCCGCAAATCCAGTGATGAAAACAATCTTCATCGCGGGATCGAGTTCTGCCCCGCGCCGTGCCAATTCGATACCATCAATGCCTGGCATAACGATATCTGTAAGAAGCAGGTCAAAGACTTCGCGCTCCAGTGCTTCAAGCGCGCCTTCGCCATCTTCAAAATCAAGAACTTCGTGGCCAGCCCGGCGTAGCGACGCGCTCAGAAAGCTGCGCATGGCGTCATCGTCTTCGGCCAGCAGAATTTTGCTCATCAATGGAACACCCTCAAACTCAACTAGAACATACAATAGACCGCAATTGGGTAAACCCACTGTGAAGAGGGATGTATTCTTAGACTGTCCCTGCGCAAATTTTGCGCCAGGTTGCCGGAAAATTGCCGCGGTCTCTTGACCAGCAGTGCCGAAGTCTGACCTTTAAGCTATGAAACCGGTAATGGATACTTTGCCAGACTCTAGAAGCAACCAGATGGTGCCATACCGCTTAGAGCGTGCGGATGAGGTGACAGCGCCCGTTATCTTTGCCTCGCCGCATAGTGGTAGCCACTATCCGGCTGACATGTTGGCGCGGTTACAGGTTCCGTTGCTCGATCTTCGCCGGACAGAAGATGCCTTTATAGATGAATTGTTCGGGGACGCTCCAAATCAGGGCGCCATCTTGCTTGCAGCGCATTTCGGGCGCACTTATGTCGACTTAAATCGTGATCAACGCGAGCTTGATGCTGCAATGTTTACAGATGGCTTACCGCGTGTCGCCGGAATGCCAAGCGCGCGAGTGCGTGCTGGACTAGGGTGCTTGCCGCGGGTCGGTGCCAGCGGGCGCGAGATCTATGCTGACAAATTGAACCGCGCTGAAGGCGCTCAGCGGCTTAGCCATGTCTATGACGGCTATCATGGGGCACTTGAGACTCAGATTGAGGCCTTACAGAAAGACTGGTCGGACCTTTTCGTTATTGATTGTCACTCGATGCCATCTTCGCAACCGGGGCGTCCAAACTTGCCGGACATAGTACTGGGTGATCGATTTGGATCGAGTTGCAATGGTCGTCTGACGGGAGTGATTGAGCGTGCCTTTAGGCGGCTAAACCTCAATGTGGTTCGAAATGCTCCATATGCTGGTGGCTTCACAACACGGCATTATGGTCGACCGCGCCGGGGCGTGCATGTCCTGCAGATTGAGATCAATCGACAGCTATACATGCATGAACAAACGATCGAGAAGTCGCCAGGTTTCTCTGAACTTAGGCATACTATCGATACTGTTATTTCGGAAATCATAGCGTTTGCGCTACGCGAAAACGGCTAAGTATCTTGTAATTATTCAAAAAAAAGCCGCGCTGTGAGGCGCGGCATTATAAGGTAAGGGAGGAAACGCCAGAAGGCGTCAGCACCGAAGTGCTAAAGTTATACTATTGTGCGGCGCACAATTGACAAGCGAATTAATGCTGCGCTGCCGCATAACTGTGATGCAGATGTGGGATACGTGCTTTCCAATACTTAAATTTAAATTTCCGGCACAACTCTTGCTGTTGTCATTCCGACTATTCACAAACGGGACTCCCTCAAGGGGTTCTACCCAGTTGGGAGAGCGGAATGACAGATGATACTGACCTGCACGTAGGCAAAAGGCTGCGACGCCGACGACGCCTATTAGGTATGACACAGCAGGATCTCGCTGTCCTCGTCGGGGTGCGCTTTCAGCAGATTCAGAAGTATGAGTGCGGCGCCAATCGGATTACGTCTTCGCGCCTATTCGATTTGTCTAAAGCGTTGAACGTCTCAGTTCAGTACTTCTTTGATGGCATTGAACCGGCTGGATTGTCCGGAACAGCAGCAAATGATGCTGATAGGCTTGACGGCGATGTGCTGAGCCAAAAAGAGACACTTGAACTGGTGCGGGCATATTATCGGCTTGGTGAGAGGCCTCGCAAAAGGCTGCTTGAGCTTGCCAAAGCGCTTGAGACCAAAGAGTCCGAAAGCGGCGCCGCTTGACCGCTGCGCCCACGCGCGGCTATGCGCGGGGATGACCAAACAACCAGATTTTGATGCGATTGCTGTTGCTGAAGCAATGGCTGATACAGCAAGGCAGGTAATCCTGCCGCACTTTCGCGCGCTCGCTAGTGTCGAAAACAAGTTGGACGACCACGACTTTGATCCGGTTACAGAGGCTGACCGAGCAGCTGAGCGGGCCATGCGCGCTGTGTTGGCGGACATGCGCCCGCATGACAGCATTATCGGCGAAGAATATGGCGGGACGCTAGGTGCATCTGAGTGGACCTGGGTACTTGATCCTATTGATGGTACCCGTGCATTTATCGCCGGGCTGCCTGTCTGGACCATACTGATAGGTCTTGTGGATAGGGCGGGCGATGCCATTGTCGGCCTGATCGATCAACCCATTCTTGATGAGCGCTATATTGGTTGGCCGGGTGGCGCCCACCTGAAACGGATGGGGAAAGCGACAGATCTTCGTGTTTCGTTATGCCAGGATCTCCGCAGCGCGGTCATTTCGACGACTGATCCATTCATTTTAACTCCGCCAGAGCAAGGCGCTTGGACCCACTTGCGTGCAACAGCGCAAATCACCCGATATGGACTTGATGCCTATGCCTATGCGCGCCTTGCAGATGGAACAATCGATTTAGTCGCTGAATCTGGACTCGCTCCTTATGATGCGGCGGCTTTGATCCCGGTTGTCCGCGGTGCTGGCGGTCTTGCATGTGATTGGCGGGGGCAACCAGCAAAACCGGGCGGTCAATTAGTATGCGCGGCCAGTCAGCCCATTCTGGATCAGGCGCTGATATCACTGCGTAGATCGGCGGCCTAGACGCCGCTTTCTCTAGCCATTGGTCGCCAAACTGCGCTAGACAGGAATGATGACAATCTCAGGTATAAAACCCGACACAGCTGCGAATCCTGAGACCGATATTGCCTTGGTCGATAAGGCTGTTCACTCGCGCCGTATTCCGGGGCGGTGGCATATCTCAAACATCATTGACCCCCATGCATTGCGCAAAAAGCTAACAGCTGCCGTTCATGAGCATGACGGCAACGAGCAAGCGGCGCGCAAGCAGGTTCTCGATATCCTACACGGCGCGCTGTTTCGAGGACGGATGATCGCGCAGGAGCGCTTGCAACAGGGCGCAGATGGGTTGGATACGGCGCGTCTTTTGTCCGCAGTACAGGATGAAGTTCTTCATGCGCTGTATGATTATATCACCCATCATGTATTTCGTGCACCAAACCCTACTGACGCAGAGCGTTTAGCCGTATTTGCAACAGGGGGTTACGGACGCGGCGTACTCGCCCCATCCTCAGATATCGACCTGCTCTTCCTTCGCCCTTACAAGGCAAGCGCGCATGCTGAGAGCGTGATAGAATATATGCTTTACGCGCTTTGGGATATCGGCCTGAAAGTTGGTCATGCCTTCCGTACACCACAGGAATGCGTAAAGCTTGGTTTGGAAGATGTAACCATTAAGACCAGCTTGCTTGATGCGCGCCTTTTATTTGGCGATCAGGACCTGGCTGATGAGACGGCCAAGCTATTTTTTGAGAAAGCAGTAAAAGGCAAGGACGCCCAATTCATTGCCGACAAACTTGAAGAACGCGATAATCGGCACGCCCGTCAAGGGAATGCGCGGTACCTGGTTGAGCCAAACGTCAAGGAAGGCAAGGGCGGTTTGCGCGATCTGCAAACGCTGTTTTGGATTGTCAAACATATCAAACCGGAGTCGGTTACCTCACTAGAAGACGTGATGAATGAACAGGTTTTTACCCGCCACGAAACGGTTGTATTCTTGCGAGCTGCGCGTTTTTTATGGACGGTACGGTGCCACCTTCATTATATCACGGGTCGCCCTGAGGAGCGATTGAGCTTTGATCTACAGCCAGAAATCGCGGCGCGTATGGGCTATCGTGATCGCAGCGGACGCCTTGGCGTCGAGCGTTTCATGCAGCGTTATTTTCTAGCCGCGAAAGATGTTGGTGGTTTGACGCGAATTCTTGCCGCTAAATTGGAGGAAGACCAAAAAGCTAAACCCGAAGGGTGGCGTAAGTTCCTGCGTGCCGGGTCTCCGAAAGCGCATAAGGATCCAATGTTTGAAACACGCGGCGGGCGCCTTGCTATTCGCGATCAGGAGGCGTTTTTATCTGGTCCAGAGGGGCTTATGCGGCTTTTCTATGAAGCCGACAAATACAAGCTTGATATCCATCCGGATGCGATGACGCTGGCGACTAGAAATGTACGCCTTATAAATCCTGACACGCGAACGAATGAGGGCCTTATCGACAGCTTTTTCGATATATTGCTCAGCGGCAAAGATCCAGGTCTCGCGCTTGATCGGATGAATGAGGCAGGCGTTCTTGGCCGTTTCATTCCAGAGTTTGGGAGCATTGTCTCGCAAACCCAGTTTAACATGTATCACCATTACACAGTCGATGAGCATACAATCCGAGCTGTTGATCACATGGCTCAGATGAATCGCGGCGAAGAAGGTTTCGAGCTTGCGCAGACGCTGTTTGGCAAGATTCTAAATCGGCGCGCACTATATCTTGCCATGCTTTTGCACGACACAGGCAAAGGACTGGGCGACCAGCAGATCGAGGGCATGAAGACTGCAACCGCTGCGGGGACACGTCTCGGATTGGAGAAGTCCGAAATTGCGCTGATTGCTTGGCTTGTCGGCAATCATCTGGAGATGAGCGAAACGGCTCAGAAGCGTGATATTACCGACCCGCGAACTATCGTTAAATTCGCCAACCTCGTCGGCGATGTTGAGCATTTACGGCTGCTCTACCTCCTCACCGTGGCTGATATTCGCGCAGTTGGACCAAACGTCTGGAATACGTGGAAACGACAATTGCTGAACGACCTTTACCATAATACCGAAGCTGCACTGCGTGGTGGCCGAACCGATGAAGGTTCTGTCTCAGCCGAGTTGCGGTCGCGTGCCGCGGATAATCGCGCTGCTGTGGAGGCGCAATTAGGCGACATTCCTTCTATCATGCTGGAAATGGATGACGCTTACTGGACCGGTTTCGACCACGAAACGCTATTGTCCCATGCAGATATATTCAAGCGTGAAAATGGGATTATTGTTACCGCACGCTTGCATGAAGAGGGCACGGGCACGGAGATGTTTGTGTCCGGGCCAGATCGTATTGGTCTATTCGCCCGACTCACTGGCGCGATTGAGGCGCAGGGCGCCAATATCATTTCAGCTCAAGTGTTTACGGCCGGATCCGGCCCGATCGTTGACGTATTTGTCCTGCACGATGGTGAGGGTAAGCCGTTTGCCGTGGGTGATCCACACCGGTTGGAAAGGCTCGAGGCGGCCGTGCTCGAAGCTATGATCGGCACCGAAGCAATCAAGGGGGCGCCGCAAGCCAGAAATGCTCGGGAGGCGGCCTTCCTGGTCAAATCTTCTGTCACATTCTCGGAGGATGATTCTCAGGCCTATACAGTCATTGATGTGGCGGGACGTGATCGCCTTGGTCTTCTTGCCGAACTCGGTTCCGTTTTGGCTGAAGCGAACGTATCGATCACATCCGCGCATGTCGGCTCATACGGAGTTCGGGTCTTTGATGCGTTTTACGTCACCCTGCCTGACGGTTTTAGTGATGACATGAAACAATCATTGCGTGAGCAACTCCTTGCCGTACTTGACCGTGAAGAACCAGAGGGCCCCCGCACGCCAGCGCGGAAATTGCGCCGGGCAAGTGCGGCAGACAGTTTTTAGACCGGACGTCATCGGACACGCCATATGAGCTTACTGCGCAACACGCTAACGCAATCCAGCCTGACCATGACCAGCCGCATTCTGGGCTTTGTGCGCGATATTCTCATTGCAGCAAAGGTTGGCGCAGGGCCTATTGGTGATGCCTTTGTTACGGCGCTCATGTTTCCCAACCTGTTTCGCCGCATTTTTGCGGAAGGTGCATTTGCGCAGGCTTTTGTCCCGGCTTACGCCCGCACGCTAGAGGCCGAGGGGCCGGAGGCGGCTACCGAAGTGGCCCGTCAAACTATGCGCGGTCTGTTTGCGGTCACAGCAGCCCTTGTTATCGCAGCGCAGCTGGCCATGCCATGGATCATGCGCGTCCTGCATGCGGGTTACGCGCCTGAAAGTGAAAGTTTCCAGCTCGCCGTTCTACTGACCCAGATTACGATGCCTTATCTCGCCTGTATGTCGCTTGCCGCGCTTTTGTCAGGCGTTCTAAACTCTGCGGGACGTTTCATTCTGTCGGCTGGTGCGCCAACGGTTTTGAATATTTTCCTCATCGCGGCTGCGTTGCTGGGCACTGACAAGGTACATACAGCCACGCTGGCGGCGGGGGCTGTCACATTGGCCGGTATTGCCCAGGCTGCTTTGCTTTGGTGGGGGGTATCGCGGCAAACTGTATCCCTGTCGCTTGGCTGGCCGAAGTTAACGCCCGCTGTTCGAAAAGTTTTCGCGCTCGCCATTCCAGGCACGATTGCGGCGAGCGGCACCCAAATCAATATTATGGTTAGTCAAGCGCTTGCCAGTTTTGAGGCTGGCGCAAAATCTTGGCTGTTCTATGCAGACCGATTGTATCAACTGCCCCTTGGTATCGTGGGCGTGGCAGTTGGCGTTGCTATCCTGCCGCGACTCGCGCGCGCGGCGCGTGGCACTGACAGTGATCAGGGTGTTGCCCTGATGGATGATGGCATTGGGCTAGCTATGGCGCTGACTGTGCCGGCAGCGATTGCTCTTATGATAGCGCCTGCATATCTCATTGATGGCCTTTATGTACGCGGCGCATTCGCCGCTAATGACGCTTCTATGGCAGGTTCAGCACTGGTCCATTATGGGTGGGGTGTGCCAGCTTTCGTCCTGATTAAAGTTATCGCGCCAGCCTATTTCGCGCGCGAAGATACGAAAACACCCATGCGCTTTGCCTTAATAACAGTGGCGATCAACACAGTGCTCGGTGCCAGCTTGTTTTTCTGGCTTCGATCACAAGGGATTGCTGGTTTCCCGGGCCTGGCTATTGCAACCAGCATTGCTGCATGGGCAAATGTTGCGTTCCTCCTGATCGGTCTCAGGGCACGAGGCTGGTACACACCCGGTCCACGTTTGTTGAGGCGCTTGGTTTCAGTCACTTTGGCAAGTCTCGCAATGGGCGCGACGCTTTATTACTATCTGACACACCGGGCAGATTATCTCGCCTATATTCCCGACCAGAAATGGCTTGAAGTCGGTTGGTTCATTATCGGCGGCGCCGCGATATACGGACTAGCGGCGATCTTGTTCGGCGCCATTCGTATTCGCGATCTAAGGCCCATGCGCCGCGACTGAGCGGCCATTCAGCTTTTGCATAATTGAATTTCGACGCGGGTAGCTTCTGCAGAACAAGACCACGCGCCATATTCGCTTCAACGCAAATATGAAAGGACGATCCCAATGATTGATATTCGACGTTTCAATGACCTTGGCACTTTCCGCAATGAGTGGCTGAATGCCAATTTCCACTTCTCTTTTTCCAACTATTACAATCCTGAACGCATGGGGCATGGCAAGCTGCGTGTCTGGAATGATGACACGATAAAGCCTGATACGGGCTTTCACCCACATGGTCATCGCGACATGGAAATTATTACCTATGTTCGCAGCGGCGCGATCACACATACTGACTCTATGGGCAATAAGGGCCGAACCGAAGCTGGCGATGTGCAGGTCATGAGCGCAGGTTCCGGTGTACGCCATTCCGAGTGGAATGCAGAAATCGAGGACACAAATCTGTTCCAGATATGGATCGAGCCAGCGAATACTGGCGGCGATCCTGGCTGGGGCGCGGCGAAATTCCCGAAGGCGGATCGCTCCGGGAAATGGTCTGTCCTGGCCAGCGGCAAGGCTGAAGGCGAGACGTTATACATTGGGCAGGATGCCCATGTCCTCGGCGCTACGCTTAAGGCTGGTGAGGAGCTGACTTACAGCGTGACAGATGGGCGTTATGGCTATCTGGTCTTGGCTGCAGGCTCTGTTGAGCTGAATGGCCACGTGCTGAATGCGCGCGACGGCGTTGCAATTACTGGCAGTGAAACGCTGACCTTTCGCGGTCTTGAGGATGCGGAAATCGTATTTGTGGACACGATTTAACCCCGTGCTCGCACTGGCGTGATTGGAAATGGAACCGAAAGTAGCGTACATTCATTCTATTCTGGTCACGCCAGTCTCAGCAGAGAGGAAACGAACACCATGAAAACCGCTATCACAGCCCTTATCGCTTTGGCGCTTTTGCCTGCCGCAGCAGCGACTGAGTTCGACATTTCTTACAGTGAAGATTTTGCTGAAGAGCTCACCGATAATTATGGCGAGCGCGAAGGTGATATTCTCGCACAAGAAGTAATTGAAGACATGACCCGTGCTTTTGAAAAGTCCGGTGTTTCGCCTGCGCGCGTGTATGTCACAATCATCAACGCCAAGCCCAATCGCCCAACGATGGAGCAATCCAGAGCCAAGCCGGGTCTCGACATGTTCCGTTCACGCTCAATTGGCGGCATGAAGCTCGCTGCAACAGCTTACGATGCGGATGGAAACGAGTTGGCAACGCGTGAATATGCATGGTTCGAAAATGATATTCGCGACACAGTGGCTGCCTCCACATGGTCTGACGCGAAGCGCGCATCTGATCGTTTTGCACGAAAATTTGCAAAACAGCTCGGCAGCTAATCAGCCACGATCACCGGGATAAATCTCGCGCCCATCGACCTCTAGCCTGAACAGGTCCGGGCGCGAGTAATGTCCGGCAGGATCGCTTGCAATCTTGCAAGCCTTTGCGAGAGTGAGGTCTGCATCTGCGACCAGCAGGCCTTCTTCATTTCGCAATAGTCCCGCGACGACTTCCCCGCGTGGGTCAATGATCGCCGACCCGCCATTATGATCGAACTCATAGAGAGGCTGATAGACTTCGGGCACATGCGATTTCATCCGAAGTCCCGCGCTGCAAATCACCCATGCTGCGGCTTGGCTTGCAAATGCTCGTGAGAGCAAGAGCTGCCGCGCCCAGACGGGTTGGCTCGGCGCTACTTCCGGCTCGCGACCCGGCCACGCTGCGACATGCACGTCAACACCTTGCGCCATGAGCACATAGGCTGGCAGCACGGCATTATGTTCCCAGCAATTTAGCGTCGATAATCGGCCCCATTGGCGCTAAACTGGCTTGAGGCCTTTTGCATCGCCGTCCCCCCATACAGAGCGCTCATGATGGGTTGGTTTCAGTTTGCGATGGCGATTTAAAATCTCCCCTTCGCGCGAGATTGTCAGCATGGTGCAATACAGTGTGGCGCGTGTCTGTGGATCAAGCTCGTTGACACCAATAATCAGGTCCGAGTTAGCGCGTTTGGCCGCCTTGCAAAGGGCGGTGACTTCTGGCCCATCAATAAGAACGCCATTCGCGAGCAAATCAGCCGCAGCTTTCCACCAGATATCTGACAGCGGGCTATCGATAAAAAACGGATATCCCGGCAACCACGCCTCTCCAAAGGCTATGACGTCTGGCTTTTCATTTGCTGCGGGATCGATCCACCCAAGCGCGATATCAAGACTTTGAGATTTGTCGAAAAAGGCGGGCGCGGCCTGTACGGCGCAGAGGCGAATAGTGTCTGTCATGGCTAATGGATACGCCGTATGACCCAAAAGAGACAGGGCTGAAGATAAAAAGTGATTTCTTGACATTAGCTCTTGCGAACCATTCGCAATCCGTGCAAGTGCAAATTATTCTCAATCTCAATAGAGTACATAATGACACGCACTGCATCCTCCTTCATCGCACTCACTTTCGCATCAGCCTGTATCCTTTCCGCATCGGCACAAGAAGAGGCGGCATCTGTTGGTACCAGCGATATGCGTTTGCTTGAGAAATTGACCGTAATCGGTGTTGCCGACGGTAAGGAGAATGTCGGCGGGTCTATCGATTATCTCGATACAGAAGCTCTGCATCTCCAAGGCCACAGCGATATTTTGCGAGTTTTGCGCGTGGTGCCGGGCGTAAATATCCAGGAGGAAGAAGGATACGGTCTTCGTCCAAATATTGGACTTAGAGGGTCCGGATCAGATCGCAACTCGCGCATTATGATTATGGAAGATGGTGTTCCTATCGCGCCAGCAGCCTATGCCTCGCCGTCGGCATATTACTTCCCATCTACGACACGCATGAGCGCTGTAGAAGTCACAAAAGGTCCAGCGGTTATCCAGTATGGTCCGCGCACGACAGGCGGCGCAATCCACTTGTTCTCGACCCCGATCCCTGAAGAGGCGAGTGGCTATGCTGAAGTCTTATGGGGTGATTATGGACGCCAGCGCCTTCACGGCTGGCTTGGAACGCGGGAAGAACTGACATCTGGTGTCGACTTCGGGATCATGATTGAGACCTTCCAAGACGAAGCAGACGGCTTCCTGCAGCGCGATACAGCTGGCGCCGATACCGGGTTTGATATTCGCGATTACGTCATCAAAACTGGCCTTTATGCGGATGATGCGCCAATGCCATGGTCACTTGAGTTGAAATACCAAACCAAGGATGAGCTTTCTAACCAAACCTATCTTGGCCTAAGTCAAGATGATTTTGCCGCTGATCCGCTTCGCCTCTATGACGCCGCTGGCAATGATCAGATGGACAATGAAAATGAGCTATTCCAGCTGACGGTTCAGATCAGCCCTTCTACCAACACAACAATTACCGCTATTGCCTATAGCAATGAAGTTGCGCGCAACTGGTACAAGCTGCAGGGCGTCAACGCGTTGGGAGGCGGCGCAAGCGGGGATGTTGGGCTAAGCACTATCCTTGATGATCCTGTCACATACAGCGCTGAATATGACCTCCTGCGCGGTGTCACATCATTAGACAACAGCCTCGTCGTACGGGCGAATAATCGTAAGTATTACAGCCGAGGCTTTGCTGTGAATGTTGATACCAGCATCACAACAGGAGCGATAGTCCATAATTTGAATGCAGGTATTCGCTTGCACGAGGATGAAGAAGACCGTTTCCAAAAAGAAGATGCGTACAGCCTCACGTCCGGCGTCTTGAATCTAACCACAGGCGGCGCGGCTGGCGGCACGACAAACCGGGTAACCGGCGCCGAGGCACTGTCATTCTTCGTTCTCGACCGGATCGAACTGTCAGATCGGTTTCAAGTCACTGCAGGTTTGCGGTTTGAAGATTACGAAGTCACACGAGATGACTATTCCACCGCTGATCCAAGCCGTGCGGCTGAGCCAACCCGAACACGGTCGAATAGTAATGATATCGTGCTGCCATCGCTCTCAGCCGTTTTTAGCCTAACCAGTGAGATCGACATCATCGGCGGCGTACATAAGGGCTTTTCACCTGCTGGGGCCAGCACAGCTGATAATGAGGAGTCATGGCAATATGAAGCAGGCGCACGCTTCAACCGCGGTGGTCTGGCCCTGGAAGGTGTTGCTTTCTTCAATGACTTTTCAAACCTGCTCGGTGAATGCACCAACTCTTCAGGCGGCAATTGCGCGCCCGGAGATGCCTTTAATGGCGATGCGGTAGATGTGATGGGTCTGGAATTGACCACTAGCTGGGATGCGGCTCAGGCATTCGGGCTGTCTGAAATGTCTGTGCCGGTGACGGCCGCTTACACCTATACGGATGCTGAGTTTCAAACGTCTTTTGCAAGTGATTTCTTTGGTAATGTGAGCGCTGGCGATAGCCTGATTTATGTCCCCGAAAACCAGTTCACGCTGGGCACAGGCCTGATCGCTGATCGTTGGGGCATAAATGCACTTGTCAATTATGTCAGCGAAGCGCGCAGTGAGCCTGGACAGGGCAGTATTCCTGCTGCGGAAAGCATAGACGCGCGCACACTTGTCGATCTGTCAGCCTATTACGAGATCGCCGAAGGTATTCGTCTAAAGGTCAAAGCAGAGAATCTGCTGGATGAAAGCTATCTTGCGGCGCGGCGTCCCTCTGGTCTTCGCCCCGGAAAACCACAGGAAATCCTGTTTGGTTTTGAGGTGAATTTTTAGTCCAGCAAGCGTTCTTGTAAGCTGTTGCGCTCGGCCTCACCCAGGCCGAGTGTGGTGGCCATATAAGCATCAATTGTTCCAGATTGCGCGATTATGCTGGCGAGCGCGGTTTCGAGGAAAACGGACCGTACACCAACGAAGGCATGATACACCTCATCGGGATAGTTCTTGCCAATATGCTGGTTGAAGCGCCGCGCAAGAATTGGCAGGTGCTTATCCACTTCAGCCGCTTCATTCGTCAGCAGATAGTCCTCAAAAATCAACTCCTGCTCGACGCCGAGTGCATGATGGGTCAAGGCGCAGAGAATGCCTGTGCGATCCTTGCCTGCCGCGCAATTCACCAGAGCTGCCTCGTCATCATTCAGGTCGCACAGAGCTGCAAACCATGTGCGATATGTTTCAACCAGTGCGGGCCGATAGGGGGCTTCGCGATAATAATCGACCATCCAGCTTTGGGCCTTGTCCGCGTCAACGCTGACCTCTTTCATGAACTGAACGTGCGGCGCTTCTTTTGAGCGACCCTTATCGCTGCTGAGCACGCGCACCCCATTAACGGGCCAACGATGACCGTGGCGCTCACGCTCATCCGGGCGGCGTAAATCTGCCTGCACAGCGATGCTATGTGTATTCAATGCGGCGCAGTCGGCATCCGTCGCTTCACCAAACTGGGCCGAGCGAAACAATTTCCCGGTACGGATCATGCGACCACCTGTGCCTGGATAGCCGCCAAAGTCGCGAAAGTTACGCACGCCCTCAAGCGGTTTGATCCGGTTTTTCATATTGGTATCTCCGCTATCTGAAGGGTGGTTCGTCGAAGGCACGCAGTTTACGCGAGTGCAAAGCTGCGCCTTCGCTAGCGAGTTTTTCTAGTGTTGCGACACCAATCTTCAGATGCTGGCTGATTGACTTCTCATAGAACTTGTTTGCAGCGCCGGGCAGTTTAATTTCACCGTGCAGCGGCTTGTCTGATACACACAGTAAAACGCCATACGGAACACGCAACCGGAACCCGTTGGCTGCGATTGTGGCGCTTTCCATGTCGATAGCGATAGCCCGTGACTGGTTGAACCGTTTCGCACTGTCGGTGAACCGCAGTTCCCAGTTGCGGTCATCGGTTGTGGCTACAGTACCGGTCCGCAGGCGCTTTTTTAGCATCTCGCCGCTCTCGCCCGTCACATCTGCGGCGGCTTGCTGCAGCGCGACTTGTACTTCGGCGATTGGCGGCACTGGAATGTCAGGCGGCAGGACAGAATCAAGCACATGGTCGTCGCGCAAGTAGGCGTGACCAAGGACATAGTCTCCAATCGCCTGACTGTGACGCAAACCACCGCAATGCCCGACCATGATCCAGCATTCGGGGCGCAAAACAGCCAGATGATCTGTAACGGTTTTGGCGTTTGATGGCCCGACACCAATATTGACCAACGTGATGCCGGCGCCGTCAGGCGCCATCAAATGATAGGCGGGCATCTGGTAGCGTCGCCAAGGGGCCGCGTCTATCGCAGCGCGCGCATCCGGTGTCGTCTCATCGACAACCAAACCGCCGGCGACAGATAGCTTGTTATAGCGTGAACCATTGCCCAGTTGCTCCAATCCCCAATCAGCGAATGCATCGACATAGCGATGATAATTCGTGAATAGAAGATAGCGCTGAAAATGCTCCACAGGTGTGCCTGTATAGTGCTGCAGACGTTTGAGTGAGAAATCTGTACGCAAGCCATCGAATAGGGCGAGGGGGCGATCTTCGTAAGGCTCGAACATTTCGCCATCGGCAATTTCATCACCGATATCTTCAAGCTTGGGCGATGGAAACCATTTGGCCAACTCGGCTGGGCTGATCTCGTCCAGTCCATCGGCTTGGGCTTGGTTCCAGACATAGGCGTAAGGAATTTCTGACGATGACCGGCGAATTTCCACCTCGATTTCATAGTCCGCGAGGAGCGGCTCTAACTGCTCGGTCAGGTATCGGCGGAAAAAATCGGGCTGAGTTACGGTTGTCGAATATGTCCCCGGTTCAGACATTTTGCCGAACGCTCTTGAGATAGGCGGTGGTGGCCCATCTGGATTGTAATGGATGACAAGTTCAGGATAGCAAAATGCCCCCTTGTCGCGTGCGTCTGCATCCGGTGTTTTCTGCGAGTGTAGATAGGCTTCGAGGGCCTGCGAAAGGGCTTGCGTCGACTCGCGATACATGGCGTCGAGCGCGTCGATAATTTGTTTTGATGTTGTGAGTTTTGACATGTCCTTCTCTGCCGCAAACCTTGTTAAGGGTCAACGCTGAAAGGACGCAACTCACTTGATCAGGTAGAGTCTTACAACGCCATCCGTTTCAGTTTTTCCGTCAACTGGAATAAGCCACTCCGGCGGCTTGCTTTGTTCAAGAATGGCCGCAAATCCATTCGGCGAAAGTGCGCCATATCGTGCTGTTTCGTTCAACCCCTGACAGTACAGAACATGACTAGCGCCCATCGCGATTAGCTTTCCACGTGCCTCTTCAGGCGCGCCCATGAACACTGAAGTGACCCGTTCGATCCCCTTCACATTGCGGTGATAGGGACCAGCAAAAACTTCATGCGGAGTGCGAGACAAAACTGACATTCCAAGGTCGATTGGCGTGAATACGCGCATCGGATCAAGACCTTTCAATGCGGCATAGGATTTCGGATCAAGGCAGAGTTCTCCATAGGGTTTGTCGCTGCGGGCAAATTGCGATGCTCGCTCATATGGCTTTGAGAGGAAGTCCCAGGTCATCGGTGCAACAGCGATGGCAACGGCCACCAAAGCGAGTACCGGCCCTGTGCCGCGCGTCTTCCACCAATGGTCAAATGCAGTTCCGACTGCCCATCCAGCAGCGATTGATGCGAAGACATGTGAGAACGTGACGCCCCGGATCTGCCACACCGTGGCAAGTGCAGAGACGCTCATCAAGAGTAGGATTGCCCCCCGCCCAGCACGCTCGCTCTCTGGTGCCCGCCAGAACATGACAAGTGCAGCTGCAAGGCCAGATACGACAAACCCAACCTGCCAGATGGCGCGGGATGGTTCATCATTCCAAAGTCGCGGCAATGAGCGCGCTTCACCGACAGCGCTCAGCCATGCCACACGGACTTGGTCGGACACGCTCGCATAGGGATCACCGAGACAGTCCGGTTGCACCCAGACAAAAATAGCCAGCGTAACGATGCCCGCAAGCGTGCCTGCCGACAACCGTTTGATCCACGTATCCAAATTACCACCAAAGGCCCCAAGCGCAGCAAGCAAAAGTCCGCCAGCTAGCAAAGCTGCAAAGTGTGAGACACCATATGCGTCGCAGACCGCACGCGCGCTGCCCCAACCCGGCGCATCAGCGACATAGAACAGGGCGGCAAAACCAGCAAGCGCAGCGCCAAAGGCAACAAGCCGCACACTTTCGCGATGTCCGCGAACAATCCACAAACCGCCGAAAATCAGGATCAAGCAACCCACATAAGGCAAGCCTTCAATTGCAAGCGACAGGATAGCGGCAATGCAGGCGGCAGCGACAAAGCCTGTCTCAGCGCGCAGGCGCGGCGAGAAAGCCGCCGCTAATGCTGTTACAACCAAAGCGACAACAAAACCGTGATGGTCGATCCGTCCGGGCCAGAAACTATAAATTGCGCCAGACGTGCCAATGAAAATAAGACCTGCAACTTGACCGCTCAGGCTGAAATTCAGCCGCCGCATAACGGCGACTGAAGCAGCCATTGTCCACGCCAGTAAAATGAGTGGCCAGAATGATGCAGCGAAAGCTTCAGCCCCGCTTTGCCCGAGGAAGGGACGTGCAAGAAATATCAGGGCTGCAATGAAGATGTCCGGCAGGCGCGACCAGTGCATCTCGCCGCCCTCTGGCGTTAGGAAGCGGGTCTGATCGACATCAAACCAGTCTTGCCCGGCCAGTAGGTCACGCACTTGCTGCAGACGAAGCATATCGTCATTATCGGGCATCGTACCGGCGAAAATATCCGCCGCGCGAAAGGCCAGCATGAGCAGGATGGCGCCGCCAATTAGCCAGAGCATCCATTTACCTTGACCAAACCAGTCATTGCTACGTGTTTGTGAAGAGTTCATTAGGGATTTGCCGCCTGCTTCTTACCTGATCTTAAGCATAGTGAGGCTATGCCATAGGTAAGTTACTGAAAGGCATACGCCTATGCGCGCGTCATCTCTGGACCATCAGGCCCCTGCATCTGCGATCGATGAAGGGCCGCGTGTTGCCGTGACAATCCCGTGTTACAATGAGGCGGCGACGATTGCCAAAGTGATTGCTGATTTCCGCGCCGCCCTTCCAGACGCCGAGATCTACGTGTTCGACAATAACTCAACTGACAATACGGCGCAGATTGCGCGCGATGCCGGCGCGCGCGTGCGAGTTGAGCGTCAGCAGGGTAAGGGTCATGTGGTGCGTCGCATCTTCGCGGATATTGAAGCGGACGTGTACATCATGGCGGATGGCGACGACACGTATGACGCGTCTCTCGCCCCGACATTGGTTGAGCTTCTCCAGAAGAACCATGTCGATATGGTCGTCGGAACGCGCGCAGGCGTTACCGAAGATGCAGGCCGCGGCGGGCATGCGTTCGGCAACAAACTGTTCAACACGTTGTACAGCGCGCTATTTGGCAACAAATTCAGCGATATATTCTCTGGCTATCGTGTCTTTACACGCCGATTTGTGAAATCCTTTCCCGCTGTGTCTGCTGGGTTTGAAATAGAAACGGAGATGTCTGTTCACTGCAGCCAGCTAGGTATCCCAATACTGGAGCGACCCACGCCTTATGGGGTTCGCCCTGAAGACAGCACGTCGAAACTGCGGACTTTCCGCGATGGCTTCCGGATCCTCGGCATGTTCGCAATGCTCGCCAAAGAAACACGGCCTGCCGCCTTCTTTGGGGCCATCAGTGCAGCAATGCTAATCCTCGCATCGGTTCTGTTTGCGCCGATAGCATTGACCTATGTTCAAACGGGTTTAGTTCCGCGCTTCCCGACAGCGATTCTCTCTATGGGATTGGTGCTAATCGCTTCGATCAGCGCAGTCAGCGGGCTCATTCTTGATAGTCTGGCGCGCGCGCGCATCGAAGCGAAACGGTCAGTCTTTTTAAGCTTTGCGGCGCAGCCATGGCGCCAAACCGAGCGGAGTTAAGCTAGTGCCGCCTACCTTGCTTAAGCGTCTGAGTCGTTTTGCGCTTGTTGGCGTGATCGGCTTCGTCATTGACGCTGGTCTAACAACTTACCTCGTTGTCATCGGCCTAGATCCATTTTCTGGACGTATTATTGCGCTCTGCCTTGCAATGTTCACGACATGGCGTCTGAACCGATCGCTGACATTTGGGAAAAGTCATACCAGTCAAGCACATGAGGGCCTGCGCTATGGCTTAATTGCTGTTACGGCCGCCGCAATTAATTACGCTGCATATGCCGCACTGATTATTGTCGTCTCAGGTATATGGCCACCCATTGCTGTTGCTGCCGCAACAGGCGTCTCCATGATCTTCTCATATATAGGATACTCGCGCTTCGCGTTTCGCGCCGCTTAGCGCGCTGGCCCTCTTCGGCGAACCAAATGCCCCATCTTGCGGCCAGGTTTGGCTTTACGTTTACCATACAGTGTGAGCACGCCGTCAGCGGCAAGCACGCTAGGGTCAACAAAGGCATCCTCGCCTAATAGGTTCAGCATTTCAGTGTCATGAAACCGCGTGACCGGGCCAAGCGGCCAGCCTGCAATGGCACGAATGTGTTGCTCGAATTGGCCAGTTTCGCAGGCTTCGGGTGTCCAGTGACCGGAATTATGAACACGCGGTGCAAATTCATTGGCCATAAGTGAGCCATCTGCGAGCACGAAATATTCCAGCGCCAACACACCGACATAATCCAATGCATGCGCAAGGCGCTCTGCACCCTCACAAGCCGCCGCAACCACCTCGGTGCTTACGCCGCTCGGCACAACCGATCGCCGTAAAATGCCGTTCACATGCTCATTGCGCGGTATGTCATAGCATAGCGCAGCGCCCATCGTATCACGCGCAATAATCACTGAGATCTCGCGTTCGAATGGGACCAGCGCCTCCAGGATTGCGGGGCGATTACCAAGTGCCTTGTGTGCGGCTTCGAGGTCATCACCCGTTTCAACCCGGACCTGACCCTTGCCATCATAGCCATCGCGGCGCGTTTTCAGAATGCCTTGCCCGCCAAACTGCTCGAGTGGTTCGGCAATCTCATCTGCGCTATCAATTGCTGCAAAGCCTGCTGTGGCGATACCACACTCACGCAAGAAGCCTTTTTCGGTTAGCCGATCTTGAGATATTTCCAGCGCCTTAGCGCCCGGGCGCACCGTGTGACCTTTTGCCATCAAACCCTCAGCAACGCTGACGGGAACATTTTCAAACTCGTAAGTGATGACGTCACATCCACGTGCCCAAGCCTGCAGCTCATTGCTGTCTTCATAGGGCAGTACGGTATGTTTCGCAGCAACCCGTCCGGCAGGGCAGCGCGGCTCAGGACACAGAATATGTGTATCAAAGCCCAGTTGAGAGGCAGCGCCCGCCAGCATGCGGCCCAGCTGGCCGCCGCCGAGGATACCGATTGTCGCCCCTGCCTTTAGTGCGTTCATCCTTCTGGCGTCTCGCCCACAGCAGCCGTTTGGCGTGCCCGAAATGCGTCGAGTTTTGCCGCCACATCGGTATCGTGAAGGGCCACAATAGATGCCGCCAGAATGCCCGCATTCGCCGCGCCAGCTGCACCAATCGCCAAGGTACCAACAGGCACACCCTTCGGCATTTGCGCGATCGATAACAAGCTATCAATGCCGTTCAACGCCTTGGATTGTATCGGCACCCCGAGCACGGGCAGTGGTGTCATCGCTGCCACCATTCCAGGCAGATGCGCCGCCCCGCCGGCGCCAGCGATAATGACTTGAAATCCGCGTTCTTTAGCCTTTGCGGCATAGTCATAGAGTCGCCGCGGCGTGCGATGGGCCGAAACAATCTTCGCCTCAAACGGCACGCCAAGTTCAGACAGGACTTCGCTCGCGGCCTGCATGATCGGCCAGTCGGATTGACTGCCCATGATCAGGCCGACTTTGGGATTTTCGGAATTTTGCGACTGAACCATGCAAGGCCCTTTTCAAAGCGCGCAACATAAAAATAACCGCTGCCTCGTCAACTCCCAATTGGGCTGGGCATATTGGCGAGACTCGCCTACACATCTATTATGGCCAACCCTTCAAAACAGCCAGGGCAAGCGCCATCTCCCGAGGCGGTGGCACCAATACGGCCAGACCCTCGCCGCAGCCTGATCGAGGTTCTTGGGGTGGACTTGCAGACATTGCCACCTGCCGCGCGCGCCGCGATCGACGCGCTGGCCGACGAAGTTATCGCGCTGCGCGCCGACCGCGCTGCGCTACAAGTTGCGCTGTCAAAGGCTGAGCGCCTTGCAGACCGTGATACACTCTGTCCCATATTCAATCGCCGCGCATTCGAGCGTGAGCTCACTCGTGAAATCGCACTGGCGGAGCGATACGGGACTCCGCTCTGCCTGATCTATGTCGATTTGGACCGGTTCAAACTGATCAATGACCGTTTCGGCCATGCGACGGGGGATCGCGTTATTCAGCATGTTGCAAATGCATTGATCGATGCGGTGCGTCAAACCGATATTGTTGGGCGCATGGGCGGCGATGAATTTGCCATTGCGCTTACCCACGCGACGCTGCCGGATTGTCTGGCCAAAGCCAAAGCTCTGGAGCAGGTCATTGATGGTCTAATTGTCAGAGACGGCGCTGAGCAAGGCATTGAGCCGGTACATCTCGGTGCCTCATTCGGCTCCGTAGAATGGCGTGCAGGCACCAGCGCTGATCGACTTCTCGCTTTGGCTGACGAGACAATGTTTCGCGCAAAAGCCGATAGACGAGCGCGTCGATAGGCAAATCGCGTTTTACAAAAATTTTATCGCCCAACTCGCGTGACTCATGAAAGCCAGTGTGGTTTATTGTGACCATAAAGACACACCATTTCATTCACCAGAAGGAGATCGTACATGTCACTGCAAGGCCGGATTGAAGAGCTAAACCGCCGTCATGCCAAGCTCGAAGAAAAAATTCATACCGAGCAAAAACGCCCTGCAGCAGATGATACGACCCTGAAAGATCTCAAAAAAGAGAAACTCAGAATTAAGGAAGAAATGGGTATGTTGCGCGCAAGCTAGCGCAGTCAGGCACCCTGCCCAGGCGCGAAAATGCGCCGGCAGGAGAGCCACCCATGGAAAAACCTGTCACCCTGATCATTGGGCTTGGAAAAACGGTTGGCGATGCGATTGCGCGTCGTTTTGTCGAAGATAATCAGGCCGTTATTGCTGTTGATCCAGACCAGCGCCTATTGGACGATCTACGCAAGACGTCTGACGACAAAGTACTCGTCCACCACGGTGATACGCATACGCGCCTTGGTTTGCGTAATGCGCTGGCCGTAACGCTGGAATCTAGTGGTCATATCGACAATGTGATCTGTATACCCGAGCTGCCGGTTGAAGACTCGCTAGCAGAAATGGATATGGAGGTTTTCCAGAACGCGCTTTTGCGAACTGTGAAAGCCAGCGTCCAGACACTTCGCGTTTTCTCCGAAATCATGGCTGAACAACGCGAAGAGCCTAGTAGCGCCGTCGACCGCCCGCGTCAGGCGGGTACATTTACATTCATTCTGTCTCTCGGCGCGCAGATGACGCAGCCGGGTTGGTTCACCGAAAGTGTCACGCAGCATGCTGTCTTGGGCGTGGTCAAAACCGCGGCGGTTGAACTGGCAGAGCTTAATATCCGGGTCAATGCGGTCATCGCGCTTCGTCCTCGCGCTGAAGGCCGTGAGCCCTGGCTCAAGGAGCGCACGCCTGCCGGGCGTCCTGCATTGGCGGAAGAAATAGCTGAAACCGCTTTATTTCTAGCCAGTCCGGCCAGCGCCATTATCACAGGCGAGGCGATTGTCCTGGATGGCGGCCGGCGACATTTGTCGGGCCTGATTAATCTTGGCGGAGACGACTGACCAGAAGCCTATTTTGGATGACAGATCACCGGCATCCATGTGTAGCCTTTGACAAACGCATTCGGCGTGAGTGAGGGTTCATCCAGCACTTCAATGTGTTCGAAGCGTTTCATGATTTCTTCCCACAGGATGCGCAACTGCATTTCGCCCAGACGGTTGCCGACGCAGCGATGAATACCAAAGCCAAATGAAAGATGATTGCGGGCCTGCTTACGGTCGATAATCAAGGCATTGGGATCCTCTTCCCAGAACCGCTCATCACGGTTACCGGAGACATACCACATCGCAATCTGCTCACCTGCCTTGATCGTCTTGCCGTGCATTACAACGTCTTCAACAGCTGTACGTCGCATAAAAGCCAGCGGCGTTTGCCAGCGAATGACTTCTGAAATCATATTCGGGATCAAAGATGGATCAGCTTTAAGCTTGTCATATTCTTTGGGGAATTTGTTCAAACCATAGACTGACGCTGTCATCGAATTTCGCGTCGTGTCATTGCCGCCAACAATCAATAGCAAGACGTTTCCAAGGAGTTCCTTTGGCGTCATGTTGCGTGTCATTTCGCCATGTGCGAGCAAGCTCATCACGTCATGGCTGGGATCTGCTTCAGCTTTCTCCTGAAAAATGCCGGTAAACGTCGCGAGGCACTGGAACATTTCCTCACGCCATTGCTCCTCACCACCCGGGCAAATATCCGGATTATTCATATTGGTTGAGACATCCGACCACCGTGTCAATTGTCGGCGGTTTTCGAACGGATAATCAAACAATGTCGCCAACATCATGGTTGTAAGCTCAATCGAAACCGTATCGACCCAGTCAAACGGCTCGCCGACAGGAACAGAATCCAGCAGATCTGAGGTTCGCTGCCGGATCAGCGGCTCGAACACTTTCAGCATATTTGGCGCAACCGCCGGCTGGACCGTTTTGCGCTGTATCGAATGAATTGGTTCATCCATGGCGATAAACATGGGCAGATCAAAATCTTCTGGCTGCACACCCAGGGTAATGCCGCCATGTTCCCAAGAGGACGAGAACCGTTTGTGGTCAATGTCGACCTTCATAATGTCTTCGTACCGGGTCACTGACCAATAGGCACCAAAATGACTGTCCGGCGTATAATGCAACGGCGCTTCGTTGCGCATACGCTCAAAATATCCCCAATAGGCTTCTTGCCGCCAGACTTCCGGGTCAACAATATCGAACGTATCCAAGTCAATCTCGCTCGCATCCTTGGCCGGTTCGCCGGGCTGGAGATGGCCTTCATGGAGTATGGGATGCGGCGTAGGAACGGGGCGTTTCAGGTTGTGAGCAATCTTGTGTGCGGTATCAGCCATGGTGTCTCCTGAGGGCAGTCTGGTGCTGCTTTTTCGTGTCGCAGGAGAAAACTTAGCACAGGCTCACATAAATAACCATGACGCAGGCGTCATTTTTTTGAGGCTCATACTTTCAAACACTGTATCTTTCAGCTCGGGCATGCTGAATGGCTAGAGTTAAAGCGCTTTTCAGGCTCTTGCGTTCATTCGGGGTCAGGAAGCGGCCGATCACCCAAGCCGTTCCTGCATGCGCAATTGACAGCTCGCTTGGACGGCGGTCCGGATATTCAAGGCGCACTTGGGCGAATGTTGTCGGTATGCTGACATGCTTCGTGTCTTTGCCAGGTTTGAAATGTTGCAAGTCAACAGATTTAGCCGTGACCCGCACGCAGGTTTTTTGCTCCAACTGGCGGAAACTGTATCGAAACGCCAGCCAGATCGCCAGTGCATCAAGTCCAAAAAAGCCGATAACCGGATAAGCGCCCATACGCATGAATGACAACCCGGCCAGAAAGCTGACCCCAGCAATGATCGCCATGGTGATGGTAAATGCGCGTGGGCTCAGCGACCGGCTTGGTGTCAGGGTGGCATCAAGGTAGACTATGGTTTCAGGTGCTGACATGCGGCTAGTATTAGCCGGGACTGCAGCTGTTTCATAGGCGACCTTGCGCCGCGCTGCGGGGCAGCTAAACCCTACTGGCCATGACGACAGTACAGAAAAAACCATCCCGCAAGCGTGCCCCGCGAACATTTGGCAAGGATAAAGCCGCCGAGCTATTTGCGCGTCTCGCCGAGGACAGGCCCAATCCGCATACTGAACTGAATTTCGTCAATCCCTACACATTGGTCGTGGCTGTTGCGCTCTCAGCGCAGGCCACCGATGTCGGCGTCAACAAGGCAACGGCGGGCTTGTTCAAAATCGCTGACACACCTCAGAGAATGCTCAAACTCGGCCTCGCTGGCGTCGAGCAACACGTCAAGACAATCGGCCTCTGGCGTAACAAAGCCAAGAATGTCATCGCGCTCAGCCAGATGCTGCTTGATGATTTTGGCGGTGAGGTCCCACAGACCCGCGACGAACTCGTGCGATTGCCTGGTGTGGGTCGCAAGACAGCCAATGTCGTCCTCAATGAGGCATTTGGCCAACCGACTATCGCTGTTGATACCCATATTTTCCGTGTGTCTAACCGCACGGGTCTGGCGCCCGGTAAAGACCCGGATCAAGTCGAGATGAGCCTCGAACGCACCACACCAGATAAATATAAGCTTGGGGCGCATCACTGGCTTATCCTGCATGGGCGCTATACTTGCGTCGCGCGCAAACCGAAATGCTGGGACTGCTGTATTCGCGACCTCTGCCGCTTCAAGGACAAGACGCCTGATCCGGCCAAGACCTCGTCTCTCGGGCCAAAGTCACCCGGTTAAGGATGCCCTCATCCGTTGATCTTCGGGGCCTCAATTGCGACGACTTGGCAGTCAGCCAGGCCCTCGCGCAATTTTTTTGCTTCGCCATATTCCGGGCTGTCCCAGAAACGGCGCAGCGTTTCCATGTCGGGCTATTCTGAAATAACCATGGAAGGCGAGCTGCCATTCGGACCTTCGAGTGTGACGCCGACGGGCGCGCGCAGCACATATTTACCGCCAAACTTGTCGACCAGAGCGCCTGCGGCTTTTCCATAGCCAGATATGAAGGCCTCGCGGTCAGATATTCTGGCAGTTACAATCATATAGGCTGGAATTGGGCGCTCCATTTGTCCGAACATTTCGGTCTGAATATCGTAAGTGCGCTAAATTAACAGGCATAACCGGGATTTTTCGACTCCCAATCATCTGTTTTTTGGTCTATCACGTACTGAACTGACCGTTCAGTCATTTTACTTGGTGCGGCGCAGCATACGGATTTTAATATGACACAAGAAGAATCAGATTGGAAAATGGGTGCCATTCAATTGGCGTTTGTTGTCGCTGTGATCTCCATCGCGCTGTTTGCGTCGTCGGCGCTTAAGCCGCCAGCGCGCACAGCCAGTTCCGGGCCGCCGGTAGCAACTTCCGCGCAAGCGATAAGTGTTTCTGTGTCTACTCCGAGGCCAGAAACATACCGTCCGGTAATTCGTCTGAACGGTGTGGTTCAATCGCAAACCCAGATCAGTGTTTCACCACAAGTCGGTGGGCGTGTTATAAAAGTTGGCGAAAACTTCCGTGCAGGCGCTGATTTGCAACCGGGAGATATTCTTTTTCAGATCGATCCGGTCGATTTCCGGCTAGCCATTGAGCAGGCCGATGTGAACATTAAGGCTGCCGCATCAGACCTGGCCCTGCTTGAGGCCGAAGCCAAGCTTGCGCGGCAGGAATGGGAAGAGCTTTTCCCCGGCGAGCCGATTTCGGAACTCGCCGCACGCGGGCCACAAGTCGCCGCTGCCCAAGCCCGCCTGGATGGCGCGAAAGCGGCTAAGAAAACCGCGCAGCTGGCGCTCAGCCGCACCCGTGTGACGACAACAGAGCCAGCCCGCGTCCTGTCCACGGCGCTCACCGTCGGACAGGTCATCGCCCCTAATCAAGTCATCGGCCAAACCTTCGCGCTGGACAGTATCGAAGTCTCTGCCCCGCTAACGACGCAGCAGCTTGAACAACTCCTCCCGGTGATTGGCCGTGACGCCATCCTCACCCGAAGCAACAATCCCGGTGAGATCATTGACGGCGTTGTCGCGCGTGTTGATGCCACGCTGGACCCAAGAACCCGTTTGGCATCGGTCTTCATCTCGCCAGAGGCTGATTCAGCCATGACCATTGGCAGCTTTGTTGATGTCGAAATTGCAGCCAGCGCGTTCACGGGTGCATTGCGGATTCCGCAGTCGGCTTTGGCCGGGCGCGATGAGGTCTGGATCGTTGAGGATGATAAATTGGCGCGCCGCCGCGTTATGGTGATTGGCGAGTCTGGCGATGATGTCATCATTGCAAGTACTGGTATTGGCCAAGGTGTTTTGACGCTGCCACTACCCGAAGCAGAGGTGGGACAGGTCGTGAAGATACGCGGCACTGACGCGCTTGCCGGGCAGGGAGATGCCAATGCCGGCGGACGATAATCCTGCGCGCGGTCGTGGTCTGATTGGCTGGTTTGTTACCAATCCTGTAGCGGCAAATCTTCTTATGATGGTGCTGGTTGTTGGGGGTCTTCTGGCGGCCGGCAATTTGCGCTCGCAAGTGTTTCCGACCATTTCGCCTGGTATTGTGAGCGTTTCTGTCCCGTTTCCGGGGGCGACACCAGCCGAGGTGGAAGAAGGCATCACGCGCCGTGTCGAAGAAGCTGTCCTGGGCATTGATGGTGTCAAGCGCGTCAGTTCTTCTGCATCAGAGAATATCGGCACAATTAGTATTGAACTTGCCGACTTTGCTGATGAGCAATTGGTCAAGGATGATGTTCAATCTGCTGTCGACCGTCTTGTCGATTTCCCGCCCGAAAATGCCGAGCGCGCGACAGTGTCCGTCCCGCAACCGACCAGCGGCGTTGTCACGCTGGTGGTCATGGGTGAGGTCAATCCGCTTGAGCTGCGCCTTGCGGCCGAGCAGCTGGAGCGCGACCTGCTGACCCAGCCAGGCGTCTCGCTGGTCAGCCTTGCTGGAGACCGCGATTACGAAATCTCGATTGAAGTCAGCGAAACCACACTGCGCCAATACAACTTGTCCTTCAGCGAAGTTGCCGCGGCGGTCCGCGCGTCCTCTCTGGATTTGGCAGGTGGCTCGATCACGACGGGCAGCGGTGAAATCCTGTTGCGAACCAATCAAAAACGCCAAACCGGAGAGGCGTTTGAAAGTGTTGTGGTGCGAACCGACCCTGACGGATCACAAGTTCTCCTTTCCGATGTCGCGGTGGTTCGAGATGGCTTCACCCGTGAACGCCTCAGCAATACCTATAATGGCCATCCCGCAATTTTTGTTGAGGTTGAGCGGGCTGAAGCTGAAGACGTTCTGAAAGTGAAAGCTGCCGTCGATGCGTTTCTCGAAACCTACACGCCGCCGCCATATATAAATGTGGTCGAGTTCCGCGATCAGACTGAAATTCTGCGCGAGCGCGTCAATTTGCTCTTGCGCAATGCCTTGTTCGGGTTTGCGCTTGTCTTCCTGTTTCTGGTTTTGATGCTCGATCTCAAGCTTGCGATTTGGGTTTGTGTCGGCATTGCCACGGCCTTTATGGGCTCATTCCTGTTTTTCGACATGCTCGGCGTGACGATCACCATGGTCTCGCTATTCGGTCTGATCATTGTGCTCGGTCTGGTGGTCGACGATGCCATCGTGATCGGCGAGAATATTGACGCTGAACGCCGGGCGGGAAAGCCCGGACCACAGGCTGCGCTTGATGGGGTAGGCGGTGTTTTCTCTCCCGTTCTGGTCGGCGTCATGACAACGGTTGCAGCTTTCTCGCCATTGCTTTTCGTTGGCGGCACGTTTGGCGAAATTGCTCGCGCTATTCCTCTGGTCGTCATCTGCGTCCTGGCCGTTTCGATTGTCGAAGCTTTCTTTATTTTGCCCTCACACCTCAGTCATGGCGGCATCTGGTCGAAGGGCCCGGTGCGCTGGATCCAGAAGCGGGTGTCCATGCGGCTGCGCCAGATTTCGGCACACATCATTGAGCCGGGTGTCCGTTTCGCCGCAAAATGGCGCTATGCAACGGCGGGCGCAGCTGCAGCCTTTGTCATTCTTTGCTTCGGATTGATGTCATCAGGTACTGTCAAATTTGTCTTCTTCCCGACCATCGAGGGCAATGAAATATCTGCCACGGTGACGATGCCAGAAGGCACACCTTTTGCGCGTACCGACAAAGCTGTTGAGGCTCTGACGCAGGCCGCGCAACGCGTCGCGGATCAGGCCCAGGAAAGCCGCGGCGAAACTCTGTTTCTATCGGTTGCTGTAACCATTGGCGGGGTCAAAAGCGCTGGTGGTGGTCCAGAAGGGACGGGAAGTTTCAGGGCCGCAGAAAATATTGGTCAGGTCCAGATCGAGCTGCTTCCGTTTGGCGTGCGACGAACATCAGCGACCGACATTGAGCGTGCATGGCGAGCTGAGCTTGGCACAATCGAAGGGGCAGAGCGCGTTAACTTTACCGCGACACTTGGCGGCTTTGGTAATGATGTCGAGTTTGAGCTTGCGCATCAAAATCAGGATACGCTCATCGCCGCCGCCGACGCTCTGAAAGCCGCGATTGCCGGGGTCGAAGGCAGCAACCAAATTGAAGACACATTCGATCTTGGCAAGCGTCAGTACGTGTTTGAGCTCACGCCTTCTGGCCTTGCCGCGGGCCTGCAACCAGCTGACATTGCCACGCAGATCCGTCAGGCATTCTTCGGTGAGGAAGTCCAACGTCTCCAGCGTGGCCGCGAGGAAGTTCGGGTCTATGTCCGCTATCCGGAAAGTGCTCGCCGCAGCCTGTCTTCGCTCGACGAGTTTCGTGTTCGCCTACCTGATGGTGCCAGCGTTCCTCTCCTGACTGTGGCTTCAATTACGGAAAGCCGTGCTTTCGCGTCGATTAACCGGATTGATGGCCGCCGCGTCGTCACGGTCACGGCCGATATTGATGAAGCGATCAACACGTCCGGTGTCGCCAATGCGCAGATACTGACCGAAATTATGCCTGCGCTTGAGGCCGAATATCCTGGCCTACGCTGGGCGCAAGCCGGGGCCAGCCGCGAGCAAGGCGAAGACTTGGCCAGTCTCGGACAGGCCTTTATTGTCGTCATGCTGGTTATTTTTGCATTAGTGGCAACCCAGCTCGGATCCTATTTGCAACCGATTGCGATTCTGGTGTCGATCCCGCTGGGTATAGCCGGGGCTATTCTAGGTCACCTCGTGCTGGGCTATCCGCTTTCATTTGTGTCTATATTCGGCATTGTCGCATTGGCCGGCGTTGCGGTGAACGCCTCTGTTGTTTTGATCGATCTATATAACAAGAAGCGCCGCGAGGGCGCCGACCCGATTGACGCTGCTGCGGCGGCGTCGGCCCGGCGCTTTCGCCCGATCCTGCTCACGACCTTGACCACAGCGCTCGGTCTTGGCCCGCTTTTGTTTGAAACCAGCCCGCAAGCGCAATTCCTGATACCGATGGGCGTCAGTCTTGGGTTCGGCATTGTCATCTCTGGTTTCATGGTGATTTTCGTGACCCCGGCCATTGCGCTCATCATTGAGGATTTACGCGGACTTGGTCCCCGTCTTTCGGGTTTTGTCCGGGCTCGCCTTCAGACCGAACCTGTTGATGAGGCTGCTGAATGACCGCCGCTGTACGCCGGGCTGAGCGCAAGGCCGAACGCCGCGCTGACATTGTTGATGCCGCTTTGCGCGTCTTTTCGCGCGATGGTTTCGCGGCTGCCAAGATTGACCGTGTCGCCGAAGAGGCGGGCGTCTCAAAGGGAACGCTTTACCTCTATTTCGAGAGCAAAGAGAAGCTGTTTGAGGGCATGGTTATGGCCAAGCTTCTACCGTTTCTCGAAGAGGCTGAGCTGATTCAAGATCGTATCAATGGCTCGGCAGAAGAGGTGCTGCGGGCCACAGTGAAATTCTTTTATGAGCGTATTCTGATAGGGGACCGCAGGCACATTATGCGCCTTATCCTCGCTGAAGGGCCTAATTTCCCGGAATTGACCGCGTTCTATCACCAAAACATTCTGTCGCGCGGTCAGAAGATGCTCCGGCGGGTGCTTGATTATGGTATCTCGCGCGGTGAATTTCGCCGGGTTGAGGGGCATGGTATTTTGCAAAATGTTATGGCGGGTGCGATTGCTGCAACTATGTGGAAACTGGTTTTCGATGTCCACGACCCAATCGACATCAGCGCCTATGCCGAGACTCACATTGATCTTTTACTGAACGGTCTGCGTGCGGCTTAATCCACTTTACCAAAAGCCCACGCACCACTTTCGAGCTCGCCAAGCCGCCAGTCACCGATGCGATTACGGATCAGGCGCAGGGTCGGGTGACCCACAGCTGCGGTCATCCGGCGTACTTGCCGATTGCGGCCTTCAGTAATGACGATTTCCAGCCAGGTGTCCGGCACAGTTTTGCGAAACCGCACAGGTGGATCGCGCGGCCATAAATTCTCCGGTTCGCTAATCCGGCGCACTTTGGCGGGCGCGGTGTGTCCGTCCTTCAAAGTCACACCGCTGCGCAGCGCCGTAAACGCATCCTCATCGGGCTTACCTTCGACCTGCACCCAATAGCTCTTGGGCATTTTGTGCTTCGGGTCGCTGATTTGGTTTTGCAGACCTCCATCATCCGTCAGCAAAAGCAGCCCCTCACTGTCCCTGTCGAGCCGACCAGCGGCATAGACATCTGGCACGTCAATATAGGCGGACAGGGTCGGGCGCGGCGACCCTTCATTGCCCTTATCGGTAAATTGGCAAAGCACGCCAAACGGCTTGTTGAACAGGATGAGTATGGACATGCCCCGTCTGTGACGCAAACCCGGCCCGCTGGCAATCAGTCACTGCCTTGCCGCGCTATCGCCTGCGCCATAGGACTTGGGGCCGAGGTCGCAGGCGTCGTGTATGCAGCGCCATCAACAGGCATCTCTGCGGCGCGCTGCGCCAACGCATCCATCGCCAATGTTAAATCGCCCGCGAGATTGGCTACGGCCTCTTCTTCAGCTGTGTCTGCATAGTCGAGCTTTGTAGTCCAGTTCGACACGGCCCGGCTGAGGCCTTGCTTGTCCGCATGGGCGGTCAGCGTCGCATAGGGGTAGCCTGTGCGAACATCCAGCATCACGGCGCTGGCCGAAGCTTTGATGTCATGCGTCCGGCTGGGCAATACGAACATGCCAATAATTGTCAGATCTGCCAGCGACAGTGCGTTTGCCTTGGTGCGCGTGCTGGAGCCAACTTCATAGACCAGAACATAATCGACATGCTGGCGCGCCGCTCCGCGCCTAATATGACTGATGATGGCGCTCGTTCTGTCCGCGCCCTTCGCGCGCGGCGCTGCGACCATTGAGGCTATAAGCGGACTGATCGGCACGAACTCACCATAGGCGTCGTCCATCTCACTGGCCGCGTCCTGCCAGATGCGGGCCTCGTCGGCAGGCAATCCGGTGAGGGCCCCATTATGTATCCGCGCCACGCCAATCCGCGCTGGGAAAGCCAATGTCGGTTCAATCGCCGCGATCCGGCGCACGTCGGCATCTACAGTGTTCACGGTTGCCGCATAAGCGGTATGGCTCTCATCATAGCGCGCCAGATAGTCGGCGCCCGAGCTGGTTTGCAGTGTCGCGGTACAGGCCGTCATCGCCGTCGCCATGACCAGTAGGCTTATCGATCTGAGTGTTTGCATCTGTCCTTCTCCTTCTATATTTGCGAGTAATCAATCACAAACATGGCGAAAATTGGGTTAAAGACAAAAGCGAGTCTTCAGACATATTCCCCAAACGGAACAAAGCACGAAAACAGCAAGACCTTTTTAACCATCTGCGGTATTAAACATCTCAATGAGCGAACCGATTCGAATTCTCGGCATTGACCCCGGTCTGCGCCATACCGGCTGGGGTGTGATTGAACGTGCGGGCTCACGCCTCAGCCACGTTGCGCACGGCGTCATCAATATAGACCCAGAACTGGCCATGGCAGATCGCTTGGCCGGTATCTTTCACGCCGTCTGCAAGCTGGTCGATGAGCACAAGCCGGACTTTAGCGGATGCGAAGAAACCATCGTCAACGCCAATCCGCGCTCAGCTCTGAAGCTCGGCCAAGCGCGCGGCGCTGCGATGACGGCGCTCTCATTTGCCGGCCTTGAAGTGGCTGAATTTGCCCCGCGCGCGATAAAACTGGCCGTGGTCGGCACAGGTAAGGCCGACAAGGATCAGGTCGCCTTCATGGTCGCGCGTCTCCTGCCGCGCGCTGGAAAGATGCGCGAAGACGCGGCCGACGCGCTCGCCTGCGCCATCTGCACGGCGCACAATATGCCCTCACAATCCCTGCGAGGTGCCGCATGATTATCGGCCGCCTTAAAGGTGAAATAGCTGCGCTCGGAACCGATAGTGTCCTGATCGATGTGAACGGCGTTGGCTATGTCGCGCTTGCCGGAACCCGGCTAATTTCAAAGCTCACGGTTGGCGCGCAGGCTGAACTTTTCATCGAAACCCGCGTCACAGAAAACTCCATTACGCTATTTGCATTCGGCACAGATGATGAGCGCGCCTGGTTCGTGCGTGTACAAGATGTTCCAGGTGTCGCGGGCAAATCAGCGATGGCTTTGCTTGACGCGCTCAGCCCATCCGAGCTGATGGATGCACTGGCGCTGGGCGACGCCGCGATGATTACCCGCGCCAAGGGTGTTGGTAAGAAACTTGCTGAACGCATCGTCGGTGAACTGGCCGGAAAGCCGCCGCCACTGGGCCGCTTTGCAAGTTTCTCGGCTGACCCGTCCGGTAGCGTCCAAGCCGCCGCAGAACTCGCCGCGACCACCACGGGAACGCGCAGCGAAGCGGTCTCGGCGCTGGTCAATCTCGGCTATGGCCAAAGCGACGCCGCCCGCGCCGTAGCCGCCGCAGGCCGCACCGCGCCAGAGGCCGCCGTTTCAGACCTGATCCGCGCCGCGTTAAAAGAGCTTAGCCCGGCATGAGCGTTCCAGAGACCAGTCGTGACGGCGCGCTGACTGACCCTGAAATGCAGGCGGGCGAAGCGCTAGACCGCGCGCTGCGTCCGCAGACCTTTGACGATTATGTCGGCCAGGACGGCGTCACGGAAAACCTGCGCGTCTATGTCGATGCCGCCCGCCGCCGCGCCGAGGCGCTTGATCATGTGCTTCTGTTCGGTCCGCCGGGGCTTGGTAAGACCACGCTGGCGCAAATCCTGTCTAAAGAGCTTGGTGTTGGGTTTCGTGCGACCTCCGGGCCGGTGATTGCCAAAGCCGGGGACCTCGTCGCCATCCTGACCAATCTTGAAGCCAATGATGTTCTCTTCATTGACGAGATTCATCGTCTGCCTGCGATCGTTGAAGAAGTGCTCTACCCGGCGATGGAAGATTATGCCGTCGATATTGTCATTGGCGAAGGTCCGGCGGCGCGTTCTGTACGGCTCGACCTTGCGCCATTTACACTGGTTGGCGCAACGACCCGTGCGGGTTTGCTGGCGACCCCGCTGCGCGACCGATTTGGTATTCCGCTACGCCTGCAATTCTATACGCCTGAAACGCTCGCCACGATCGTCATGGCGGCAGGCCGCAAGTTACAGGTCCAGATGACTCAAGACGGCGCGGTTGAGATTGCCCGCCGCGCCCGCGGAACGCCGCGTATCGCCCTGCGTCTCCTGCGCCGGGTTCGCGATTTTGCCGAAGCTGAAGGCGCCGCCATAGACAAGGCCGCTGCGGGCCGTGCGCTGGCCCGGCTCGAAATTGACGAGGACGGCCTCGATGCGCTGGACAGGCGCTATCTCGACGCTTTGGTCAAAACCTATGCGGGCGGCCCGGTCGGCGCGGATACGCTGGCGGCAGCCCTATCAGAAGCCCGAGACGCTGTAGAAGACGTGATCGAGCCTTATCTGATGCAGAAAGGCTATGTCGCCCGTACGCCGCGCGGCCGCGTTGCCGCCCCGCTTGCCTATGAGCGCATGGGCTTACCCGCCCCGCAAAATGGCTTCCAGGGCGGCCTGTTTGGCGAAGAATAAGGGCAACCTTTTGCTGTGCTGATGCGTATGAAGCAAAAGGAGTATTTCCATGAAACGTCTCTTCCTGTCGCTCAGCCTCTTTCCGCTGCTCGGTCTCTTCGCCTGCTCTACTCAGCCGGACTATCGCGCCGAAGAGGCCGATCCACCCACCGTCGCCTCGGTTGATCTCGATCGCTATGATGGGCTTTGGTATGAAATCGCCCGGTATCCAAACGGCTTTCAGAAGGATTGCGAGGGTGTAACAGCTGAATATACTCAGCGCGATGATGGCAAGATTACTGTCCTGAATGCCTGCCGTCTCGGCAATGAACGCAAAGCTAAGGGCGTGGCTTCAGTCGTCGATGGGTCCAACGGCGCCAAGCTAAAAGTCCAGTTCGCGCCAGAATGGGTGCCGTTTGCTGCGGGCGACTATTGGGTCTTGCACCTTGAGCCGGATTATTCTGCCGCTCTGGTCGGCTCACCTTCTGGTAAATATCTCTGGATTCTCGCGCGTGAACCGCAAATTAGCGACGCGCTACTGGCCACGATCAAACAGAAAGCAGCATCGCTGGGCTATAACGCGGCTGCCTTAAAACTGACGGAACAACCAGATAGCTAGCTGACGACAAGCGGCTGGCCACGAATCAATTTAAAGCCTGCCCACACCTTTAAAGGGAGGCGAACATGCTGGACGCATTGCGAGAGATTGGTCAGGGCGGCGCGACGCTGCTCTTTGGTTTGGCCACTGGCGCGGCCTGGATCATGGCCGTGGTCGCTCCAAACTGTTCTTATGACAGGCTCGATGCAAGCCGCGCCGATGGCCATATTCGCCAACTCCTGAAATCAGGGTCTGACATGATTGCCTTTGTCCTGCTTGGGGCAGGGGCATTGTCAATTCTTGGCGGCGCGCTCGCAGCTGGGATCACAGGCTTTCTTGCCGCGCTCGGCTTTTTCTCAAACCGCTGGACGCTGTCAAAGCTGCCCAAGACGCCAGAGGGCGTCAAACGCCGCCGCAAGAGCCAGCGCATTGTCGCGGTGGGTCTAACGTTGATGTTCACATTGGTCGCCGGGATTGGCGGCGTGCTTGCCGTCTTTGGCGTCTAGGACCGCTCAAACGGATCCCGCATCAAGATCACATCCTCGCGCTCGGGCGAGGTTGAAACCAATGCGCAGGGCTTGCCGACGAGCTCTTCCAAACGGCGTACATATTTGACCGCTTGAGCTGGTAGATCGTTCCAGCTACGCGCACCGCGGGTTGAGGCACTCCAGCCCGGCATCGATTCGTAGATCGGCTTCACCCGCGCCTGCGCTGCGGCTGTCGCTGGCAGGTAATCCAACACGGCGCCGTCCAGCTCATAGCCGACGCAAATTTTCAGCTCATCCATACCGTCCAGCACGTCCAGCTTGGTCAGCGCCATGCCATCAACGCCAGATACCGCGCAGGCCTGGCGCACCATAACGGCGTCAAACCAACCGCAACGTCGCTTGCGCCCTGTCACTGTGCCAAACTCGTGTCCGCGCTCGCCGAGGCCATCGCCAATCGCGTCAAACAATTCGGTCGGGAACGGCCCGGTACCCACTCGCGTCGTATAGGCTTTGGCAAGACCGAGCACATAGGACACCGCGCGCGGGCCTAGCCCGGTCCCAGCTGAGGCCTGTCCCGCCACAACATTGGATGAGGTGACGAACGGATATGTCCCGTGATCGACATCCAGCATCACGCCTTGCGCGCCTTCAAACAAAATCCGGCGGCCCAGTTTTTGGCTTTCGCCCAGCACTTTCCAGGCCGGACCGGCAAAGGCCAAGATTTGCGGCGCGATTTCCAGCAGCTCAGCTTTCAGTGCCGCGGCGTCCGGCGCAGGTAGGCCGAGCCCGGTGCGCAGCGGCGCGTGGTGTGCAATCAGGCGCTCCAGTTTCTGGTCCAATGCCGCTTCATCAGCGAGGTCAGCCACACGGATAGCGCGGCGTCCAACCTTGTCTTCATAGGCCGGGCCGATGCCGCGTTTGGTCGTCCCGATCTTGGCCTCATCGCTGGCGACACCTTCTCGGGCCGCATCGAGATCCTTGTGCCATGGCAGAATCAGGCAAGCGGTTTCAGCCAGCAATAAATCGTCCGGCGTCAGCGTAATGCCCGCCTTCTTCATATTCTCAAGTTCTGAGAGAAGCTGCCACGGGTCAACCACAACGCCATTGCCGATAACTGAAAGCTTGCCGCCGCGAACCACGCCAGATGGCAACAGGTTCAGCTTGTATGTCACACCATCAATAACCAGCGTATGACCCGCATTGTGACCGCCCTGAAAGCGCGCAACCACATCGGCGCGATGCGACAACCAGTCGACAATCTTGCCTTTACCCTCATCGCCCCACTGGGCGCCGACAACGACGACACCTGCCATGCCTCAGACTCCTTGAAAGAACCTGCGCCTAAGACCGCGTTTGGCGCAGAAATGCAAGAGGCAGGTCTATACTGCGGCGGATCGCCATCCAGAAATTATATCAAATTTGTCAGTTAACCTTAGCTGGATGCGAACGCGAACCTGTTACAGCTGCTTCGATGGATAAGAATAATCTCCCCCAATCAAGCCTGTTTTTCCGGGCTGGTATGCTGGCCCTTGCGGCCGGAATGGGGATTGCCTTACCGGCAGTATCAGGCGTCGTAGATCGCCCATCGATGAAATATGATGGCGTCGTCATCGTCTGGGCTGCAGATGATAGTTCCAATGCGCCCATTGCCTCAGACTTCATCATACAAGATAGCGGCAACAATACTGACCTGATCGCGGGCAATGTCTCAACCGTGCTGACCGGTACGCTGGTGGCTCTCGATGAGGACTATGCCGATGATGCTGGCGCAACTCTGCGTATTCAGCGCATTGATGGCGGCCCGGACCAGACAACCCGGAACGGCGACCGTGTCACCGACGCGAATGACAGTTTCACGCCATTTGCCCTGCAGGCGACGACCGATGTGCGGACAATCCGCAGCGATATCGAATCAAGTTTCTATGTCGCGTCGAATAAGGGTTTCAATATCGATGCGATCGCGACGACCCCCGGCCCGGCATCCGATCTCAACTTGATCCGTCTGCGTATGCGCACAACCCGCGCAGGCACGGATGATGGTCTCGGGTTTGGCAGCGCCGCGCAATATCCGCATACCGGCAATAATCGCCGCGCTGGCGTTCAAATCGGCAATTGGCAGCGCCTCTCAACGCTGACCAGTACCACAACCGTTTTTTCCGGAAATCGCAAGACAGCGCGCATTCCCGGCACGATCGCTGAGCAATCAGTCCGGTTTGACCAGACCTATCGCTGGAACACGGGTAATATCGACCTGTCGCAAGGCGTCTTCGACGTCGAAGCCGAAGTCGAATATACCGTCTATATCCCCTGATTACTGAAAGATACGCGGCTTGCGGGCCTCAAAACGCGCAGTCGCGGCGGTAATCGCACGCTGCGACGTATCGGGGGCCATATTGTAAGTCTTACTCCTCAGAAAGCGCATGAGATCGTGGCGCAGACCCGCCCCTGCCAGCGCCTCTGGTGAGAGTGTTTCACCAATATGAACAGGCATCGCGCTACCCATCCGTCGTTTCACCTCTCGGAAAATCAGCGCCAAGCGCAACTCGATTGAAACATGGCTTGCCCATTGAAACAGGCGTGAGTTCTGGCCCTCAAAGAAAACAGGTGTCACCTGCGCGCCGCTTTTGCTGATGAGCTTTGCCGTGAACGGCTTCCATGTATCGTCTACAGCGGCCTTGGCAAACGGGGTTGGCGCGGTCGAAACGCCGCCTGCGGGGAAGACGACGATGCATTCCCCATTCGCCAGCCGCGTCAGACACTCGGCGCGTGTTGCAATATTTACGGCCTGCGCTTCACGTGTTCCGGAAAAATCAATTGGCAGGATCCAGTCACGGGCTTCTGGCGCGCCGTCCAGCACGGCATTGGTCAGCACTTTGAAATCTGTCCGGCGCAGCGAGACCAGCCAGGAGATCATCAACCCATCGAGCACTCCGAACGGGTGGTTTGCGACAATCACAAGGGGCCCGGTCGCCGGAATTTGCGCCAGTCGTCCCGCATCAAATTGCACGTCCAGCTGCAACAGTTTCACCGCCGCAGCGAAGAATGGCTCATCTGCCAGGTCGCGGCGATAGGTTTCATACAGGCGCTGTAGCTCACCCTGTCCAGACAGGCGTTCAACCGCGCGCACAAAACGGCGTTTTAGCGGGTGTTCGAAATAAGCGGCATAGGAAAGCGCGGGCACATCGCCCAAACTGAGAGACTTGGAGAGGTTCTTCTCCATTAGTCCTTCATCAGGCCAGCCGCTTTCAGCGTCTTGCCAGCGCGGATCACTTTGGCCAGCTTTTCCTCTGAGGAGCGGTCGCCGCTATTTGAGTCAGGGTGGAAGCGGCGTACATATTCAGCATAACGCGCCCGAATTTCTGGCGGCTTGGCATTGGCGCCAAGATCCAGTTCAGCCAGCGCGCGCTTGGCGACGCCTGTGGCGCTGCGATTGCCACGGCGCGCAGCTTTGGCCGCTTCACCATTGCCGATAAATTCCGCGCCTTTCCATTTGCGCGGATCACTGGCTTTACCAGACTTCGTGCCGCCCATTGGGCCCGCGCCCATTTTCCAGGTCGGCGTGAAACCGTAACGCGCATTCTCGTTAAAGTTTTTGAGCTGATCTTCATTCATCGTATCGAAGAAGTTGAACGACTTATTATATTCTGCCGCATGGCGCTTGCAGAACCAGTGCTTGCCATCACCAAACTGCTTTGGTGCCGGGTGTTCGCCGGGCAGATCGCAGCTTGTATGCTCGCACATACGTTTCTCTTCCTGAGGCTTCGCACCCTTCTTCCTGCCACCGCCAGGTGGCTTGATGCGAATGTCAGTAAACTTGACGCGGTAATCGTAATCTTTGCTCATCAGCGGGACTATATATAGTGTTCGTTCCTTAGAGGCCAGAAAAGATGACACGACGCGAAAGAATTCTTGAAAAACTCAATCAGGCTTTCACGCCCGAGACCCTCAACGTGACAGACGATAGTGCCCGTCACGCCGGGCATGCGGGCGCCTCCCCAGAGGGCGAAACCCATTTCAATGTCGAGATTGTAGCTGCGACATTTTGTGGCCAGAGCCGGGTGGCGATGCAGCGCGCCGTCATGGACACCCTTCATGACGAGTTCGAATCGGGCCTGCACGCGCTCTCGATCAAGGCACGTCCCCCTACAGAAATGTAATAAGCCTTTGGTTAAGCCATAGCGGCTATGTTCAGCTTGAACGGAGGCGGACATGTCAGTGGTATATAATGCCAAACCGATAGATCAGCGCAGCGAAGCCGGTACAGTCCGCGTCGCTGCAACTGTCGATCAAACCTGGGCGCTTGATGCTGACTTTCTGTATAATCGGCTTGAGGTTTTGAAAGCCGTAGGGCGCCATTATGTCTTTCGTATCCGGATGCTGGATATGTTTGCCGACCTGCTGCTGATCACCTGTATCCCTGCTGCCTTCTTTGTCGCCTGGTGGTTATTCTTGCCGATGCTTGGCTTTTCGTGCCTGCAACGCGTTGCCAACCGGCGCATGGCGGGCGAGCTCGCGGCAAAGGCTGCGCAAGAATCAACTGAGTCTTTCCTATACCTCTATAATACAGGCGCGCTATGGCTCGAGCGTCCGCGTCCTACCAGGTCTGCATGGACTCCGGAACGTCGCTTTCGGTCGCGCTAGCTTTCTGGGCCAGCATCCGGCGTAGCGGTCCAATCTTCGCGGCCGCAAGCAAGCCCAATGTCCGTAGCGGCTTGGTCAGCAGCGAATCATTCGAGAACAGGCGATCAATGCCGTCCAGCGCCAGCGCTGTGCTGGACGCCTCAAACCGCCGCGCCTCGCTATAACGTGCGAGGACAGACGGCGCGCCGACATCCAGTCCCTTATGTGCGGCCTGTGTGATCACCTCGGCCAGCGCCGCAACATCGCGAAAGCCTTGATTTAGACCCTGCCCGGCCAGCGGATTGACCCGCCGCGCAGCATCGCCAATTAGCGCCGCGCGTGGGCCGACCATCTGCGTCGCCAGTTGCAGCACCAGCGGATAAGACCCTGCAGGTCCATCCAGCTGCATCTCTCCGGCAAAGCCCCCAAAGCGCGTATTCAGCTCTGCCTCGATTTCTTCAGCCTTCATTGCCGCCAGCGCTTCAGCCGCGCCGCGTTTGAGATACCAGGCCAGATTCGCGCGGTCACCTTTCAGCGGCAAGGTCGCGAACGGACCTTCCGGCATAAAGAGTTGCCGGGCAATCCCGTCATGTGGGCGCGCCAGTTTCACATTCGCGGTAAAAACCGACTTACCATAATCCCGGCCCTCGACAGGGATATTAAGCGCGTGTCGTACCGGCGACTGCATCCCGTCTGCGCCAATAACAAGACGCGCCAGCACCGCCTCGCCGCCTTCGATAGACAGACTCACATGGCCCGCATGGGTCTCTAGCGTTTCGAATCGCGCCGCAGCCAGATGGGTCAGCCCGTCCTGCGCCGCCATCGCGGCGTCCAGCGCGGCTTGCAGCGGTTCGGCCGGCACCATATGGCCCAGCGGTTCATCCGGCAGGGCGCTATCGAGGTCTTCCTTGGTGAACAAGACTGAGGGGCGTCCAAACCAGTGCGTGCCGCCATCCACGGCTTCCAGACCGTTCAGGGGCTGGCTGATAGTCTCCAGATCCGCCGTCATACCGACAGACCCGAGCAGGTTCCAGCTCCCGGTTACAATAGCAAAATTGCGCCCGTCGCGGCGCGTCCCGGCAGCCGGATCGCGCCCATCAAGCACGCAAACCTGCTGTCCCGCCTGCGCCAGCGCCAAGGCCAGCGTTGCCCCGGTTGGCCCAGCGCCAACAATCGCCACGTCGAAAATCTGATCTGTCATAGCTTCAGAGATAAGATCGGCACTGCTTTTGGTCCATGCCTGACGCGCAAGCGGGCGTTTGGGTCGCACGCTGCACGAATTTTGTTCACCCCGCTTCGTGGCCCACGGCAATACCTCGTTAACGCTGGCACTAAATCGAGCAGACGTCTTCGTTACGCAAGTTACATCAACCAAAGCTGCGGGAGTAGGGCATGCAAACAATAGCGAAGAAATTGGCGAGAGGGGCGATGATGCTCCCAATCGCCGCATATGCGGGATTATCCGCAATGGCGCAGGATGCGTCAGTAGAAGATAGGCTGGCAGCGCTTGAAGGTTCAGCCTCAGCCTATGTCGATAGCAGCTATCTGTTCCTGATTGGCGGTCTGATTGTCATGTTCATGGCAGCGGGTTTCCTCTGCCTCGAAGCAGGTCTCGTTCGGTCTAAGAACGCGTCCATGCAGTCGATGAAAAACGTCGCGCTTTTCTCTGTTGCGGGTCTGATGTTCTGGGTCGTCGGCTATAATATGGCCTACCCGGCTGAAACCATTGCCAAAGGCCTGTTTGGCATTCCAAGCTTTATCTGGGTTGGCGAAGAATCGCTCGACACAGGTTATGCGGCCAGCTCTGACTGGTTCTTCCAGATGGTATTTGTGGCAACCGCGGCGTCTATCGTCTCCGGTACGGTCGCTGAGCGTGTGAAACTATGGTCATTCCTGGCTTTCACAGCTGTTCTGACAGCCTTCATCTACCCAATCGTTGCATCATGGGAATGGGGCGGCGGCTACCTCGACTCTGAGTGGGCGTTCTCTGACTTTGCTGGATCTACGCTTGTTCACTCTACAGGTGGTTGGGCTGCGCTGATCGGTGCGATCATCATCGGGCCACGTGCTGGCAAGTATTTCGGTGATCGTGTGAACCCAATGCCGGGTTCAAACATTCCATTGGCCGCTCTGGGTACATTTATCCTGTGGTTCGGCTGGTTCGGATTTAACGGTGCGTCTCAACTAGCTGCGGGTTCGTTCGACGACATCAATGCGGTTTCAACCATCTTCGCCAATACAAACATGGCGGCTGTCGGCGGTGTGCTTGCAGCAATGATCCTCACGGCGATCCTCTACAAAGGCAAAGTGGACCCAACCCTGGTCTTCAATGGCGCGATCGGTGGCCTTGTCTCAATCACGGCTGAGCCACTGGCACCAAGCATGGGTGCAGCAGTAGCCATCGGTGCTGTCGGCGGCGTTCTCGTCGTGCTGACTGTGCCACTGCTCGACAAGCTGAGAATTGATGACGTCGTTGGCGCCATCCCGGCTCACCTTGTTTGCGGTATCTGGGGTACGATCATCGTTGCGGCCTCTTATGGCAACAATGTCATGCCAAATGAAGCTGGCGACCCAAGCTATGTCGGCCAACTTGTTGGTGTGGTTCTGACCGGCGTGTTCGTCTGTGTCGCATCAGCCATTGTCTGGACACTTCTGAAAGTCACCATCGGTGTTCGCGTCAGCGAAGAAGAAGAGCAACTCGGCCTCGACAAGTCGGATACAGGTGTTGAAGCCTATCCGGAATTCGCAGCCTAAAACGGAACTGTGCTTCCTTTCTGGAAGCGCTTCCTCCCGACTGCCCCCGGCTTCTCAGGAAGCCGGGGGTTTTTTCTATCCAAAAGACATACGCGTTAGCGCGGCTTTAAGTTGATCGTGCGAGTTTCAATAAAGTTGAGACTATATCCCCAGTGGAGCGTTGCGTATGGCCGTATCAGTGGCAGAAGCCGAACATATCCGAGAAGTTACCGATCCGGTCTGGCGTATTATCACAGGTACAGCCGCGTTTGGCTTTGGTGTTTTCATCTGCGGCGCCGTCGGCTCCTATGTGCCGACTGATCCGAGTTGGAACGCTGCAACCACGATGGAAGTCCGAAATCTGTTCGGCTCTGGCGGCGCTGTTTTTGCTGATCTGGCGCGGCAACTGTTTGGCTGGTCGGCCTGGGTGGCGGGCCTGGCGCTGATGATTGGCGGCGCGATGCGCGCCGTTCTGATAGGTGCACCACGCATTCATCGCTGGCTGCTTGGCGGGATGTTCGTACCGCTGTCTGCGGCCTGTTTTGCCTCATGGCCAGTGCCGACATCATGGCCCTTGCGCGCGGGGCTTGGCGGCATGGTCGGCGACGGCTTGCATGATTTGGCCGTCATCCCATTCAAGGCACTGCTTCTGCCTATGCCAAACATATTGTCAGGCTTCGTGCTTGGCGCGATGGCGCTCTATGTGGCCTTCAAGGCGCTTGGCTTTCGCCGCGGCGACGCGCGCCTTTTGCAAAATGCAGCAGCGTCATCCAGCGCCCGCGCGGCGCGCCGTGCGCGCGGGGTCAGTGGTTGGCTTGGTGGCTTGATGCGCTCTCGCCGCCGCGCGGACAGCACCGGAATGCAGCCATCTGATTTCTTCTCATCTGAAGATGAAGACATGCCGCAGGCTGAGACCCGTATTGAAACGTCGCCGCGTAAGGCTGGCACTGTTCCACCCTTAAAGCTTGGCCAGCCTGCCGCGAAAGCTCCATCACAGACGGATGTGCCTGCCGCTGCGCCCAAGCCGCGTGTCCGTAAGGCGTCGCGCCGGGGCGGCCCGAAACTGCCGCCAATTGACCTGCTGCAATTGCCACCGGTGCGCCGCAGCGAGGTCGACGAAGATGCGCTTTTGGCCAAAGCCAATCGCCTTGCCGAAGTCCTGCGCGAGTTTGGTGTCCGCGGCCGCATCCGCGAAGTGCGTCCCGGCCCGGTGGTCACATTGTTCGAACTTGAGCCCGCGGCTGGCGTCAAATCAGCCCGTGTCATCTCACTTGCCGATGATGTTGCCCGCTCAATGAGCTCGGTTTCAGCGCGTATCGCTGTTGTTCCCGGCAAGAACGCAATTGGTATCGAACTGCCAAATGATGAGCGCCAGACCGTTTACCTGCGTTCGCTGCTTGATAGCGATGGCTATGCTAAAACCAAAGCCGCACTGCCTATGGCGCTAGGCGAGGATATTGGCGGTCTGCCGACTGTGGTTGAACTTGCCAAGATGCCCCACCTGCTGATCGCCGGGACGACCGGCTCTGGTAAGTCAGTTGGGGTCAACGCGATGATCCTGTCGCTGATCTATAAATTGTCACCTGAAGAATGCCGGTTCATTTTCATCGATCCGAAAATGCTGGAACTTAGCATCTATGATGGCATTCCGCATCTGCTTTCCCCGGTGGTTACCGATCCGAAAAAAGCCGTCCTCGCTTTGCAATGGGCCGTGCGCGAAATGGAAATGCGCTACGAGCTGATGTCGAAAGCCGGTGTGCGCAACTTGGCGGGCTTCAACAAGAAAGCCGCTGACTACCGCGCGAAAGGTGAGCACATGACGCGCAAGGTCCAGACCGGCTTTGATGATCGCGGCAAGCCGCAATACGAGACCGAAATTCTGCCGCTGGATCATGTGCCTTACCTCGTCATCGTCATCGACGAAATGGCCGACTTGATGATGGTCGCGGGCAAGGAAATCGAAGGCTGCGTACAGCGTCTCGCGCAAATGGCCCGGGCGGCGGGTATCCACCTGATCACCGCAACACAGCGCCCATCCGTCGACGTCATTACCGGGACGATCAAGGCGAACTTCCCGACGCGGATTTCCTACATGGTCACCACCAAGATCGATAGCCGCACCATTCTCGGGGAACAGGGCGCCGAGCAATTGCTCGGCATGGGCGACCTTCTTTACCAGGCGGCCGGCGTCAAAACCAAGCGCTGCCACGGCCCGTTCGTCAGCGACGAGGAAGTCCAGACCGTGGTTGACTGGCTGCGCGAAACGGGCGGTGAGCCGGACTATAATCCCGACGTTCTTGAAGAACCTGCCGAAGGTACGGGCAGCGCGATTATGGATGCGATGCTAGGCACCTCAACCGGTGACAAGGACGAAGACCTGTACGCCCAAGCGATGCAGATCGTGCTGACCGACAAGCGCGCCTCAACCAGCTACCTGCAGCGCCGCCTCAAGGTTGGTTACAACAAGGCGGCGACGCTGATTGAGCGGCTGGAAGAGGACGGGGTAATCTCCGGCCCCAACCATGCGGGTAAACGCGAAATCCTGAAGCGCGGCGACGACTAGCTATTCAGCTTTTTCAAGTGCCGTGATTGTGGCGTTGCCTGACGTGCCTTTATTGGTCGTATAGCTCGACGTTTCGCCGACTTCTGATTTCTTCTCAGCAAAGGTCGCACACAGCGGGCCGTCTTCCATAGCGGCGCAGAGGGTGATGCTCTCTTCGTCCCATGTGAAGGTCGTGGTCTTGTCGCCCATGGTGACAGTGCCAGCGGCCTGATCGAACACAGCGGTGGTGGCTTCGCCGTCTTCTGGCGTGAATTCAATTGTCATCTTGTCTGCGAAAGCGGGCGCGGCGATGAGGCCTGCGGCGATAATCAGTGCAGTGAATTTCATTGTCTTTCCTCCGGTTGGGCTCTGTCAGCCACGTTAACCTTTGCGGAAACAGGGGCGCAGCGCAATCTTTCCGCTGCGTTAATTCCTCTCCATGCCAGCACCAAAAGCCGGACCGCCCGGAGGCGTCGCGGGATACAGAGCTGAGGCGCGCTCAGATTGAACGCGGAGTGACTGCCTGCCTTTCGGCGAGGCTATAGCGCCCAAACTGAGCGCGCCCGCGGCGGTGCGTTTTTTTGGTCATCCTGCGAGGCTTCACGCACGTCGCAAGTCCGGGCTTAGTCGGTTTTACGGAACTGTCGTCCAACCTTGCAGGTTGCTGCAAGGGGTCCCGGTGCACTGCCCGACTGAAACCGCCAGGAATGGGAATCGGAGCCCCATTCGCAGCCTCAGACCGCCGCTCTTCCCTCTTTCCAGCCGTTCTAGAAAAGCCCTGCATCGAGGGGAGATGCGGGCAGTATACAGGCGCCGGGCAGGGGGCGGAAAGAAAAGCCTGATTGCCAGTAGTGGCGGGGGTGTTTTGCGGGAAAGGCGTGGTTTGAGTAGCCGCATGGTGAGCGACGTCGAACCATGAGGCGTGCGTTCCGGCCCGCGTGGTTCGACGTCGCTCACCATGCGGGCCTGCTGCGGCAAACTGCCAGAAAGCGTCGCCCTATCTGGCGAAAAGCTGGCCCATGTCGGCAAAGGCTTTCAGCTCTATCGCATTGCCGCTGGGGTCGGCGAAGAACATGGTCGCCTGTTCGCCCGGCTGGCCCTCAAAGCGGGTATAGGGGGCGATGATGAAATCGACCTCGCCCGTGAGCTTGGCGGCAAGGGCGCGCCATGTGTCCATGTCGAGGACGAGGCCGAAATAGCGGACGGGCACTTTTTTGCCGTCGACGGCGCTTGTTGCGCCGCGAGGGGCAGAAGCGGGTTCCGCGTCTTCGGCGCATGAACCATGCTCAGGGCTGTGCTCCTCTACCTGCGGGCATTCATCCGGCGCGAGATGCGCGACGATCTGATGCCCGAAAAAGTCAAAATCGACCCAGTGATCACTGCTCCGCCCCTCGGCGCAGCCGAGCACCCCGCCATAGAAGGCCCGCGCGGCGGCAAGGTCATGAACAGGAAAGGCGAGGTGGAATGGGGGCATGGGGTGAGAGTAGCACAGTCTTGCATTTTACCGGGCCCTCGGATCAGGTCCGAGGGAGCGTAAATTGTAGGGCGGGTCGAGCAAAGCGACACCCGCCATGTTGCAATATTGGTCGGCGGGTATCGGCAAAGCCTCAACCCGCCCTACAGCATCGCTTAGCGATGCATTGCTGCCATGCTGCTACATACGCGGGGTATGGGGCGTGATAGACTTGGCCTTATGGACACCCCTTCCGGGCGGCCATGAGGCGGGCGCTCGGCCTGCCGCACAAAGGACCACCAAAATGGCTAAAGGCGACAATAAAAAAGGCAAAGAAGCGCGCAAACCCAAAGCAGCGCATAATGTCAAAGCCAAGACCAATGCCTCCCAACCTTCCCAGAAAACCGGCAAGATTGGCGGGCTTGAGCATATGACCAACACGCCGCGCAAGAAATAGGGTTTTAGGAAGTGTAGGGCGGGTCGAGCAAAGCGACACCCGCCATGTTGCGGCATTGGTCGGCGGGTATCGGCAAAGCCTCAACCCGCCCTACAGCATCGCTTAGCGATGCATTGCTAAGGTTCAATGCCATTCAGACATTGTACGAATTCATGACGAGACAGTCTGAGGCAATAGGGGTGGAGTTCAACCGTTTCCGCATCATTGGATGCGCCAGCGAGTGCGTCGTCACACTCGGCCAATGCCGTTTCAAGCTTGGGAACACAAATATCGACCCGCGCCTGAAACATGCTTTCCGAAAGGCCGCTTTGGAGGGCTAGATCGCGAGCGCGAGTGATTTGAAATTGGCGAATGCGAGCTTCGCCTTCGGGCGCTAGTGCGTTATCAGCCAGCGTTTGCGCGTCTTTATCGGCTGAGCGATCACCGCGATAATTTTCTGTGAACGAGCAAGACTCAACATCATAGTGCCAGCTGCCGCCGCGATCATGGCAGCTATCTATAGCCATAGCGCGCATGAGCTTTGGAACGCCCCAGATCGCGGCTGCGATGAGGAGCGCGCCAACCACGGCGATGACAGAGAGCCTAGTTCGTTTCGAGATAAATCTGGCTTCCCTTCGTCTTAATCTCCGCGCTCTTCTCTGCCATCTCTTTCCTTGCCTCGTCGGCCAAGCTTCCACCATAGCAAGAACATCGTTGGCGCGCACAATGATAAAAAGATCGTCGCTATCAATCTGAGTTCTTCTTCGTTGAACTCAGCTTCCATATACCCCCCGATTGGGGTCACCAGAAAGCCAGCCAAACCGATTATCACCGAGCTGGCCAACGATGCTGCAATTGCCACAAATATTTCTCGCGTCATGGGATGGCGCCGCATTCTAAGTCTCAAGATAAATCTGGCTTCCCTTCGTCTTAAACTCGGCGCTCTTCTCCTCCATCCCTTTCCGCGCCTCGTCGGCTTGTTTCTGGAGATCGGCTTTTTCATTGTCCGACAGCCCGTCAGCATAATCGCGGACTTCGGCGGTGATCTTCATGGAGCAGAATTTCGGGCCGCACATGGAGCAGAAATGGGCTACCTTGTGGGCCTCTTTCGGCAGGGTCTGGTCGTGATACTGGCGCGCGGTTTCCGGGTCTAGCGACAGGTTGAACTGGTCTTCCCAGCGGAACTCAAACCGGGCGCGGGACAGCGCGTCGTCGCGGATCTGCGCCGCAGGGTGGCCCTTGGCGAGGTCGGCGGCGTGGGCGGCGAGCTTATAGGTGATGACGCCGACTTTGACGTCGTCGCGGTCGGGCAGGCCGAGATGCTCTTTCGGGGTGACGTAGCAGAGCATGGCCGTGCCGAACCAGCCAATCATCGCCGCGCCAATGCCGCTGGTGATGTGGTCATAGCCGGGCGCGATGTCGGTGGTGAGCGGGCCCAGCGTGTAGAACGGGGCCTCGCCGCACTCGCGCAGCTGTTTGTCCATATTGACCTTGATCTTGTGCATTGGCACGTGGCCGGGCCCTTCAATCATGACCTGACAGCCGCGCTGGTGGGCGATCTTGGTCAGCTCGCCGAGGGTTTCCAGCTCTGCGAACTGGGCCGCGTCATTGGCGTCAGCGATAGAGCCGGGGCGCAGGCCGTCGCCGAGGCTGAAGCTGACATCATAGGCGCGCATCAAGTCGCAAATGTCCTCGAAATGGGTGTAGAGGAAGCTCTCCTCATGGTGGGCAAGGCACCATTTGGCCATGATCGAGCCGCCGCGGCTGACAATGCCGGTGACGCGCTCCGCCGTGAGGTGAATATAGGCGAGGCGCACGCCCGCATGGATGGTGAAATAGTCGACGCCTTGCTCGCACTGCTCAATCAGGGTGTCGCGGTACACTTCCCACGTGAGGTCTTCAGCGACGCCGTTTACCTTCTCCAAGGCCTGATAGATTGGGACGGTGCCGATGGGCACGGGCGAGTTGCGGATGATCCACTCGCGGGTGTTGTGAATGTTGCGGCCGGTCGACAGGTCCATGACATTATCGGCGCCCCAACGTGTGGCCCAGACCAGTTTCTCGACCTCTTCCTCAACGCTGGAGGCGACGGCGGAGTTGCCGATATTGGCGTTGATCTTGACCAGGAAATTGCGGCCAATGATTTGCGGTTCCAGCTCAGCGTGGTTGATGTTGGACGGGATGATGGCACGGCCCTTGGCGATCTCGTCGCGGACAAATTCCGGGGTGATGAAGGGCGGGATTTCCGCGCCGAAGGACTCGCCCTGCGCGATCTGGGCTTCAGCGTTTTCGAGCTGTTCCTGGCGGCCAATATTCTCACGCTCGGCGACATAGATCATCTCTTTCGTAATGATCCCGGCCTTGGCAAATTCGTACTGGGTGACCTTGTGGCCGGGCAGGCCGCGGAGCGGCTTGTGCCTCACCGGGAACTCGCGGGCGAGATAGTCACCGGATGCGCCGCCATTGTCTTCCGGCTTCACGTCGCGGCCATCATATTCCTCAACGCCGCCGCGCTCCAGCACCCAGCTGCGCCGCTCACGGGCAAGGCCTTTCTCAACGTCGATGGTGACGGACGGGTCGGAATAGGGGCCGGATGTGTCATAGACAGGCACCGGGTCTTCGTTGGCGCTAGGGTGCAGGTCGATCATCCGGCGCGGGACGCTGATGCTCGGATCGGCCTTGGGGTGAGTGTAAACCTTGCGGCTGGCAGGCAGCGGACCTGTGGTGACTTTCGGGGTCTCGAACTCGGACTGTTTATTGGGCTTGTTCATAGTCTTGGGCCTTCAATTGGAGTGAAGACCCGGGGCGTTTAGCGTTTCGTTTCCGTTCCTACGCCGGCGCGACCCGGATCAGGTTCTAAGGGTGCTCGGGCGGTGCTCTTTATCCGCGTCCTTCGACTTCGCTCAGGATGCGGATAAAACTTGGCCCAATCTCAGCGCTTAACCGTAACGCGCCCCTCGGATGAAGTGACTTTAGGGCGAAGGGGGCCGATTGGAAAGGGCTGTTTCCAGCGCGTTGCGGGTCTCGATCAGGCGCGAGGTGTAGAAGGCTTGCGTAGCGCTCACAGTTTCGGCTGATGCGACCGAGGGGTGGCCAGATTTTATCGGTGGGGCCGGATCATATTCGAAGCCAAGCTGCATGCGCTCTGCGACCGTTTCGCCATGCAAGTCGCGGATCAAGGTGAGGGCGAAATCGATGCCAGCCGTCACGCCGCCGCCTGTATAGAGATTGCCATCGCGGACCACGCGGCCCTCAGAGTATTGCGCGCCAAGCATGGGTAGCAGCGATGTATAGGCCCAGTGGGTCGTTGCCTTGCGGCCTTGCAACAGACCCGCTGCGCCGAGAATCAGCGCGCCTGTGCACACAGATGTGATGTATTGCGCGCTTTGGCTCATCTGTTTGACGAAGGAGAGGCTTTCCGGGTCTTGCACGAAATCGGTGACGCCGAAGCCGCCGGGGACACAGATGATATCGAGCGCGTCGACCTCAGCGAAACTATGTGTCGGCTGAAGGGTCAGCACGTTGTCGGTCGTGACCGGGGCATTGGTCTTGGCGATGACCAGCGGCTGAGCGCCCGGCATGCGGCCAAGAAATTGTAGCGGCCCGGTAAAGTCGAGCTGCGTCACGCCGGGGTAGATTACGAAACCTATGCGCATGTCTGTCTCCAGTCGGGTGAGCGTTCAGCCATCATGTGTGCTGTAGGCATGAATGGCCTCGGCGTGAATGTGGGTGGTGCTGAAAACGGGCACGGTGCAGTCGGCTTGTTCAAGGATCATGCACAACTCGGTACAGCCGAGGATAACGCCGTCGGCGCCTTGGGCGGCGTATCGCGCGACCATGGCTGCCATTTCGGCGCGGGAGGTGTCTTTGACGATGCCATTGACGAGTTCGTCGAAAATGATCCGGCCAACGCGGTCGCGGTCTTCTTCGCTCGGGATGATCGGTTTGCCTGAATAACGCTGGGCCAGAGCAGGCGCGAAAAAGTCGCCGCTCATCACCCAGGGCGTGCCAAGCAGCAGCGGGCGTTTGGTGCTTTGTGCATGCATGGCGTTTGTCAGACTGTCGAGCATATGGATGATCGGCAAGCCGGTCGCCGCAGCCACGGCGTCTGCTCCGACATGCGTGGTGCCGGATGTGATGGCGATTGCGGCAGCGCCCGCCGCTTTCAGGGCCAGTCCGGCTTTCACGACTTCAGCTTTGAACGCGTCCCAGTTTTCCGCCTGATAATGGCCGAACATCAAGCCGTAATCGAGCATATAGAACAGAGTTTCGGCTGAATGCTGGCCGCCCTGTTTCGACCGCGCATGATCGTTCAGCAAGGCATAGTAGATTTTCGTGGCTTCGGGGCTGACCCCGCCAATAAGACCGATCAAAGACATGTGTGTCGCTTAGCGATTTGTGGGCGGGATTTGAAGTGGATTTTGATCGCTGACTGTTTGCGCCCTTTGGGGGCGGCCATGCCAGCTGCTGCAATACTTAACGTCGCGCGCAGTTCTGTTAACCAAATGCTGACGGTTCCATCTCATGCCTGCAGTTGAATTCATTTTTGACTGCGGAGACATGAGATGGCTGACGGTTCAGCACTAGCCGAGGCACCTGTGGCCGATGCCGAGATTGACGTGGTGCCAGAGCCGCGCGCGGCGCGTCACATGCGCGGCAAGGTGAAGAAGTTCAAGGTTGATTTCTGGGCGACGGATATGAACACGGCTGAGATCGGCATCATGAAGCGCACGCAGAATGAGGCGGCGTCTGACCAGTTTACCAAGGATATGGAGATTTACGGCCAGACGGTTGTCGATGGTGAGCGCACGTCGCTGATTGCTTATCGCAAAGACCTGTGGCGTGAGCGCAAGAATTTCCAGAAGCGCCTGGTGATCAAGCTATTTTCTGAGAACTTGCACTGGCGCGGCACGGCAGAGATGCTGATGGGGCGCTCAATGCAATTGACGCTGGGCGCGGGCGGGCTGTCTGTACCATCCTTCTCGATCAATATTGGCCGCCATGACCAGCTGATACAGATGGAACGCTCGGCGCATAAATGGCCGCTCATGCCGGAATCCTTTTCCTTCTTCATCATGACTCGAAAAGGCCCGCGCTTCTATCGGTTGAAGCGTAAGGTTATCTGTATCGGGTCTGACTATACGCTGTATTGCCAAAAGGGTCACAAGATTGGCACGCTGGACAGCCGTATCATCAATCTGGGCGGGGCGTGGAAAGTGAAGCTCGACAAAGCGCACGCCAATGCCAAGCTGGAAGCGGTCTTGCAGCTGTTTTGCGCTGTACTGAAGTTTAATGGCCAATCGCGGCGGCATATTCGCCGCCTCGGCCAGCAGGTGCGGATGGGGCGGATCGCGCCGACCATCGATCATCACGAGGATGATCTCTACAAGAACCCGCGCCGGCGGCGATAAACCTGTTTAAGGCAATGCGATGCGGTGCCTTAAACGCACACGTTGACTCAGTATGCGTTTATATATAACCATAAAGTTATGGAACAGTTTGGTTATTCAAAAGACACGTTGAAGCTAGATACGGTGTTTGCGGCGCTGGCGGACCCAACGCGCCGGGCTATTCTGTCGCGACTAGCGTCGGGCGAAGCATCTGTGAATGAGCTGGCATCGCCGTTCAAGATGAGCCAACCGGCCGTATCGAAACACTTGAAAGTGCTAGAGCGCGCCGGACTGATTGAGCGTGATGTCGACAAGCAGCGACGCCCTGCGCGGCTGAAGGCGGAGCCGATGGTGGCGGCGGCCAATTGGCTTGAGGAGTTTCGCGCTTTCTGGGGCGCGAGCTTTGATCAACTCGATAATTTACTGGAAGATTTAAAGGCTGAGGAGGGCCGCCCTGATGAGTGATAATCCTGAATATGTGCTGGAGCGCACTTTTAAAGCGCCGCGCGATCTGGTCTGGCGGGCCTGGACGGAGCCTGAATTGCTGTCGCGCTGGTATGGGCCGAATGTCGAAACGACGATCCATCAGTTTGATTTGAAGGTTGGCGGCCTCTGGCTCGGCGCGATGAGTTGGGGCGGAAATACGTTTCACAGCAAGCAGGAATTTACCGCCGTCACGCCGCCGGACTATATCGCCTGGCTGCAATCTTCGACCGATGCGGAGTGGAATGTCATTCCCAGCCCGATGATGCCGAATTGGCCTAAAACGTGTTTTGTCTCAGCGACGTTTACAGAGACAGATGGCGAAACGCATATGCGCCTGACCACCTCGCCACATGAAGCCAGCGCTGAAGAAATAGCGGCCTTCGCAGCGATGATGGGCAATATGGATAGCGGCTGGGCAAGTGGTATGGATATCCTAGACGGCATGCTTGCGGAGCTACAATCAGCTTGACCTTAGCAGGCAACCATTGCCACCTGTCGGCCAGCTGGAGGAAAACCTATGACCCAATTTGAAGCTGTAACCCTGTATCTGGGCCTGTTTGCCCTATTGTTTGTTGTGCTGAAGCTGAATGCTGGCCGCGTGCGGGCGGGCGAGAAAGTGAATTTTGGCGAGGGCGGTAATGACGCCATGATCAAAGCTATGCGTGTGCAGGGCAATGCGGTTGAGGATGTGCCGATTGTCTTGCTCGGCCTGATTGGTCTGGCGGCTCTGTCAGCGCCAGTAGCCTGGATTCACGGATTGGGCGCCACATTCTTTGTCGGCAGGGTATTGCATGCGATCGGTCTGGGAAGTGCGACAGGAACAGGCCTGCCCCGCCTACTCGGAACACTCATCTCGATGCTCGCAATGCTGATTACAGGCGGCGCATGTCTTTGGTTCGCTCTCGCCTAGAGACCGAGCGCAGCCTGCGTTGCTGGTGTCCAGCCGACATAGACATTGTCGCCCGTTTCAATCACGGGGCGTTTGATCAGGGTTGGATGTTCGATCAGCAGCGCCTGCGGATCGCGCGCGCGTTGACCCTCATCAAGTCCCCGCCATGTGGTTGAGCGGGTGTTGAGCAGGGCTTTGTCGCCGATGGCTTTTAGCCAGACCGGGACTTTGGCGCTGAGGTCCGCCTCGGCGCGAATGTCGATGAATGGGACGGCCTGACCCGCCGCTGCAAGCGCTATTAAGGCCTTTTTGCACGTATCGCAGTTTTTTAGGCCATAAAGAGTGAGGGACATCGATTACTCCGCGATTCGTAATAAAGACTGTTATTTCAGCTGCATAGACGTTGCCGGCCGCGGCGTCGAGAGGGCGCAGTTGCAGTAAAGTTAAGCCGTCGTAAACCGGATTAGATTTCTATCGGCGCATGTTTGGGCGGACGTTAAGACGGTCAGTCGCATTTGCGGCTGCAGCGCTGTTGATCAGCGCGGGGGCAGCCTTGGCTGCGCCTGGCGATATCGTATTGAGTGACGATTTCGATGATGGCGCTGGGTGTAGCGCATTGTCCCCTACCTGGACCGTGTCAGATACGAATCTGGGCGGGATCAGTACGCAGACGTCAAACTCTGGTAACTGTTCCATGTTCACGCGCGGCGATGTGGTGACAATTACCAGTCCCGTTTATGATTTATCAGCGGCGGTCGGCGTCAATTTAACGGCCTGGCTTCGACAGGGCCTCGATACGTTCAGTGAAGACGTGGATGACGGCGAAGACTTTGTGTTTGAGTATTTGAACGCTGGCGGATCCTGGATTGCCATTGATACGCTGCTCGGCTCTGGCACCAATGGCGGCGTTACCAATATCGATCTGGATCTGCCCTCTACGGCGTTTCACTCAGGATTTCAGTTACGTTTTCGACAGACCGGTGGCAGTGGCGGTCCACCGGCAAATGGCGGGATCGGTTATGATTACTGGCACATTGATGATGTATTGCTGGTTGAAACCGGCACAGCGCCGCCGCCGCCCTTGCCGACGGGTTTGGGCTTGAACCGCTGCGAGGAGTTCGAAAGCGGATTCGGTAACTGGAGCACAACCAATGCAACGCGCTCTGGCATCAATGGCGATACGTTCGATTCATCCAGTAACTCGATGTATTTGCGCCATAACGCCGTAACGACGACATCAATCTCTTTTGACTCCAACAATCTGGCAGAGATTCAGGTCTGGGTGCGTGAAGGAGCTGATACATTCAGCGAGAACCCGGAAGCTGGCGAGAACCTGACCTTCCAATATCTGAACGCCAGCAATAACTGGATCACGCTGGAGACATTCTTCGCGGGCGGCGCGCAGGGCGATATTTTCGACCGTACTTATACGATGCCCGCTTCATCCTGGCATGCGAACTTCCGGGTGCGGTTCTCGCTCAACACTGGTAGCGGATCAGACTTTGACTATTGGCATATTGACGATCTGTGCTTCGTGCAGGCGACCCCTGACTTTGATGTGCAGAAAAGCGTCGTGATTGAGCAGGACCCAATCAATGGTACAACTAATCCACTGGGGATCCCCGGCGCTTGGGCGATCTACTCGATTACGGTGACAAATAATGGGGCCGGTGCCGCTGATATTGGAACGATGCAGATTGGTGACATGATAGACGATAAGACAACACTGTTCACGGGCGACTTTGATGGCTTCGGTTCGCCCTTTGAGTTCATCGATGGGGTTGGCGCAGATGCCAGCGGCCTGACGCTTGATTTTGGTGGCTTGGGGGATGGCACAGACGGCGTGGTGTTCCGCAATAGTGGGGGAACGAGCATCGTGCCTTCCGGCGGCTTTGATACCAATGTGGCCCGGTTTGATCTAGCGTTTGATGGCGCAATGAATGGCACGAGCGGCGGTGGCACACCAACATTCACACTGCGCTACCGGGTGCTGGTAGATTAGGTTTTATTCAATCACGCCAACGATTGGCCCTAAGTCAGCACCAACTTCATTGCGATCTGCGCTCGGCGCATAGAGTCGGCTGACCTGCCCGTCGAGGAACAGGGCGTTTGGCACGCCGATTTCATCGCGAAACAGCGTTGCAAAATTGTGGAATGTGACGGCTGTGTCGGAAATCGCAAAATGCACCGTGCGGCCATCGGCGGCGACGCCAACCCCGTTGCGGCGTTTATGCGATGTGCCATCGGGGTTGAGCTCCGGATGCAATTGGCCATTAATGACCAGCATTGGGCCAGACTGTGAGGCATAGACTGGCTCGATACCCTGATCGAGATAAGACTGGCTCTCGGTCACCCCAGCGGCGCCTTCACTGAGCCAAAAAACCCCATTCGGCTTCAGGTGAAAATTGCCAGGCCCGTCATTGGTATTCACACTGGCATGGTCGCCATTGGCATCGCGAAAGAAGCCAACCGGCCGTCGGTCATCATGATACATGCCGCCATTCATCGCAAAAATCAGCGTTTTGCCCTGTTCGTCCAACTCTTCGGACAAGGTATCAAACTGGCGGTACGGTTCGCCATCGGCGTCGGCGAGGAAAAGGCGGATATCATCTATCGCGGCGTCGAAGGTGCACACTGTATAGTCGGCGCTGTCATGTGTCAGGCTTTTGCAGATCGTTGCTTCGGGCGGCGGAGGCGTTTCGTTCGGGTCGCCGCAGGCCGAAAGCAGCGCGCCGTTCGCCAGCAAAAGCAGGCCAGATATGAGATATGACATTCGGCCGGGGCGCACGATATCCTCCGCTTGACTGGCCTAACTATGCGCCAGCTTGACCCGTCATGGAAGGCTTTGCCGCGCGGATCAACGGAGTGTTCACCATAATCTGTCACCACAGCACTCAGATAGAGTGGAGTAGCATATGACCGAGGCTGTGAGACCGCGTGAGCGACGGGTTCCTGAGATGATCGCGAAACTGGGTGCCAGCCCCTATGTAGCGACAGTTTTTCTGTCTGCGGCGCTGGTTTTTCTGGTTCAGCCGATGTTTGCCAAGATGGCGACACCCTTGCTTGGCGGCTCGCCAAATGTCTGGAATGTCTCGCTGGTGTGTTTTCAGGCTGCCTTGCTGCTCGGCTATGCCTATGCCCATACGCTCAACCATTTTGTGAAAACTGTGCGCACGCAGGTCATGGTGCATGGCGCATTATTGATCACGGCAGGATTTGTGTTGCCGTTTCAGCTGACTGGGGCGCTGGGTGAGCCAAGCCCAACGCAGCCTATTTTGTGGCTGATTGGCGTGTTTGCCTTGTCGATTGCGCCGCCATTTGCGGTGATTTCGGCGACCGCGCCGCTGATCCAAAGCTGGTACAGTCATTCAGGCCGGGCCGATGCGCATGATCCGTATCATCTCTATGGCGCAAGCAATATTGGCTCATTGCTTGGTCTTGCGGCCTATCCGCTTGTGCTGGAGCCGCTCATGCCGCTGGCGATGCAAGGCCAGGCCTGGACACTGGGCTATGGCACTCTGGCCCTGTTACTGGTTGCGTCTGGCTGGATTGCCTCGCAAGGGCCGGGGCGGGCGACTGTCGCAGCTGTGTCCGAAACGCGCGAACGCGGCGTACAGGTGGATACAAAAGCGCGTTGGAAACAGCGCCTGTGGTGGGTGACGCTGGCCTTTATTCCATCCAGCTTGCTGGTTGGAGTGACAACCCATATTGCGACCGACGTGGCGAGCGCGCCCTTCCTCTGGGCGCCGCCGCTAATGCTGTATATTGGCACGTTTATTATTGTGTTTGCCAAGCGCCCACCTATCAGCCTGGCGCTGTCTGTTCGGTTCCTGCCGCTGGCTGTGGCCTCAGCTGTGCTGGCTTTGCCGAGCGTTTCGGGCGTGCCTTTAATCCTGTCTTTCTTCCTGCATCTTGCAGCGCTGTTCTTTGCGGCGCTGGCCTGTCACGGGTTGCTGGCCAAGGGGCGCCCTGAAGCGGGCCGCCTGACGGAGTTTTACTTGCTGATGTCGCTGGGCGGCGTTCTGGGCGGCGCATTTAACGCGCTGTTGGTGCCGCTGATCTTCAATGGTGTTACCGAATACCCGTTGATGCTGATCGCAGTGCTGTTGATCCGGCCTGAAAGCCGCTGGATGGGCCAGGGACGCACGCGCGTCTGGGCTATGGCGGCGGTTGGCGCTTTGATTGCGGCGATAGCCTTGCGTCTGGTGCAAGGCGGCGAGGAACAAAGCGTCCTGACCTATCGTATTCTGCTGGCGCTTGCTGTGCTGGGTGTTGTGCTTGGCCGCGAAAGCCGGGCTGCGCCTGCGATTGCAGCGGCGTGCGCGTGGGGTATCGGCCTGGCTGCAAACCCGGTCACGGGCGGCGTCGCCGAACGCGGCTTCTTTGGGGTCGTCAAGGTTGTTGATCGCGGCGAGCACCGCGTGATGATGCACGGCACGACCCTGCACGGCGCGCAATATATAGGCGGCGGAGATGTTCTTCGCCCAACGACATATTATGCGCCTGAAGCCCCGATTGGGCAGATGTTTGAGGCCCATGAGGCGGCAGGCCGTGTTGGCGTCATCGGTCTCGGTACGGGGTCTGTGGCGTGTTATGCGCGCGAGAACCAGCGCTATACTTATTATGAGATTGATCCGCTGGTGGCGAAATTTGCCAGTGATTCCAACTATTTCACCTATCTGTCGGCCTGCACGCCAAATCCGGACATCGTGCTGGGGGATGGCCGCCTGACATTGGCAGCCGAACCAGCGGGTGATTTCGAATTGCTGCTTATTGATGCGTTTTCGTCTGACTCAGTGCCCGCGCATTTGCTGACGCGTGAAGCGGTCGCGCTCTACCTGTCGCGCCTGTCTGATGACGGCGTTCTGGTGATGCATGTGTCGAACAATCATATGAGGCTTGAAACCGTGGTCGCGCGGATTGCCGATGACCTTGGCGTACCCGCGCGGTATCAGTTCTATATTCCTGCGGCTCCTGAAGCGGGCGCGCCTGTCGACAATTACCGCTCACAGGCCAGCCAGGTGATCGTGATTGCCAAGAACGAAGCGGCGCTCGCCCGTGTTGATGCAGATGAGCGTTGGGGGCCGCTGGAAAGCGACGGCAAACGCCCTTGGACCGATGACTATTCCAACGTCATCGGGGCGATCTGGGATAAGAAAGCCGGTTAGGTTCAGGTCGGTGTTGGACCGACTTCCAGAACGTCTTCAACGGTTCGCAGGCCCGGTTTCGGGCTGCTGACCAAGACAGCCATATTGCCCGGCTCGTGCTTATTATCGAGCATCTTCTCGTGCGCCGCTGGAATATCAGCCCAGGAGAAGACTTCCGACATGCCGGGATCGATCCGCTGGTCGATGACCAATTGGTTCGCCGCTGAGGCCTGTTTCAAGTGCGCAAAGTGACTGCCTTGAACGCGCTTCTGGCGCATCCACAGGAAGCGGGCATCCATGGTCAGGTTAAAACCGGTTGTCCCGGCGCAGATCACCACCATGCCGCCGCGTTTAACGACAAACACAGAGACCGGGATGGTTGCTTCGCCCGGATGTTCAAAGACGATATCGACGTCCTTGCGCCCAGTAATGTCCCAAATTGCTTTGCCGAATTTGCGGCTCTCTTTCATATAATCCTTGAACTCCGGTCCATTGACTTTGGGCAACTGGCCCCAGCAATCAAAATCCTTGCGGTTCAGAACCCCTTTTGCGCCCATCGAGCGGACATAATCGAACTTGTCATAGCTCGACACGACGCCGATCGCATGCGCCCCGGTAACCGCGCATAGTTGCACGCCGAAACTGCCAAGGCCGCCAGATGCACCCCAGACAAGGACATTATTACCGGGCTTGATAATGTGCGGGCGATGGCCAAACAGCATCCGGTAAGCCGTTGCTAGCGTCAGCATGTAGCAGGCGCTTTCTTCCCAAGTCAGATGTTTCGGGCGCGGCATACATTGGCGGGCCTGAACCCGGCAGAATTGCGCGAAGGAGCCGTCCGGCGTCTCATAACCCCATATCCGCTGGGAGGGCGAGAACATTGGGTCGCCGCCATTACACTCTTCGTCGTCGCCATCATCCTGATTACAGTGGATAACCACCTCGTCGCCCGGCTTCACGCGTGTCACCTTGCGGCCAACAGCCCAGACAATGCCCGAGGCATCAGAGCCAGCAATGTGGAAGTCTTCCTTGTGCACATCGAACGGCGAAATCGGCTCGCCGAGCGCGGCCCAGATGCCATTATAATTCACCCCAGCGGCCATCACCAGAACGAGGACTTCGTCGCTATCAATCTCTGGCACGGGAACTTGTTCAAGTTGCATCGCTGTGGCCGGGCGGCCATGGCGCTCGCGGCGAATGGCCCAGGCATGCATCATTTTCGGGACATGGAATTCAGGCGGAATTTCACCCATGTCATACATGTCTTTTTTCTCGGTGGCTTGAGCCATCGTGATGACCTCCTGTTTTTCCTGCATACCGATTTGTCCGGCTTCACAGAAACCCCGTTTTTTTGCAGACTGACCGACTCAGCGCATCGAGGCAAGGGTAAAATTGTGCGCTGCAACAATTTCCCTCAGGTCAAGACGAAACGGAATCACGGATCATGAAATTGGGACTGGTTTTCCTGAACGGAGCGTTTGTCGAGGCTGAAAAGGCGATGATTTCGCCGTTTGATCGCGGTTTCCTGTTTGCCCATAGCGCCTATGAGGTCACAGCGGTTTATGGCGGGAAACTGATTGATTTTGACGGGCACATGCGACGTTTGTCTAATACGCTGGAGGGGCTTGGTATTCCCGAACCGATGGATGCGGCCTTGTGGCGTGATCGGCATGAGGAGCTTTTGTCGCGAAATGGCGTGTCCGAAGGGCTTATCTATCTGCATGTTACAGCTGGGTCGTATGGCTACCGTGATTTTGTCGGGCCTGAGACGTTTGAACCAAGTGTTTTCATGTTTGTTGCCGAAAAGCGCCTGATTAGCGATATGGCGCGCGATGGGATCGCCGCGATAACTGAAGAAGATACGCGCTGGGCGCGGCGCGATCTGAAAACGACACAGCTTTTATCGCAAGCACTGGCCTATCGCCGGGCGCGCGGCGCAGGCGCGGTAACGGCGATTATGCATGAGGATGGGATGGTTACCGAAGCGGCGTCTGCGAATGTCTGGATCGTTTCGGCGGAAGGCGTTTTGATGACGCGCGATCTTTCCAATGCCATCCTGCCCGGCATCACCCGCACCGCGGTTCTGGCAGCGATGGAGAGGCAGGGACAGCCTGTACAGCAGGCCGCGTTTGATCTGGACACGTTGCGCGCGGCGCGGGAAGTGTTCACGACGTCTGCCGGAGCGTTAATTGCGCCAATTATCGCGATTGACGGTGCACCTGTGGGCGATGGCAGCCCCGGGCCGATGACACGGCAGGTTCAGCGGCTGTACTATCAGGGCATGGGTGTGGACTTGGCGGTTGTAGCGCCGTTTTTATGATTTCAGATCGTCCGGATCGATAATCTCACCTTCGACTGTAAACGCGTCATCATTGGCCGCATCTGGATGGCCGCTGGCGCGCATATGCGTGAAGGATTGATGCAGATCCTGCGCCATGCCGGTGACCTGGCTTGCCCCTGTATAGGCGGTTGCGATTGAAAGCAGACCTGCAATCACGGCGGGGATGGCAATGATCAGTCCATCAAGGCTGGTCAGCATGCGATCCAGCTCGGTTTCGCGGAAGATGGCGGACATGAAGACGGTCACCATGAAGATCAGGCCATATCCAAACGTTCCGGCGATGAAGCGCACAAACAGGGCTTGCGGCGAGTGACCGGGCGCCGTGACATGGCCACTTACAGCCTGCAGGTTCTTCATCGGGCTTGGCATGATGCGCCCAGTGAGCCAGTGCACACCTGTCGAGGCCGCAGCCAGAAGCGGCACCATGATGAGCGGCCGATTCATTGCGCCTGCCGTTACAACCGCGATGATGAAAACGGCGGACGCGGCGAGGCGCAGAATAATCGGCAGAGCGATGATGAAAGGCATGGGCCTTCAGGTGGGGCAAACTCAGCCGTTTATCAAGCGCCCGCGCATCATCTGCTGGATTTTTAAAGTCAGAATGAGGGCGGTCATGATCAGGCTGACGCCATTGGCCAGAAGGATTGGCAAGCTGCCCGCCATTGCGCCATAGGTTACCCAGCTGACCTTTCCGATACTGATCGTGGCAAACATGCTGAACGATAGCGCTGCGAGATTACCCGTTCGCAGCGCCGACCACGTTTGCGGTAGATAGGCCGTTGTCGTCAGGAAGGCTGAGCACATGCCGAGAAATTCAGGGGACATTTCGAATGACCTATCCGGGCTAGCAGGCTGCCGCGCGGCGGCGTTGGTTGAGATCGCGCAGCACAGAGCGGCTTTTCATGGTGAGAATGATGGCTGCGAAAACCAGCGTGACGGCGTTGGCGGCGATCACAGGCACGCTGCCAACCATCAGGCCGTAGCCAAGCCAGCCCGCAACACCGATGGTAAACATGATATACATGCTAAGGGAGATTCCATCCGTATTCCCGGTCCGGCACACCATAATGGCTTGCGGCAGGAAGGACACGGTTGTGAGGATCGCAGCGATCATTCCGATTGTGTCTGTCATGTCAGTCTCCTTAGCTTGCAACCGAATCTAGGCGTGTTTTTCCTATGCGCAATCCGATATTTCGGTGTGCGTGTTATGCGAAAATGAATGGATGAATCGGTATTCCGCACACGGTTTGTTAAAGGTTGGCGTGGCGTCCGGTCTTGTCGAAATGGGCCGGGCGCGGCATGCTGCGGCGCAACAAAGACAAACAGGTCAATGACGCAGAGAACCAAAGAGATGATTGAACGCGACCGTCCATGGATTTTCCGTACCTATGCCGGGCATTCGACGGCTGAAAAATCAAATGAACTCTACCGGATGAACTTGTCCAAAGGGCAGACGGGCCTGTCGATTGCGTTCGATTTGCCGACCCAGACGGCCTATGATGGCGATCATATCCTCGCCAAGGGCGAGGTTGGCAAAGTCGGCGTTCCGGTCGCGCATCTTGGCGATATGCGCACCCTGTTTGAGGGCCTGCCGCTGGAAGAAATGAACACGTCGATGACGATCAATGCGCCGGCGGCGTGGCTGCTCGCGCTATATGTGGCGCTGGCCGATGAGCGCGGCGATGATCGGGCGAAGCTGCGCGGCACGACGCAGAATGATATCATCAAGGAATACTTGTCGCGCGGGACGTATGTATTTCCGCCCGCACCAAGCATGCGTCTGATCAGTGATATGGTCAGCTGGTGCTATACTGAAGTGCCGAAATGGAACCCGCTGAACGTGTGTTCCTACCACTTACAGGAAGCAGGTGCGACGCCCGAGCAGGAGTTGGCCTATGCGCTGGCGACGGCGGTGGCTGTGCTCGATGCGGTTAAAGCGGGCGGGCAGGTGCCGGATGAAGATTTCACCACCGTCTTTGGGCGGATTTCCTTTTTTGTGAATGCGGGCGTGCGGTTCGTGACTGAGCTCTGCAAGATGCGGGCATTTGTCGATCTGTGGGAAGAGATTGGACGGACGCGCTATGGCGTCACCGACCCCAAGGCGCTGCGCTTTCGTTATGGCGTGCAGGTCAACTCGCTCGGCCTGACTGAGCAGCAGCCGGAGAACAATGTCTACCGTATCCTGATTGAGGCGCTGGCGGTGACCCTATCGAAACGCGCACGCTGCCGGGCATTACAACTGCCCGCGTGGAACGAGGCGCTGGGCCTGCCGCGGCCCTGGGATCAGCAATGGTCGCTGCGCATGCAGCAAATTCTCGCTTATGAGACGGACCTGCTCGAATTTGGCGACCTGTTTGATGGCAGCCATGTGATCGAAGAGAAAACTGAGGCATTGAAGACTGAGGCGCGGGCGGAGCTTGCCAAGATTGACGGCATGGGCGGCGGGGTCGAGGCGGTCGGCTATATGAAGGAAAGCCTTGTCGGCGCGCACATTGATCGTATTCGCGGAATTGAAAGCGGCGATCTGAAAGTGGTGGGCGTCAATGCCTATACCCAAACTGAAGACAGCCCGCTGGGCGCGGGTAATGACGCGATACAGACCATCGATCCGATGGTTGAGGCCCAGCAAGTCGCGGCGCTGAAAAAATGGCGCAATGCACGCGATGGAGCCGCTGCGGAGGCTGCAATTGCCGCGCTGAAAGCGGCAGCAGCGGACGGGACGAATATCATGGAACCGTCCATCGCGGCGGCGAAAGCCGGCGTCACCACGGGCGAGTGGGGCACGGCCTTGCGCGAGGTGTTTGGTGAGTATCGCGGGCCGACAGGCGTGTCTGTCGTGATCGAGACGGGCGGCGACGAAGATATCGAGGCGACCAAAAAGCGGGTTGAGGCGCTCTCTGAAAAGCTGGGACGCAAGTTGAAATATGTCCTCGGCAAGCCGGGCCTTGATGGCCACTCGAATGGCGCAGAACAGATCGCGGCGCGGGCCCGGGCCTGCGGCATGGATGTGCTATATGAGGGCATTCGCTTCACACCAGAGGAGATTGTCGCGCAGGCCAAAGACGCCGATGCGCATGTCATCGGGCTGTCCATCCTGTCAGGCAGCCATCTTGATCTGGTGCGAGAGACGCTGGCGGAAATGCGCAAAGCGGGGCTGGACAAGGTACCGCTCGTGGTTGGCGGGATTATCCCGTTTGAGGACGAACAGGCGCTGCGCCAAATGGGTGTACACCGGGTCTACACCCCGAAAGACTTCCAGATCACTGAGATTATGGACGATGTGGTGGATGTCGTTGCGGCAAGCTGGTTGACCGACGCGCCCGCGAACTAGGCGCGCAACCGTTTCATTTGAAACAAGATATTGCTTTTCATCCCGCGACCCGCTTAGCGTGTGACAGAACGTTAAGTTTCGGGGGAATACATGCTGCTGCGCCGTCTTACGAAACACGTCAAAGACCAGAACTGGTTCGCGGTGGGGCTGGACTTCTTCATTGTTGTTGTCGGCATCCTTATCGCTTTTCAGATCACCAATTGGAGCACTGCGCGCGGCGACCGACTGCGCGAAGCCCAGATTCTCGAAGATATAGCCACGGACATCGCTGCCGATATCGAAGGCTATGAGCTTGCAATCGATAGCGCTCTGATCCGTATCGCAACGATCAATTACGTATTCGAGAGCACGCCAAATGCAGCGGTCAGCGATCCGTTGGCAACTGAGAACCAACTTGAATTGGGAGTGAGCTGGACCAGTGACATCGAAGAGGCCGCGCGTGAGGACTCCCACGGCGAAGACTTTAGCTTCGAAGAGTATGCCGCTGCCGCGAAACAGAGTTTGTGGTCCTATGCCATTCTCGTGGGCAATGTAGAGAAGAACGCAACCGCCCTGGATGCACTGGTGAATTCCGGTGATCTTGGAATTCTCGGGAACAAGGAAATTGTCCGCCAATTGCAGGAATACAGGCTTATTACATCGGCGATCGAAAAATCGCAGGACGTCACCTTCCGGCCATCACGCGATGCGGCGATCGGTGTTGGACATAAATTTGGCCTATCGGTTCATGGCACAGTCGATGAGGAAGCGTTTCTGGAACTCATCTCGACCGAGCCCGAATTGGCAGCAACGCTGCAGTCTCAGTTGGGATGGGCGACGGGTCATTACCTCATGCTCGCCGGCGCCAATCAGTCTGCGCATGAACTTCTAGAGAATATTCAATCCGAGCTTGGCGTAACACCCGCTCCCAATGGCGGAGACGGCTCATGATCCTGCGGCGCATCACCCAACACGTCAAAGACCAGAACTGGTTCGCTGTAGGGCTGGATTTTTTCATTGTCGTTGTCGGTATTCTGATCGCGTTTCAGATCACGAATTGGAGCAATGCGCGCCAGCAATCGGCAGAGCTAAAGCGTGCTGAAGCGAGCATTCAGACTGACTTGGGAGCCAATTACTACTTCGCTCAGGAACGTTTATCCTTGGCTGATTGCCGGGTTAACCGCATTCGCGAGATATCAGAGCGATTGTTACAACCGAATGATGATTGGCAGGGCATGCCATTGCCGCGCCCTGAAGCGCAATATGGCTTGACGCTGACAGTCGATCCCGTCTTGCGGTCGAGCAGTCGGCCCTGGGGGTCTAGGGTTTGGAAGGCAGAATTGTCTCGCGGAACGTTTAGCCAGATGGACCAAGATCGGCGTGAAAGGCTGGATTTGCTATTTTTCCAGGCTGAACGCATTCAGCGCTTACAGGATGAAATTCTGAGGCTCCAGGCGCGCCTGAACATCTTGAGTCAAACGACGACGATATCGCGACCAGACAGGTTGCTGTTAATTTCCGCTGAGAACTGACCCGGCGTTTTCATCGAGAAGTGACCCGCCTTGTGACTATGTTCCGGGTCCTATTTTCGGGTCAAGATGATACTTTCTCCTTTTTCGATTTTGGCTTCTGAGCAGAACTGTTTTTGAACCGGAAGCTGTCATTGCCGGTTTCGAGGATGTGGCAGTGATGCGTGAGCCGATCGAGCAGCGCGGTCGTCATTTTCGCATCGCCGAACACGCTGGCCCACTCGCTGAAGCTCAGATTTGTCGTGATGACGACGCTGGTGCGCTCGTAGAGTTTGCTCAGCAGATGGAACAGGAGCGCGCCGCCTGATGCGCTGAACGGCAGGTAGCCCAGCTCGTCGAGGATCACGAGATCGGAGTGGATCAGACGGTTCGCGATCTGACCGGTTCTCCCTTGAGCCTTTTCCTGTTCGAGTGCGTTGACCAGCTCGACGGTTGAGAAGAACCGGACACGGCGTCGATAATGTTCGATCGCATGCACACCGAGCGCCGTTGCGATATGCGTCTTGCCGGTACCCGGCCCGCCGACCAGGACGATATTGTCGGCCACATCGATAAAGTCACAGTGATGAAGCTGGCGGACGAGGGCTTCGTTGATTTCGCTGCTGGCAAAGTCGAAGCCCGCAAGGTCGCGGTAAGCGGGGAACCGGGCGCTCTTAAGCTGGTAGGCCACAGACCGCACTTCCCGTTCTGCGGTTTCGGCCTTCAGGAGCTGGGACAGCATCGGGATTGCCGACTCGAACGCGGGCGAGCCCTGAGCCATGAGATCACTGACGGCCTGCGCCATGCCGTGCATCTTCAGGCCGCGCGACATGACGACGATCGCGCCGCTGGCTGGATCATGACGCATGACGGGTCTCCCCGGCTGCACGCAACGTGTCGTAACGATCAACATTGGCCTGTGGCTCACTGGCCAGTCGCAACGCCTGCGGCGCGGTCACCGGCGGCGTGCTGATGGGTTTGCCATCGACCAGACGGTGCAGCAGGTTCAGGACATGGGTTTTGGTCGCAACGCCCGATTCCAGCGCCATGGCAACCGCCGTCAGCACGGCTTCCTCATCATGCTGCAGCACCAGCGCGAGGATCTCGACCATTTCCCGGTCACCGCCCGGCGTGCGCAGCAGATGCTGCTGAAGCCGGCGCAGATCATCCGGCAACTCCAGGAACGGCGCGCCATTGCGCAACGCTCCCGGTTTGCGCTGGATCACTGCGAGATAGTGACGCCAATCATAGATCGTCCGCCCCGGACCATCATGGGACCGGTCGATGACGCGCCGATGTTCGCACACAACCTGGCCCTCAGCGACGACGAGGAAGTGGTCCGGATAGACCCGCAGGCTGACAGGGCGATTGGCGAACGAGGCTGGGACGCTGTAGCGGTTGCGTTCCAGATGAACGAGGCACGTCGGGGAGACCCGCTTACCATATTCCACGAAGCCATCGAACGGCCGGCCCGCCGGCATCAGGCTGCCCGCCTCATCAGCCCAGGCATCAGCAACAGAACCGGGCTGGGTGCCATGCGGGATGTCCTGCCACAGAGCACGGCATCGCTGCTCAAGCCAGAGGTTCAGGGCGTCCAGACTCTCCGCATGCGGTATAGGCTGCCACAGACGATGGCGCGCATCCTGAACGTTCTTCTCGACCTGGCCTTTTTCCCAACCGGCCGCCGGATTGCAGAACTCGGCCTCGAACATGTAATGGCTGACCATCGCGGCAAACCGAGCGTTGACGGTCCGGGCCTTGCCGCGCCCGACCTTGTCGATCGCCGTGCGCATATTGTCGTAGATCCCGCGCCGCGGCACGCCGCCCAGCATACGGAACGCATGGTTGTGCGCGTCGAACAGCATCTCATGGGTCTGAAGGATGTAAGCCCGTACGCAGAACGCACGGCTGTAGCTGAGCTTGAAGTGCGCGACCTGAAGCTTGGTGCGAACACCGTCAATGATCGCCCAGTCCTCACTCCAGTCGAACTGGAACGCCTCTCCCGGTGCAAAGGAAAGCGGCACAAAGGTGCCCCGGCCACTGATCTGTTGCTGGACGCGGTACTCTTGTCGCCATGCCCGCGCAAATGCAGCGACACGGCTGTAGGATCCGTCATATCCAAGGCTCACAAGATCTGCGTGCAGCTGTTTTATCGTACGTTTCTGCTTGCGCGGCCGCGTCATCTCCCGCCTCAGCCAGGCCGATAAACGATCCGCAAAAGGATCCAGCTTGCTCGGTCGATCCGGCGTTTTGAAACGCGGCTCGACCTCCTCAGATCGCAGATACTTGCGCAGCGTGTTTCGTGAAAGTCCGGTTCGCCGGGAGATCTCCCGAATCGAAAGTTGATCGCGATGATACCACCGCCGGATAACGCTCAATAATGCCATGTCCAACACTCCAAAATCCCCCACGCGTCAAAGCGCGGGATCGTTGCAAACATGGGTCAATTCTCAATGGAAATTACTGCCCTCCAAGGGTCAATTCTAAACGGCAATCAACAAGGTTGCGATATTACGATACGCTTTCTGAGATTGACCATAAGAGCGCGCTGATTGAGCTGATGGCGCAACAATTATCTTCTCGCATTATTGATGTAGGTATTGAGAGTTTGGACGATCAGACAAATTCAGAACTCTGGAGCTTATTGGCAGAAGACAATGAACGTCGAAAAGCCATATACGGAGACTGCAGGAAACCCATGGAAATCTTTTTTCTGGACGCTCCGGACGAACGGGTGGCCCCATGATCCTGCGCCGTCTGACCACCGCCTTTCGCAAGCAGGACTGGTTCACCGTTGGTGTGGAAACGCTGATCGTGGTGTTCGGCGTGTTTATCGGTTTGCAAGTGAATAATTGGAATGAAGCGCGGCAGGACTATGCCGTCGCGCGCCAGCTCGAAGTGGGATTGATCGCGGACGCATACGTCATTCTGGATGAAACACGGCTAAAAATAGATGCGATAAGCGAAGGGCTTGAGGCCATGGAATCCTTGCTCGACGCATTAAAGCAGAAAGACGCGACGCTCGTGGAGGCTGACGTATCGGCGCAAATCAACCTCGCCTTCTATTTGCCTAGCCATGCTAAGCGCTCTCCCACGCTTTTGGAGGCGCAAAATGATGGTGCTCTCAGCCTCATCAGGGACGACGAAATGCGTCATGCTATTCTGAAATGGGATGGTCTGTTGCAGGATGCAGCACAGACGCAGCAGGCCCGCCGCGAGTTTGCCCGTGATTATGGCGCCGCCGGTGTGCGCTTGCAGTCTCTTATCCGAGTGATTCCATTCGAAGAGGCTTTGAGCGAGAGCGGCAGTCGCAATGATCTGATCGTCGCAATAGATATCATGGCGGGTACGCTCTCCGCGGAACTGGCGGCCTTTAGAGATGACGAAGAGGAGACCAAAAATCTCCTGATACGGCTCGGTGAGGTCACCCCATGATCCTGCGCCGCATTACTAAACGCGCCAATGACAAGACTGGTTCTCCGCGCGGCGGCTAAAACTAAAGCCGCGAGCCGGTTAGCTCGACATCTGCATTCATCCACATGGTTTCAAATGCCGCGCGGGCTGCGGCAGCTTCGTCCGCCTTGCCTTGGGCTTCCAGCGCGGTGACGAGGCCGTACTGTGACCAGCCATTGCGCGGATAGTCTTTCAGGTCCTTGCGATAGACCGCTTCGGCTTCAGCGGGTTTGCCATCCGCCATCAGCGCCTGACCAAGCGATTGACGCGTTGGGTAGTACCAGAAGGGCGGTTCCATATAGGGCAGGGTGTCTTGCTTGGCGACGGCGGCCTTGAAGTAGAGCGCCGCAAGTGACGGCTTATCGTCGGCCATGGCAATCTCGCCGAGTAGCAAGTCGTCAGCGATATTCAACAGTAAGCTGGCGGGATAGTCCGCGCTATCGAGGAAGCTGATCTGAACGCTATCTTTGACGTCGGAGAGTTTGGCGCGCTCTTTCATGGCGGCCGCGATATCACCCTGATTGGCACGGGCGACGCCGCGAGCATAGTGCCACATGGCATGTGAGTAATCGAGCTGAGCGGGCGGCTCTGGTTCAGCCATGATCTCATCCCACTGACCGAACTGAACCAGTGTCAGGATCGGGATTGTCTTGAAGAACTCCACGGTTGGGAATTGCTCAATCTGTTCAAGGCGGACATTCGCGGCAACCTTGCGGGCGCTCTCAATGGCCATCTTGCTTTGGCCTGACATGCTGCTCGCCGCCCACAGGAAGTGGATATTGTGCGGGTAATAAAGCGCGGGGTAAAACCCCTGCGCATTACAGGCAGCGATATAATCTTCATCGACTTTGGCAGCGGTAATATTCGCCGTAGCAGCGTCCTGGTAGCGGCCAACGCGCCAATAGATATGCGCGGGCATGTGCACCAGATGCCCTGAGCCGGGAACGAGGGTAGCCAGCATATCAGCTTCGTCTTCAGCGCGGCCCGGATCAGCCGAGGCCTCAACCGCGTGGATGTAGAGATGCAGAGCTAGAGGGTGATCGGGCGAGCGCGCGATAATGCGTTCTAATTCGCGCACAACACCGACCGTCTCAGGTTTTGGTTCGCCATCGGCTGACCAATAATTCCACGGCATCGTGTTCATCCACGCCTCGGCGTACATCGCTGCGGCGTCATCGTCTTCGGGGTAGGCTGCTACGACTTGGCCAAGGGCTTCGGCATAGGCGATGTCGAGCGGCTCGCGCGGGGTTGAGGGGTCACCATTATAGCGTGCGGCAAGTGCATCAATCAGCGCCTGCTCGACTGGTGAGGCGCTATCTTTCAGCTCGAGCGCTTTGTTGATGGCGGCAAAGGCTGAGGCGCGATCTGCGTCGGCCATAACAGCTTTTCCCTTGGCCGTGACATTGATGTTTGGACCCGTCGCGAGGGCTTCGCCCCAGAAGCACATCGCACAATCAGGCGCGAGGCGCTGAGAGGCCTTGAACGAACGGATGCTTTCAGCGTGATTGAAGCCGAAGGCGAGAACCATGCCCTGATTGAAATAACGCTGCGCATCTTCGGAGAGGCCTTGGATAGGGCGGTTATAGCTGCCCATGCCCTCGAAAAGCGGCGCGCCAGCGCGTGTGACGAGGTCGGCTTTTGTGTCTTCTGCGGTTGGCGGCGGCACCGGCACTGATACCGTTTCACTTATAGCTGGATCAGCCGCGTTCGTGCTGGCGCAGCCGCCAAGCCCGAGTAGAATTGCGCTTGCCAGAATACCTGAATATTTCATCTGTCCCTCCATCTGAAAAGCTGCCCTTTATATTTTATGGGCAGTCTGAATGAGGGGACTATAGCACAGCTGGTCCTGTTATCGTAGCTACAGCCAGTCCGGCTTTTTATAAGCCATGCCAAGATCGCTGGCGACCTGCTCATGCGCGATATGGCCATCCGCAACTGTCAGGCCCTCTTTGAGGTGCGGATTGGTCTTCACCGCCTCACGCCCACCTTTGCGAGCGATTTCGAGGACGAAGGGCAGGGTGGCATTGTTCAGGGCGTAAGTTGATGTGCGCGGCACCGCACCAGGCATGTTGGCGACGCAATAATGCAGGATGCCATCGACTTCATAGATCGGGTCTTCGTGCGTGGTTGCGTGACTGGTTTCGAAACAGCCGCCCTGATCGATGGCAATGTCAACAAGCACAGCACCTGGGCGCATATGTTTCAACTGCTCGCGGCTGACGAGCTTTGGCGCCGAAGCACCCGGGATCAGCACGGCGCCGATGACCAGATCAGCTTCGCGCACGGCGGCATCGAGGCTGGCTTTGGTCGAGTACATGGTTTTCACCGCGCCATTAAATTGTGCATCCAACTCTGCAAGGCGGGCATTGTTTCGGTCAAACACGGTAACGTCAGCGCGCATTCCGACAGCGATTTCAGCTGCGTTCGATCCGGAGACGCCGCCGCCAATGATGACGACTTTGGCAGGCATCACACCGGGTACACCGCCGAGCAGGACGCCGCGGCCACGCTTGGTTTTCATCAATGCCCATGCAGCAACTTGCATCGCCATACGGCCCGCAACCTGACTCATCGGGGTCAGCAGCGGCAGACGGCCATCCCTGTCCGTTACAGTTTCATAGGCGATGGCAAGGCACTGACTATCGATGAGCCCTTTGGCCTGAACTGGATCGGGCGCGAGGTGAAGATAGGTAAAGAGTGTGTGGTGCGGTTTCAGCCGCGCGGTTTCTTCTGGCTGAGGTTCTTTGACCTTGATGATAAGCTCTGCAGCCTCAAAGACGGCGTCTGCGTCTGGCAGAATAGCGCCGCCGACCGCAATATAGTCTTGGTCAGTAAAGCCGGACCCGATACCGGCAGCGGCCTGAATGGAAACAGTATGTCCGGCGCGGACAAGTTCGCCAACGCTTTCAGGGGTTAAACCGACACGCGATTCCTGCTTCTTGATCTCTGTTGGGACACCGATATGCATGTACTTACCTCCGCAGCTTTTCGTCTATTTATGCCGCAAAGTGAGGAAAGTCTCGTCTATTTGTTTCATATGCAACTATTTTGTTGAAATGAAATGTGTGATTTTTCAACTTACACGCAAAGAATATCCTGCCTGCCGCACAGTACGGATCGGATTTTCAGTGCCCTCAACCATCAAGGCGCGGCGCAGGCGCCCAATGTGGACATCGACGGTACGCAGCTCGACATAAACGTCCGACCCCCATACCCCGTCGAGAAGTTGCTCGCGCGAGAATACACGGTCCGGGTGCTGGGCGAAGAAGTCCAGCAATCTGAATTCTGTAGGCCCAAGGTGAATATCGACGCCAGCCCGCGACACGCTGTGGGTGGTGCGGTCAATGCGGATATCGCCGACTGTGATCACATCTTCCATCAAGGCCGGGCGAATGCGCCGCAGGACAGCCTGGACGCGCGCCATCAGCTCATTGGTCGAAAACGGTTTGACGACATAATCGTCAGCGCCGGTTTGCAGGCCGCGAATACGGTCGGCCTCTTCGGTGCGCGCCGTCAGCATGATGATGGGCAGGTTAGCGGTTTCCTGGCGCGAGCGTACGCGGCGGCAAATCTCGATGCCCGAAATTTTCGGTAGCATCCAATCGAGCAGCATAAGATCGGGAATACGCTCATCAACCAGCAGCATGGCTTCTTCGCCATCATTGGCAATCGCTGTTTCATAACCCTCCGCTTCGAGATTGTAGCGCAAGAGTTCCGAAACAGCCGATTCATCCTCGGCTATCACAATGAATGGCTTCACGGGTCTAGTCTCCGTTGGCAGATTGCAGGGCGATTTCGGCGCTTGATAACACCTGTTGGCCCGTAGCGATATAGTGGACTGTCTTGGCGATATTGGCGCAATGATCGCCAATACGCTCAAGGTTCTTGACGATGAACAGGACGTTTGATCGCGCATCGACTTGCTCAGGATCTTCGGCAATGAAGGCGAGCATCAGGCGCAGCAGGCCATTATAATGGCTATCAATATCATCATCCTGATTGATCACCTCTAGCGCCGCCCGGGCATCGAGCCGTGAATAGGCGTCCAGTGACATGGCGAACTGTCGCGAAACGGCCTGGCTCATGCTTTTCACACCGCGCAGGGAAGACGAGCCCGGCGCATCATCAAGGTCGAGGCTGCGCCGGGCAATATTCTTGGCGAGATCGCCGATCCGTTCGATGTTCCCCGCTAGCTTGATTGCCCCGATAACCATGCGCAGATCCGACGCCATCGGCTGGCGCAGCGCGAGTAGGCGCACAACATCGCGTTCGCACTCGCTTTCCAGCAAGTCGAGTTCAGCGTCGCGGCGAATAACCTCTTCAGCCATTTCGGTATCGTTCAAGATAACCGCGTTACAGGCATCCTTGATCATTGCTTCGGCCATTCCGCCCATACGCAAAAGCGTCGCAGAAAGCCGGTCAAGCTCGTCGGTGAATGCGCTGACAATGTGTTGCTGCATCATAAATCCAAATGTCTAGCCAAAACGGCCGGTAATATAATCCTGTGTCCGTTTGTCCGTTGGGACGGTGAAGATAGTTTCAGTATCGCCTAATTCGACCAGTTTGCCGAGGTGAAAGAAAACAGTGCGCTGTGATACACGCGCAGCTTGTTGCATGGAATGGGTGACTATCACGATACAATAGCGCTCGCGAAGCTCGTCGATCAGCTCCTCAATGCGGGCTGTGGCGATAGGGTCGAGAGCCGAGCATGGCTCATCCATGAGGATGACTTCCGGCTTAACAGCAATCGCGCGAGCAATGCACAGGCGTTGCTGCTGGCCACCAGACAGAGAGGTTCCGGATGCAGAAAGGCGGTCTTTGACCTCGTCCCACAGACCCGCCCGCTTAAGCGATTTGTGGACAATTTTTTCTAGCTCGTCCTTGTCCGCGGCAAGACCATGTATGCGCGCGCCATAGGCAACATTGTCGAAGATTGATTTCGGAAACGGGTTTGGTTTCTGGAATACCATACCGACGCGCGACCGCAGCAGGACAGGATCCAGCGACGGGTCATTGATATCTGTTCCGTCCATCAGGATCCGGCCTTCAACCCGGGCCGTTTCAATCGTATCATTCATGCGATTCAGACACCGCAGGAAGGTCGACTTGCCGCAGCCGGAAGGTCCGATCAGCGCTGTAACGGCGCGGTCCGGTATGGTTAGCGACACATCCGCAATGGCCTGCTTATCGCCATAGAAGACATTGATGTCCTGACAATCAATCTTGGTCGGATTGGTTGTGCGCTCTGCGCGAACGTCAGTTTTGATTCTGGTTGTCGTATCAGCCATATCTACCACTTTCGTTCAAATCTACGCCGCAACAGCACTGCCGCCAAGTTGGTAATTACCAAAACACTGAGCAAGATCAGAATGGCGGCTGCGGTGAGCGGCTCCCAGGCGCGCTCAGCGCCAGAGAACCAGCGGTAGATCAACACGGGCAAAACAGTGGATTCCTGATCGGGGCCTGTGGGTACTTCATTCACAAAGGCGACCATGCCGATCAATAGCAAAGGCGCCGTTTCGCCTAGCGCGCGGGCCATGGCAATGATGCACCCGGTCAGGATGCCCGGTGTCGCCAAAGGCAAAACATGGTGAAAAACAGCCTGCGTTTTTGATGCCCCCAGACCGAGCGCAGCCGTGCGCACGGAGGGCGGCACAGAGCCGAGCGCCGCGCGAGAGGCGATGATAACTGTTGGCAAGACCAAAAGCCCGAGCACCAAGCCGCCAACGAATGGCGCGGAGCGCGGCATGCCAAAGACATTCAGGAACACAGCGGCACCTAGAAGCCCGAAAATGATCGAGGGTACGGCGGCGAGATTGTTGATGTTCAGTTCAATAAGGTCTGTCAGGCGGCTGCGTCCGGCAAATTCCTGCAGGTATATCGCGGCCAGTATGCCCACCGGAATGGCGAAAATGGCGGTTACCAGCATTGTGAATAGCGAGCCGATCAAGGCGCCTGCGAAGCCAGCCAGTTCTGGATATGTACTATCTGAATTCACGAATAAGCCTGTATTGAAGCGGCTTTTGATCCGGCCATCCTGTTTCAGAATGTGCAGCCATGCGATTTGACGATCTGTTATAGCGCGCGTGGCGTTCGTCTCAGCAAGTGCCAGTTCACGTATATCGGCCCGGTTTTGATCCCCCACGCGTGGGGCGGCCCCGGCAAGATAGGCAAGGGTTAGCTCTTCTGGCATGGCTTCTTCAACGCGGTACCATGTGCCCTGCAATCCGATCAGGCGAGTTCCGCTGGGTTGCGGGTTAAATGCGCGCGAAGCTTTAGTGAGCGTAAAGCGGCCATCATCGCGCGCCGTCAGCTGGTCAGCTTTGCCAATCAAATGATCCTGGCGGGCTGTAATACCGCCTTTGAGATAGAGATCGAGATCATCTGACAGCGCCGCACTCAGGCGAGCGGTCGTACCCATTTTATCCGGATTTTGGGCGACATTCCGGGCCATATCAAGCACGGCGAGACGGGTAACGAGCGCATACAGTTCGCGCACGCTGTCGCGGTCATTACTAATCTCTGGGAAAGTCTGACGCAGGTCTTTCTGGACCAGGCTGTAAAAGCCGCTGACATTTTGAGCGATCGCCTCAGTATCCTCAGGGCCGTTGGGTGCAATCGATGCCTCATCAAGCGGCAACTCAAAGATGATTTCGTGCTTTGACAAAGCCGGGATGGCTTTAACGGTAATGGCATAGGCGAGCAGCAACAGGGCTGACAGTGCAATACCAATGGCCAATTGCCCATATACGCGAAAGCGCAGGTCCGCATTGCGGCGCGCTTTTAGCCTTTTCTGCGCCGCGGCGCTCGCAAAAGAGTTGGGAGTATGTGGCACCGGATCAGTCATATTGCTCCCGGTAGTGACGGACCGTGCGCAGAGCGATCAAGTTAAACAGGAGTGTGACACTGAACAGGACAAAGCCGAGCGCGAAGGCTGAGAGCGTACGTGCACTATCGAACTCTGTATCGCCTGTCAGGAGTGAGACGATCTGATAGGTCACAGTCGTCAAGTCTGATGATGGATCAAGCGTGATTAAAGCCCGCCCGCCAGCCGCCATCACGACAATCATCGTTTCGCCAATCGCTCGCGATACGGCAAGCAAGAGGGCGGCTGAGACGCCGGGCAAGGCCGCAGGCAGGACGACCTGTTTGATGGTCTCAGACCGGGTCGCGCCAATCGCCAGTGCGCCATCACGCAAGGTTTGCGGCACCGCGCGGATAACGTCATCCGATAGCGAGCAGACGAAGGGGACGATCATGATTCCCATGACTAGCCCGGCGGCGAGTGCGCTGGTTGGCTGCGCGGCAAGGAAATTGTCAGGGACAAAGGGCAGGGCGTTGATCCAGTTTGCGCCTGACCGCACCCATGGCGCAATGATTGTCGCGGCAAAAAAGCCGTAGACAACGGTCGGGATGCCCGCGAGAACTTCAAGGAGCGGCTTGGCCCAGCCACGCACAGCCGGGCTGGCATATTCCGACAGGTAGATGGCTGAAAACAGGCCAATCGGTGCGGCGACACACATGGCCAGAAAGGCAATCATAAGCGTGCCGAAGAAGAGTGGGACGGCTCCGAAATTTGTACCCGTTTGGGCGTTCCAGTCTGTCCCAAAAAGGAAGCCGAAAACGCTGGGTCCGCCTTCAATCGTAAAGAAATTCACCGTTTCAAAGATCAGTGAAACAACGATCCCTATGGTTGTCAGGATGGCGACGGCGGCGCAAAGAAACAGGCCAGTCTTCACCAGCCGCTCAACCTTGGTGCGCGCCTCAAGCGAGGGGATCAACCGGCGGCGAGCGGCAAAATAGCCGGCGCAGGCCGCAGCGAAGGCGAGGACCGTCGTCCAAAGCCGTGTCTGGCCTGTAAGTTGGACATAGCGCGCGGTTGCGGCATCAAAGAGTGAGTTGCCGGTGGGAACGACCACGCGCGCGGCGCCATGTTCGGCGACGCGGTCTATATATTGACCACGTTCAAGCGGGTTAAGCGCGGTGATCTGTTCTGGCAGCGCGCGGGCCAGTTCGGAGCGCACGAAGGCATCACCAAACAAGGCGTAGAGAGAGAAAATCAGTGCAGCCGGGATGATCGTTGCAAAGGCGAGATAGTACCCGTGATAGTTGGGGTGTGAGTGCCACCGCACCTCACCTGCCGCGCTGGCAGCATTGATCGCGACCACACGGCGGCCTTGGTAGAATGCGATAAAGCCAGCAGCTGCCAAGACGACGATAAGCAGCCAGCCGATTGGCAAATGTCCAAATGTCTGCAGCATAAAGTGCCCATGGCCAGTAAACGGGTGGTCTTACCGTGAACTGATAACATATCTGTGACAGAGCTGCGCTGGGTAAGCTGCGCGAATATTAAAACTCTGGAGGGGCGACGAACTCCATATCCCGGCCAGTTTCCGGATGGCTAAATACGAGACGACTGGCATGCAGCATCAACCGCGGCGCGGACGTGTCGAGGCCATAGAATGCGTCACCTAATATGGGGTGGCCAATCGCGCTGAGATGCAGTCGGAGCTGATGTGAACGCCCCGTTTTGGGACGCAGTTCGAGGCGCGTGGTTTCGGGCGTACGCGAAATGACCGTCCACTCTGTAATCGCCTCCTGGCCGTCAACGTCAATATGGCGGAGTGGGCGCTGGAGCGAGTATTTGGCAATGGGCAGATCAATCCGGCCGGAGTCTTCGCTCATGACGCCTTGAACTCTCGCGATATAGGTCTTGTCTGTTTGTCGACGCTCAAAACTGCGTGATAATGCCCGGTGTGCTTCGCGGGTTCGGGCGAAGACCATGAGGCCGGACGTATCCATGTCAAGGCGGTGGACGGTCAACACCTCGCCATGCCGCTCAGACAACACGCTATTTGCGCATGTGGTTTTGTCAGGGCCGCGCCCCGGCACGCTTAACAGGCCTGAAGGCTTATCGGCGACAATAATCTGGGCGTCCTGGTAGATCGTGCGAACCGCCTCAGCGGGCGGCGGCATGTAGGGCGGAACAAGATGTGGGCTTTGCATTAGCGCTGTGGCGCGCGTGGTAGCCAGACACCGAATGTGGTGGCTTCACCGAATATGCTTTCGACAGCGAGGCCGCCGCGATGCCGGGTCATGATATGTTTGACGATGGCAAGGCCAAGACCTGTGCCCTCGATTTCGCCGCCGCGACTTTCATCAGTGCGGTAGAACCGCTCGCCAAGACGAGGCAGGTGCTGGCGCGGTATGCCTTCGCCATTGTCGCTGACGCGCAGATACACAGCGGGAACTTCGGCTGACGCGAGCGGTGACAGAAGCAGGGCGCGCTGTCCGCCTTCCAATTGGCGGGCGCATTGTTCTGCTGCCTTCGCCATCGTGTCGGCATATCCCAGCTCAATACGAACTTCCCCGTCTTCGCCCGCATATTTAATGGCGTTTGAAGCGAGGTTTTGAATGACCTGCATCATCTCATCACTATCGGCAATCACATCGAGCCTTTGGTCAGGAATGCTGAAACTCAAATTGACATTCGCTTTGCGCGCAATTGGCTGCAGGGACTTGCCAGCGCGCTCGACAATCGCATTTGCGTCAATCCGGGTTGAGGGTGAGCGATGTTCATCTGATTCAATGCGTGACAGGGAGAGCAGGTCTGAGACGAGCCGCTTCATGCGCTCGGTCTGTTGATGCATGATGTCGAGGAATCCCTCCCATGAGGCTTTATCGTCTTTTGCCGGGCCCATCATTGTTTCAATAAAGCCTGCAATAGCCGTCAGAGGTGTCCGCAATTCGTGGCTTGCATTGGCGAGAAAGTCAGCGCGTGCGAGTTGCGCGCGGCGCACGGCGGTAAGTTCCTCAAGAATGATCAATACGCTGGTTGGCTCAGGTCCCGCGCCAAGATGCGCGAGCCAGGTCTCACTATCATTGCGCAATCCAAATTCGACCAGTTCGGTTGCGCCGCTCGCGGCGACACGCTCGGTCGCGTCGAGCAGGTCACGGTTGCGTATGATGGTGGTTACATGCGCGGACTTTGTATCATCCATTTCGAACATCTGGCGCGCTGTACGGTTGATTGTCTGGACGCGGTTATCAGGCCCGATCACCAAAGCCGGAAAGGGTAGGGAGAGAATGAAGGATGTCACGCTGCGGGCGTTTTTTGGCTTCGGCTTTTTCTCGGGGCCAGGGTCTGGTAGTGCAATCACGGTCGCGGGCTGAGATCCGACATAGAAGGCCAGAGACCCGGCGAGCATGATAATACTCCCTGTTAGCCACTCCGCTAAACCCACAGCGCCCGTAAAAAATAGCAAGCCAAGTACGGAAACGGCGCCGAGCGTAAGAATGACGAAGTCCCGCATCCGTCGTCGTACAAGGTCGCGTGCGTCACGCGATTTGTCATCCTTTGACGACATTTTGGCCTCCCGATGTAATCTGGCGCAGATGAATTCGCGTATGGAGGATATAAGCTTGTGGGGCAACTCTGAAAGTCAGGCAATAATTATTGAAAAACGATAATTGTTTGTTGACAGTCGTGTAGCCGAGGCGTAAAGCCAACCAGTCTGGACCGAGCCAGAATGAAGAGGGTATTCGATGAAACGTGTGGGCCTATTTGTCAGTGTGATTGCGCTGTCTGCGTGTGCAAGCGTGCCAAACCTGGCTGGCGACAGAACGGCCATCTTCGCGGTCGCACCAGATGCTCCAGAGCAATGGGCGGCGAGCGGCGTGTCTGGACAAATGCCCGAAACTGACTGGCTCTCGCAATTTGATGACACGGTGATGCGCGACCTGGTGAATGAAGCACTGGCCGCGAATCCGACAGTACGCTCGCAATATTTTGCGGTTGAGGCGACACGCGCAACTGCCCGCAGCGCGTATGGCCGTTCGCTCCCGAATGTGTCTGTATCCGCATCAGCGGGCGGAACGAGCAATTACATTGCAGCGCTTGATGATCGCCAGACGAGTGAGAGTTTTGGCCTCGGCGCCGACCTCAGCTGGGAGCTTGATTTCTGGGGCCGGGTCCGTGCCGGCGTTGATGCGGTTGAGGCGGATCTTTTCGCCAGCGAAGCCGATCTGGCGGCTGCTCGGCTCTCAATTGCGGCACAGACGGCCATTGCGTGGATCGATTTAAATGAGGCGTTGAGTCAGGAACGCGTGGCGGTTCTGACCTATGAGGCACGAAAGAATGCGCTTGAATTGACCGAGCGGCGCTTCTCACGCGGTCTGACCAATGCGCTTGATGTGCGCACCGCCCGCGCGACACTTGCATCCTCTGAGGCGGCGATTGCCGCGCGGCGCCAGGCGAGCGGAAACGCAACGCGGCGTCTTGAAGTTTTGCTCGGTCGCTATCCGCAGGCTTTGCTGGACGCCCCGGCAGACCTGCCATCCTTGAGCCCGATTTCGGCGGCGGGAAATCCGGCGCTGCTGCTATCGCGCCGCCCTGATATTGCTGCTGCTGAAGCGCGGGTCACTGCCGCTGGCCTGCGAGCTGAGCAGGCGCGTCTTGCCTTATTGCCAGGGTTTCGCCTGACTGGATCGGTGTCAACGACCGAGCAGGATATTGCCGATGCGCTCGATCCGGGCCGTGTCGCGGCGCGCCTGATTGCGAGCCTGACAGCGCCCGTTTTCAATGGCGGCGCTTTGAAGGCTGACCGTGATGCGGCGCTATCGCGCGCGCGCGGGTCGGTTGAAACGTATGTGGCAACGGCTTTGACCGCGTGGCGCGAAGTTGAGGACGCCCTGGCGGCTGATACTTTGTTGGCGCAGCAGGAAGACGCCCAGGCGCGAGCCCTTGAAGAAGCGCAATTTGCAGAAGACCTCGCAACCCGGCAATATACCAATGGGCTGGTATCGATCTTCAATCTGATTGATGCTCAGACTCGGCGCTTGAATGCCGAAAGTAATTTGATTGCAGCGCGCTCGTCGCGCGCATCCAACCGTGTGCGTTATCACCTTGCCCTTGGTGGCGGGCTTCCTGTGGCTGAGCCACCGGCGCCAATCGCGACCAATAGCACAACCCGTTCCGAAGAGGCCGTTCTGCCATGAGCCGTATATTTCCACTCCTCCTGACCATCGCCATCATCGCCGTTCTTGGTGTTGGCGGGTTCTTTCTTCTGGACACGTTGAAGCCCAAGCCTGAGCAAGCTGAAGAGCGGCCTTCCGGTCTATCAGTATTTGCCGAGCAGATTGTGCGCGACGACCTTGTGTTCAGCGTTGAAGCGCAAGGCGAAGTGCGCCCGCAGCGTGAAATTCTCGTCGCCCCGCAGATTTCTGGCCGTATTTCCTATGTGTCCCCTGATTTCATCGATGGCGGCTTCATTCGCCGTGGGCAGGTCCTGATCCGGCTCGAAGACGCAGATTACCGATTGGGCGTCGTTCGCGCCAATTCCGGTGTGGCCAGCGCCGAACAACGTTTGGCTCGTGAAGAGGCTGAGGCTGAGATCGCGCGCCAGGACCTCGAAAGCCTCGGGATCACGGATAGTAGTCCACTTGCACGGCGCGAACCACAATTGCTTGAGGCGCAAGCCAGCCTTGATTCTGCGAAAGCCCAACTCGCGGATGCTGAACTGGCGCTGGCCCGGACCGCCGTGATCGCGCCGTTTACAGGTCGTGTACGCGAGAAAAATGTTGATACCGGACAGTTTGTCAGTCCCGGTATGGCGCTTGGCCGGATTTTTGCCACGGATGTGGTTGAAGTGTCGATGCCGATTTCTGATGAACAGCTCGGGCGCCTCGGCCTGCCATTGGCCTTTGCGGAAACCGCTTCCGAACCGGGCCCGAGCGTTCGTTTTGCTGGTAATGTCGGCGGCAAGCCGCGTGAGTGGGTTGGCCGCATAACGCGGACGTCTGCGGCCGTGAATCCGCGCACACGGCTGATCAACGTCATTGCCGAACTTGCTGACCCATATGGCGCTGGCGCTGATGACGGTGCGCCTATGGCGCCGGGTCTGTTTGTAACTGGACGGGTTGAAGGTGATCGGATTGATAATTTGCTGGTCGCGCCGCGCGGCGCGCTGCGCAGTGGTAACAAGGTATTTGTTGGCGATGTTGAGGCTGGTGAGCTACGTATTCACGAGGTCGATCTTGTATTCAGTGACCCTGATGGTGCCTGGTTCCGCAGTGACGCGGTCAATCCCGGTGATCTGGCAATTATCAGTCCGTTGCAAGCGCCGTTCGATGGTATGAGCATTATTACGCTTGAGCGCGAAGAAGATGGTTCGATTACAACCCATACGCCTGATGGAGATACGAATTCAAAAGGCGAAGCGCCCGGCACAGCCGTGGCGACTGGCCCTGAAGGAGCAGTTCAATGAATGGCATCATATCATGGTTCGCGCGTAATGCAGTTGCTGCCAATCTTCTGATGATCATCGCCTTTGTTGGCGGTGCGATGGCGTATTTCAGCATGGAGCGGGAAATGTTCCCGGTCGTACCGGTTAATGGCGCTTCGGTGACAGTGGCGTGGAATGGCGCCTCGCCACAAGATGTCGAGGAGCAGATCGTCACACGGATCGAAGAGGCGGTGGCCGACATTGACGGCCTCGATCGGATTTTTTCGATTGCGTATGAAGGCGCGGGTACGGTCAACATTCGCGGCCGAGACGATATCGACATGAATGAATTCCTCGACGAAGTTGGAATTCGCGTCGATCAAATCAACAATTTGCCGCAAGCCGCTTTTCGTCCACAAGTTACGCGCTGGGAGGAACGAAATTGGTATTTTGGTATGGTGGTGCATGGCGATGTTGATCCGCTGACATTGAAACGGCTGGCCGATGATGTGCGCGACGATATCGCGGCGCTACCGGGCGGCGAATTAGCGGTGGTTCAAGGTATCTTGGATGAAGAGGTTTCTATCGAAGTCTCCGAGAATGATTTGCGCCGTTATAATCTGAGCTTTTCCGACGTCGCGAATGCAATACGCGCCTCTTCACTGAACTCGTCTGGTGGGCGGGTGCAGTCATCGGTTGGTGATATCAGCATGACGACACGTCAGCTGGCTGATTCTAAGGAACAATTTGAGAATATAATCATTCGTGAGAGCACATCTGAGGGCACTATCCGTGTCTCAGATGTTGCGAATGTGATTGATGGATTTGTCGATGCCAACCTCAAAGCAACCTATGATGATGATCCGACCGCCTTCGTATTTGTCGTGTCACCGGACAAGATGGATATCGGTGCCTATGCGCAGGGCTTCCGCGACTATATCGAGCGTGCCAATAACCCGGCGAGCGGCATCTTGCCGGAAGGCGTTGGTATTGATGTCTTGTGGGATGATTCGGTTATATTCGATGCCCGCATGGAGTTGATCTCGAGCGCGGCTGTGACCGGCGCGATTCTGGTCATGATCGTGCTGCTTCTATTCTTACGTCCTATCGTAGCCTTCTGGGTGACGGGCGGGATCATCACAGCCTTCGCTGGTGGTGTGATGATGCTGCCAGCCTTTGGCGTCTCCTGGAACATTCTATCGACATTTGCTGTGCTTCTGGTGATCGGGGTTATCGTTGATGACGCGATTGTTGTCGGAGAAAACATACACAAGGAAGTTGAAAGCGGGCGCGCTGAAGGGGTTGAGGCCTCGATCAGGGGCACAACGATGGTTCTAAAGCCGATTATTTTTGGTGTTTTGACGACGATTATTGCCTTCTTGCCGTGGGCCTTCTTAACCGGACCGACGCGATCTTATACCCAGCAGATCAGCTTTGTTGTTGTCGCCGCTTTGATCTTCTCTTTGATAGAGTGCTTGCTGATCCTTCCGGCTCACTTATCACATATGAAGAAGCAGAAATTTGATGGCCCAACTGGTTGGCTGATGCGCGGGCAACGCCGGATTGCGGATAGCCTGCTCTGGTTCGCTAACCATGTTTATAGACCAACCCTCGAACTTGCATTGAAGCTGCGCTATGCCACGATTGCGACCTTCTTCTGCATTTTGGCGTTGGCGATTTCGGCCGTCTACATCACCAAGAATGTGCCCTCCAGCTTCATGCCGCAGATTGAAGGCGACCTGATCAGGGTGACGATCGACATGCCTGAGGGCACGCCGTTCTCGCGGACCTTGCAGGTGCGTGATCAGTTGCAGGCTGGGACCAACTCAGCTTCGGCGGAACTGCAGCGCGAATGGGGCGGGCAAGTACGAGAGCTGCTAGCGCTGAGTGATTCAGAGACTGAACGCGATTTTAGCGATGGCGGGATTATTCAAGGCACCTCAATCGTTGCAAGTAACAGTCGGATCAACGCCTGGATCGGTATGGTGCCGCCGGAATTTCGGCCCGAAACGCTGAAAACAAAAACTGTTTCAGATTTGATCCGTGACCGAGTTGGGCCAATTCAGGATGCGGAGGAAGTCTCGTTCGACTTCACTCAGAATGATGATCAGGCAGGCGTCAGATTTGCGCTTAATCATCCGGATCTTGACCGCCTGCGTGAGGCGTCTGAACTGGTTAAGGGGCAATTGGCAACATATGCTGCGGCCTACGATATTGGCGATAACCTCACTTCGTCTGCGGATGAAATTCAGATTGAACTTAAGCCTGGCTCAGAAGCGCTCGGGATCACCATTGCAGATGTGTCGCGGCAGTTACGCCAAGCCTATTTTGGCGAAGAGGTGCAACGCCTACCACGCGATGGTGAAGATGTCCGCGTGATGGTGCGTCTGCCCAAAAGTGCGCGCGAAAGCCTTGATAGTCTCGATAATTTGCGTATTCGCACTGCAGATGGACGTGAGGTGCCGGTGACGCAGGTTGCCGAGTTCACTTATGCGCCTGGCATTAATCGGATCATTCGCCGCAATCGCACGCGTTCCGTTTCAGTCTATGCCGATGTCAAAGGCGAGGGCGGCCGCGACAATATCATGGATGATATGAACGTGAATTTCTGGCCGGAATTTGAACGTCAATTCCCGGATGTGACACGTGGTAATGCGGGTGGTTTTGAGGAACAGAAGCGTTTCGAAGCTGAGTTACTCAGGTATATTTTGATCGCTCTGGGGGCCATGTATATTATGCTGGCGATTGCCTTTAAGTCTTACTCACAGCCGCTTTTGCTGATGACGGCAATCCCATTTGCCTATGCTGGCGCGGTGTTTGGGCATTGGGCTTTTGGTGTCCCTATGGCCCTGTTCTCAATGTTCGGGATCGCGGCGGCAGCGGGGGTCGTCATCAATGATAATCTCGTTTTGCTTGATTACGTTAATCGAAGGCGGGCCGAAGGTGTCGGCGCCGTTCAGGCGCTGGTTGATGCGGGTGTCTCTCGCTTCCGCCCGATCTTGCTCACCTCGGTGACAACCTTTGTCGGCATCCTGCCACTAATTGCTGAGCGTTCGGTTCAAGCACAGTTCCTCAAGCCAATGGTTGTCGCGCTCGGTTGCGCTGTGGCCTTCGCCCTGTTCGTGTCACTGTTCCTTGTGCCTGCCATGTATGCCGTCGGCGTTGAAATTGGCCGCGTCTTCAAATGGAGCTGGGGCGGTGTCCCGTACCGCAATATTGGTGAAAGCTATTCGGGTATTGCTAATGTCGATGAGGAAGAACTGATCGGAACCAGTGAAACTCCAGGGCGACCCATGCCTGCGGAGTAGGCCTTGGTCGACCAGACTAATTTAATGGGAGAGTATTTATGAAAACACGTTTGATGTTGGGCGTTGCTGTATTGGCGCTTGCCGCATGTGATACGGCAACCACGACCAGTGATGATCTGGGGGTTGAAACACCAACCATTGAGGCCGCCGAGGCTCCTGTAGATACGCGAAAAGTTGAAACTGCCTCGCGCGATGATTGGGGTGCGTTTGGTCTTGATCTGGCGTCTATGGATACCAGTGTCGAAGCGGGCGATGATTTCTTTCGCTATGTAAATGGCACGTGGTATGATGCGTTCGAAATGCCCGCTGACCGGACGCGCTATGGCTCATTCACGCTGCTGCGCGAGAAGTCTGAGCAGCGGGTCAAATTCATCATTGATGATCTCGCCGAAGCCAAGCCAGAAGCTTCGACCCTCGAGGGTAAAGTCGCGGTATTTTATAACGCATTTGTCGATACAGACGCGATTAATGCCGCCGGACTGGTGCCCGTTCAGGCCTATCTTGACCGTATTCAAACGATTGCCAGCCGCGAAGACTTGGCGCGTGTCTTTGCCGCGCCGGGCTATGCCGCACCTGTTGGCGGCTGGGTCGATATCGATTCCAAGGATACAGACAATTACATTTTCTATGTCACCCAGGCCGGCCTCGGCCTGCCTGATCGGGATATGTACCTCACAGATGAGGGAAAGAATGTCGAAACGCGCGTGGGTTATCTCAATTATCTGACCATTCTTTTGGGTGAGGCTGGTTACGATGATCCGGCTGAAGCCGCCGCCCGCGTGATGGCGCTTGAGACAGAGATTGCTCGGGCGCATTGGGATCGCACTGTCGGGCGCAATCGCAACCTGACCTATAATAAGCTCTCCAAGGATGAGCTGATCGCGCTCGGTGGTGACTTCCCAGTTGGACTTTTGCTCGCTGATCTTGGACTGGCCGATCAAAACGCATTTGTCGTCCGCCAAGTCATGCCCGATACAGCAGAAATTGCCGAATTGGGGCTAGACGCTGAGCAAGTCGAAAAGATTTCCGGCGGCGGTATTGCTGGGATCATGGGTGTTATGAACACCGCATCACTGGACGACTGGAAGGCCTATCTGACTGCGCATTTCTTGTCTGACCATGCCAGTGTTCTGCCCAAAGCGATTGATGATGCCACATTTGACTTCTTCGCTAAGCAGCTAAGCGGCCAGGAAGAGCAGCGCCCACGCTGGAAACGCGGTGTTTCAGCGGTTGAAAACGCGCTCGGCGAGGCGGTCGGCAAAATCTATGCGGCGCGCTATTTCCCGCCAGAAAACAAGGCGGCGATGGACGACTTGGTTGCAAACTTGCGCTTGGCCATGGCGGACAATCTCAACCAAATCGATTGGATGGGTGAAGCCACGAAAGAAGAAGCGCGTGACAAACTCGCCAAGTTCACTCCCAAGATTGGCTATACCGAGAAGTTCGAAACCTATGAAGGCTTGAACGTTTCAGACAGCGCCTTTGACAATATGATGGCTGCCAACACGTGGGCTTATCAGGATATGCTGAGCCAGCTCGGCCAGCCGATCGATAAGACCGAATGGTTCATGCTGCCGCAAACAGTGAATGCTTATTACAGCCCGAACCGCAACGAGATTGTTTTCCCGGCCGCTATCCTGCAGCCGCCTTTCTTCAATCTGGAAGCAGATCCGGCTATCAATTATGGCGCGATTGGCGGTGTGATTGGACACGAGATTGGCCACGGCTTTGACGATCAGGGCGCTAAATCTGATGGCGACGGTGTGCTTCGCGATTGGTGGACACCTGAAGACAAGGCAGCTTTTGAAGCGCGCACCGACGCTCTTGTAGGTCAGTATAATGGCTTCTGCCCGCTTGATGATGGCGAGACCTGCGTCAATGGCCGCCTCGGCCTCGGTGAAAACACGGGTGATCTTGGCGGTCTCTCAATGTCATACAAAGCTTACAAGATGAGCCTCGACGCCAATGGTGATGGCGAGATCAGCGCTGATGAAGAAGCCCCTGTTCTGGACGGTCTGACCGGCGATCAGCGTTTCTTCATGGCGTGGGCGCAAGCTTGGCGGAATAAGTATCGTGACGAGGCGCTGCGCCAGCAATTGATCCGCGGTCCGCACAGCCCGCCCTACTATCGGGTGAACGGCATCGTGCGCAATTTCGACGAATGGTATGCGGCGTTCGATGTTGGACCGGACCATGCGCTATATCTGCCACCAGAAGAGCGTATTCGTATCTGGTAAGGATAAAAACCCGTAGATCAGAGGCGGCCTTTCCGGGGCCGCCTTTTTTGTTGGTATTCGCACTAGTTTGTGCGCCGCACTCTGAGGTATGACGCCTGCATTCATCGGTGCAAACGGGGGGTAGGGTCATGGCTGGCTTGGCATCTGTATCGGAGTATTTCGCAAAACAGACAGGCGATGTTTCAGCCATTGCAGAGGCGCTGCGTGATCTCATTATGGAGCGTTGGCCCCAATTGACGCTGAAACTGGCTTGGGGCTTTCCATGCTGGAGTGGGAATGAACGAATTTGCTCGATTATCGCCCATGCAGATCGCTGTAATCTGCAACTTTGGTCCGGTGCCCGAATGGCAGGAGATTATCTTGGCCGCATTGAGGGAACAGGCAAAGCGCTGCGGCATGTGAAGGTCTACACGATCGAGCAGATCGACGATGAGTTGATCGACATCATCGAGCGCGCCGTCACACTGGACCAGATCGATCCACAGCGGGTTCCTTAGACCCTAAGCCAGAAAAATTGCAAAATATATCAATCTTGGCGCACAGCGCCTTGACGCAGAGACTGCTTAAGCGCCATTTATGTGCACATGCACAATAAAGGGCGAATACGCCTAAATACAGGAAGGTTTTTCAATGTCAGCTTCAGATCCCGTCGTCATTGTAGGTATGGCTCGAACACCGATGGGTGGCTTGCTCGGCGACCTTTCAGGCATGTCAGCCAATGAACTTGGTGCTGTTGCCGTCAAAGCGGCCGTTGAAGAGGCCAAACTCGGCGCCGACGAAGCCGATGAGATCATCATGGGCAACTGTTTGCCGGCTGGGCAGGGCCAGGCGCCAGCACGTCAGGCGGGTTTCAAAGCCGGCATGGATAAAGGCTTAGAGGCGACCACGATCAACAAGATGTGCGGTTCAGGCTTGCAAGCGGCTGTCATGGGTCGCAGCGCGATTGCGTCGGGCGATGCCAATATCGTGATTGTTGGCGGCATGGAGAGCATGACCAATGCACCGCACCTGATCGACGTGCGCAAAGGGCATAAATATGGCGACATGGGCGCTAAAGATCATATGGCGCTCGACGGCCTGACCGATGCCTATGCGCACGGCCCAATGGGTCTGTTTGCCGACATGATTGCGGAAAAATACCAGTTCACTCGCGAGCAACAGGATGCTTATGCGCTCGAAACTTTGGCCCGCGCGCAGAAGGCGACACAAGACGGCAAGTTCAAGCGCGAGATTGCGCCTGTCACACTGAAAACGCGTAAGGGCGAGACGGTTGTCGATACCGACGAACTGCCGCGTACGGCGCGCCCTGACAAGATTCCCAGCCTGCGCCCTGCCTTCCAGAAAGATGGCACTGTCACGGCGGCGAATGCTTCGGCGATTTCTGATGGTGCCGCGGCGCTGGTATTGATGAAGCAATCGGAAGCTGAAAAGCGCGGCCTTAAGCCGATTGCCAAAATCGTCTCATCTTCGAGCCATGCGCATGAACCTGAATTCTTCACCACGGCGCCTGTGCCAGCAATGGAAAAAGCGCTCGCCAAGGCCGGATGGAGCAAAGACGATGTTGACCTCTGGGAGATCAACGAGGCCTTTGCCGTTGTGCCTATGATTGCGATGAAAGAACTTGGCCTCAGCCATGATATCGTCAACGTCAATGGCGGGGCTTGCGCCATGGGTCACCCCATCGGTGCATCCGGTGCACGTATCCTCATCACGCTGCTCGCAGCGCTTGAAGACAGGGGCAAGACCAAAGGTGTTGCATCGCTCTGCATTGGCGGCGGTGAAGGCATCGCGATGTGCGTGGAGCGGGTCTAAGGCTGTGAACGCTTGGCTGCTTGTCAGCGCCTGCATCATTGTTACCACTGGTATTGTACATTCCGTTCTAGGTGAGCGGCTAATCTTTATGGGATTGCGCCGCGCTGGCGCGTTTGACTCAGGCACAGATAGTTTACCTGCGCGTAAAGTCGGCATTCTGTGGGCGACATGGCATATGGCGACCCTGCTGGCATTGGCTATAGCCAGCGTGATCGGGGCGATGGCATTGTCTATTGATGTTGTCCAGCCACGCTTGATCGGTTCCTTGATAGCGGCGACGTTACTTGTGAGCGCAGCCTTAGTCTTGTTTGGAACACGCGGGCGCCATCCCGGCTGGGTGGCGCTTGGTCTTGCTGGGTTAACCGCAGGTATTGGCGGTTTATGGTAGACGCAGCCCAAATCGCCGCACATTTCATGCAGCAAGCAGGATGGAACGAAGACCTCGGCTCGCCGTTTACCGCCGCGCTACTGCGCCATATGAAAACTGACCTGCTGGGCGGTGGGCCGGTGGCTGAGCTGTGCCAGGGTTGGCCCGGTGATCCGCGCAAGGATGCGCTTGGCCTTCGCCTTCTTGGCGCCGTGCATGATGGTGTGTTGCGCGGCGCAGCGCCCGATGTCGCCCGTGTGTTTCCCAGTGCGAATACAGAGCCAAACGCGGACGCGGTCTGGCCGATCGCGCGGCGTTGGCTCGGCGATAATTTTGATGACGTGCGGGCGTTTCTAATCAGTCCGCCACAGACGAATGAAACGCGGCGGTCGATCGCGCTATTGCCGGGCTTTCTGCAGCTTGCTCATAAGTTCAAACAGCCGCTGCACCTTCTTGAGCTTGGGGCGAGCGCGGGGCTCAATCAGAACTGGGACCGTTTCAATTATCGCACTGATGGCTGGCAGCGCCGCGGAGATAGCGATGTAACGATTACGGCGAATTGGCGCGGGCCGCCGCCCCAGCATGTGGATACCGAGATTGAAATCGGATCGCGCGCCGCGTGTGATTTACGGCCTGTCAATGTTACAGATCCAGACGAAGCGCGGCGACTGAAAGCCTATACATGGCCCGATCAACCCAAGCGGCTGGCGCGCCTAGACGCGGCGATCGCATTGGCGTTGGAGACAGATACACGTGTTGAAGCAGCATCGGCGGGTGATTGGCTTGAGGCGAAGCTCGCGGCGCGGCCAGCACAAGGCGTGACTGTGATTTATCACTCTGTTTTCCTGATCTATCCGCCAGCCGCGGAAATCACCCGGATTAAGTCCTTGATTGAAATGGCTGGCCGCGCGGCCACACCAGAAGCCCCGGTGGCGTGGCTGAATTATGAAGCGTGTTCGCTGTTTGGTGGCCCGCAAGATAGCATGGCGATGGAGACGCGGTTGCAGATCTGGCCCGGCGGCGAGACACAAGTGCTCACCCGCTCTGATGGACATGTGACTGAGATTGAAGGCCTTAGCCCGGCTTGAAGTCGCTGATCAGACCGAGCGGCAGAGCCGTTGTGCGCTTGGCAATATTGACCACGATGCGCGATTGCACATCAGAGACCAGCGCCGAACCCAGCAGTTTCTCACGCAGGAAGTGATCATAAGCGTGCATATCAGTGGTGGTCACGCGGATAATATAATCGACCGCGCCAGTAACCGTCATACATTCCATCACTTCCGGCCAGTCCCGTACCAGCGCTTCAAACGCGACAAGATTGTCTTTGCTCGGCAGAGCCAGTTTCACATTCGCAACCACTTCAAAACCAAGGCCGAGAGAGTTGCGATCCAGCAGGGTGACCTGGCCCTTGATAATACCGGCTTCTTCCATCCGCTTGATCCGGCGCCAGCATGGCGATGAGGACAAGCCGACGCGATCGGCGATTTCAGCAACGGACAAGGACGCGTTTTTCTGAATCAAATCCAGAATCTTGGCATCAATTGCATCTAGAGAATTAGACAATACTTCCCCCAAAACCACACATTATAGAATACATTTGCCCTAATATAGCCGTGAACGCGCAAAATAGGCAAGCAATTTCGCTAATGTTTTGGGATAAATGCCCTGTGCGCCAGATGAGAGGAGATCGGCTTGGACCATCGCGAAATTACGTTGGACGACAAATACGATCTTGTCACGGGCAAAGCTTACATGACGGGCATACAAGCTCTAGTTCGTGTACCCCTAGACCAAGCACGGTTGGATCGCAAGGCGGGCCTGAATACAGGCGGCTTCATTTCTGGCTATCGTGGCTCACCTTTGGGCGGCTATGATCAACAGCTTCGCGCGGTGCAATACAGGCTTGATGAGCACAATATTTCCTTCTGGGAAGGCTTGAATGAGGATATGGGCGCAACCGCCGTTTGGGGCAGCCAGCAGCTCGGCTTGTTCCCGGGCGCCAAGCGTGATGGCTTGTTCGGTATATGGTATGGCAAGGCGCCGGGTGTAGATCGCACAGGCGATGTCTTCAAACATGCGAACGCCGCTGGGTCTTCAGCTATGGGCGGCGTACTGGCCGTGCTTGGCGACGACCATTTGTGCAAGTCATCAACCCTGCCGTCACAATCCGAATTTGCGATGCAGGACGCGGAAATTCCGGTTCTCAATCCAGCATCGATTCAGGACGTCCTGGATTACGGTCTGCACGCTATAGCGATGAGCCGATTTTCAGGTGCATGGAGTGGCATGATCGCTTTGGCCGACACCATGGATTCCGCTTCGGTTATCGATGTCGATCTTGCTCGGTTACAATTTGTTATCCCGGATTTCGAGATGCCGGATGGCGGCTTGCATATGCGCCGCGGGGATACGCCGCTGGCCAAGGAGCAACGGCTGCGGACGTTCAAATTGCCTGCTGCACAGGCCTGGGTACGGGCCAATCAGCTTGACCGTGTACTTCTGCCCGCGAGCAAACCGAAAGTCGGCCTGATTGTGACCGGGCAGGCCGCGCGTGATGTGTTTGAGGCCCTGGAGGCGATTGGCCTCTCGCCGGATGAGGCCGCTAGCCTTGGCGTTAGTATTTACAAGGTTGCGATGCCTTGGCCGCTGGAAACTGAAGGCGTTCGCGGGTTCTGCCGCGGGCTTGATCGTGTTCTGGTGATCGAACACAAGCGCAGCCTGATCGAGGCGCAATTGCGTGCGGCTTTGTACACACTGCCGGATAAGCAGCGTCCACTGATTGAAGGCAAGCAGACATCAGAGGGGCGTCCATTGCTGAGCGATGTCGCCTCAATAGCGGTGCCAGAGATGGCGCGCGCCTTGATGCATGTCTTGCCGACGGGTTGGGATACAAGCCGGGCTGAGGCCTATTTCGCCCGTGTCGGGGACGCCGCCGATGCCGCGCAAACTCAGGCTACCCCAACCAAGCGGACGCCACATTTTTGCTCAGGCTGCCCACATAATACATCAACCAATGTGCCTGAGGGCTCGCGCGCGCTGGCCGGTATTGGCTGTCATTATATGGCGAACTTCATGCCTGATCGGAAGACCGATATGACAAGCCAAATGGGCGGTGAGGGCGTGCCTTGGATTGGTCAGCATTTTGCTACCGATGAAGAGCATGTCTTCGTCAATCTCGGTGATGGCACATACTCGCATTCCGGCTCTCTTGCGATCCGCGCTGCGGTCACGTCTGGCGCCAACATGACCTATAAAATCCTCTATAATGACGCTGTGGCCATGACGGGCGGCCAGCATGTGGAGTCAGGTCAAACGCCGCAACAGATCGCCCAGCAAGTGCGCGGTGAAGGTGTCGAAACCATTGTCATTGTGACGGAAGACCCAACCCGGTACGCGAATGTCAAAGGCCTGCCGCCGCGCGTGAAAATCTATGACCGCGCAGACCTTGAGGATGTGCAAAACATTCTGCGTGAAACCAAGGGTGTGTCGGTGATGATCTATGACCAGATCTGCGCTACCGAAAAGCGCCGCCGGGCCAAGCGCGGCCTGCGTGCGCCAGACCGGATGCGGGTGATGATCAATACAGAAGTTTGCGAAGGCTGCGGAGACTGCTCGATCAAATCAAATTGCCTCTCTGTCGAGCCGGTGGAAACAGAGCTGGGCCGCAAGCGGCGGATAAATCAATCGACGTGTAATACCGACCTGTCCTGTGTGACGGGCTTCTGCCCTAGCTTCATCACGATCAAGGATGGCGAGTTTGCCGCTGAAGACCGCCCGCGCCCCGAGATTGACACTACGGGCCTGCCGCTTCCTGATGTGCCCAGCTTAGAGCGGGCCTGGAACGTTCTGTTCACGGGTGTCGGGGGTACAGGTGTCACCACAGTGGCCGCTGTGCTTGCTATGGCCGCGCATGTTGATGGCCATGCCGCGTCGAGCCTGGATATGACTGGCCTCGCTCAAAAAGGCGGTCCGGTTCTTAGTCATTTGCGCTTTGCGCGCGAGCCAGATCAGATCGCAACGGGACGTGTGCCGCCAGCCAGCGCCGATTGCATCATTGCGTGCGACCTTGTGGTGGCAGCAGGCGGCGACGCCTTGAACCTGATGGACCCTGAACGCACGGCGGCCTATGCGAATTCCGATGTCACCCCGACAAGCGAGTTTATTCGTGACCGCTCACGCAAGTTTTCAAGCGAGCTCTTGCAAGGCCGTGTGAGACGCCGGGCCCGAGATTTCGATCATTGTGATGCTGAAGCACTTGCCATTCTCTATTTCAATGAGGCGATCTATACCAATATGATCATGGCCGGGTTTGCCTGGCAGAAAGCGCAAGTTCCGGTGTCACTTCGCGGTGTTTATCGCGCGATCAAAATGAATGGCGTGAAAGTCTCAGACAATATGGCGGCATTCGATCTTGGCCGGGTCGCTGCGGTCAAGCCTGATCGTTTGCTGTCGGCTTCTGATCCACGCGGAACTGAATCTCACAAAACGCTGGATGAGTTGATCGAGGACCGTGTTGAGCGGCTGACAGCCTATCAGAATGCTACTTATGCCGCGCGCTATCGCGGTATTGTGGCTAAGGTCCGCGCGGCGGAAGCAAGTGCCGGGTCTGGCGAAGAGCTGACGCGAGCCGCCGCTACATATGCATACAAAGTAATGGCGTATAAAGACGAGTATGAAGTCGCCCGATTGTGGACGGATGGGGCATTTGACGCGCAATTGAAAGAGACGTTTAAGTCCGGGAAAGTCTACTATCACCTCGCGCCGCCGCTTCTTTCAGGCAAGGATAGCAAAGGCCACTTGAAGAAAAAAAGCTTTGGCCCGTGGATGCGCACAGGGTTTAAAATTCTGCGCCGCTTCAAGGGCCTGCGTGGCACCCGGTTTGATCCGTTCGGCTGGACAGAGGAACGCCGAAAAGAGCAGGCTTTACGCGAGACCTATCTAGACGGCGTGACACGTCTTGCTTCAGAGCTTACTGCGCAGAACCTTGATCTCGCTATCGAAATTGCCTCCGTGCCAGATGCCATCCGCGGCTATGGGCATGTCAAAGAGGCGGCCATGGACGAGGCTGCAACCAAAGAAGCGGCGCTGTGGGCGCATTGGCCGATGGGTCGCCCTGTCGCCGCAGCCAAGACTTTGATTGATACAGTCGCAAAATAAAAAAGTGGCGGCGAAGCCATAAGCCTCGCCGCCATTTCATGTTTTGAATTCGTGTCTTAGAACTTCACGCGCAGGTCAGAAATCGATGTTGCGATCGCTGTATAGGCTTCAGTCAATTGCTGGCCATTTTCAGGTGCAAAAGAGTATTCCGGGCCGCTGGCGCAATAGTCCAGAATGTCTTTACCTGCTTGCGGCGCCTGGAAGGCAACTGAATAAATCACGATATGGCCACGGTCTTTAATCGAGTCGCAGACCCGGCGCGCCTGCTCGGTTGAAGTGCCTTGCTCTGAGATCTCATCGTGCAGGAACTCACCATCCGACATCAGAATAATCGCTTTGACTGAATCTGGTTCAGTATAATCAAGCGGTGCTTCTGTACCGGTAAAGATCGTGTTCCACGGCTCGGCAACCATATAACGCGCCCAGGCAATGCCTTGGTGACCGGCTGTACCACCGCCTGTGGTCAGGCTGTTGATATAGTTGATCAGTGGTGTGCGGTTATTGGTGAGCGGCACAGGCACGTGGTTGCGGCATGATGTGCCATCCGTGCTCCACCAGCCATCATAACGGTCAGCTGGGTCACCTTGATTCCAGCGGGCATAACCAGCTGACATATAGCCTTGCGGATTATCAGGGCTTTCCGAGGCATTGTAGATTTTTTTCTCAGCGCCATAGATCTTGTTCTTAGGCGTGATCAGGGCTGGTTCACCTGGAACACTAAAGTCTGGTGCAAAATCTGAGAATTGCTGGTCGCCATAACGCTCCCAAACGCAACTTGAATTCATCGACTTGCTGACTTCTTCGGTCATGGCGACGGTTTCATAATTATAAACGTCGCGCTGACGGGTCACGTAGCTACAATTACCATCCTGCCAGTATCCACGCTGACACTGGCCTTTGCGCCGCCCCCGAGTGTAACGCGACGTGCATTTCCATTCGCGCTGGCATTCCCAGTTCTGGTAATTTTCAGTGTAAGGCGGGATACGATTGCGCACTTCATAAGTGTTGTCGGCGTAGTAGGTACGGCTTTTGTTTAGGCCGGTGACATCATCAAAATAGTCGCCTGCATTGTGCATGTCATTATAGGAGATCATAGCCACGCGCACATCTTGCGTTGCCGCGCCGCCAGCCGCAGGTAGCAGCGTGTCGAGCGCATCTAGTGCGGCAGTCTTCAAGTGCGTGATACGGCTGCTATTGCCCATCGAGCCTGAGACGTCGAACATGAACGCGACGTCGAGCTTACCAATACCCCAGGTTGAGGTTGAGCTGACCTTGAACGGCATGTCGTCCTTGCCGATGATCTTCATCAGGCTGGTATCCTGCTTACACAGAATATCGACAGACAGGTCTTGCGCGCCCTGAGTGAATACTACCGACGGCGTGCCGCAATGTAAGCTGCTACCAACTGTGTCGAGCTGCGCGGTGACATAGGACGACACGATTGTTTCGATTTCTTGCTGTGTCTTGTTGACCTGCATGGCGCGGGCGCCAGCCAGAACGGCCGAGTCGATCACGACTTGAACCTTGTTTTTGCGCGTGGCGGTCATCTGAAAATCGATGGCGAAACCCGCAACGCTCAAAATCGGAATGATAGACAGCGCAAAAATCATCGCGACATTGCCTGATGTTTGCGAGAATAGACGCTGCATGCAGCTCTTAAATTTTGCTCTCAAATTCATGCCGTGTCTCCGTGTACACACCTCTAACGCGTGACAAATACAGCAACAGCTTTGCGGTCGGGTTATGTTTGGCGTGATGATTCGCGCATATCTGTTAGGGCCGCGTTAAGGCTCGCGGTTAGCCAGGACAGAAAAATGGGCTGGACTTCTCCAGCCGAGTCGGTGGAATCAGGGCGCATGCAACAATATCTCGATCTGCTTCAGGACATTCTCGACAATGGCGTCGAGCGCGGCGACCGCACGGGCACTGGTACAATAGGTGTGTTTGGGCGTCAGATGCGGTTTGATCTGTCTGACCGCTTCCCGCTTCTGACGACCAAGAAATTACATTTACGGTCCATCATTATTGAGCTGCTTTGGTTTTTACGCGGCGACACGAATGTGGCGTGGCTGAAAGAAAATGGCGTTTCGATTTGGGATGAGTGGGCGGGGCCTGATGGTGATCTTGGCCCGGTCTATGGTAAACAATGGCGCAGCTGGGCGGCGCCAGATGGCCGGGTGATCGATCAGATTTCCTGGGTGCTGAACGAGATTAAGACCAATCCGAACTCACGCCGGCTCATCGTTTCGGCCTGGAATCCAGCTGATGTACCCGAAATGGCGCTACCGCCTTGCCATTGCCTGTTCCAGTTCAATGTCATGGATGGAAAGCTCAACTGCCAACTCTATCAACGTTCCGCAGACGTTTTCCTGGGCGTGCCCTTCAATATCGCTTCCTATGCATTGCTGACCATGATGATGGCGCGGGCTACGGGGCTACAGCCAGGCGAGTTTGTGCATACATTCGGCGATGCACACCTGTACTCCAACCATCTGGAACAAACGCGACTGCAATTAGCACGCACGCCGTATGAAGGACCGCGCATGGTACTTAATCCGGATAAAACGGATCTGTTCGGTTGGACCTATGCGGATTTCCAATTGCAGGATTACCAATTCCATCCTCACATCAAAGCTCCGGTTGCTGTTTAGGGGCGATACGTTTCGAGGGCTTTTTTCTGCGCTCGCGCATCATCGGGGGTGAGGGTAAAGTCATCAAGCTCCGGGACACGACCAAACGCGATTTTTGCTCCAGCATAGCCGCCCGGTGGTTCCTTGCGGACACCCAATGATACAACGCAACTGCCATTGCGGGCATTCAGCGCGTCCATCGCATCAGTCAGCGTTTCCCAGCGCTGGCGCTCACTGCGGGTTTCAGCCCGTTCAAACAAATCCTCAGATGTCGCGCCGGCTGGCGCAATCATATGCAGCATAACGGATAATTTCTTCAGGCGCGGAGTGGCGAGTTCGATCATGCCAGTGTCGTAGAGACGCCCCATTGCGCGCAGGAATGTATGATCATCGCGCGCCGGAAAGAAACGGGCTTCGCCTGACCAGCGCCGTCCATCCTGCGTAGATAAAGCAATATTGAGCGCCCGAGCCGTGTAATTCTCACGCCGCAAACGTCGTGCTGCTTTTGCCGTGAGGAGGCGCAGGCAGTCTTTTGCTTTGACCGGATCGCGCCAGTCTGAAGACAGAATGCGGCCATGTCCGAACATGCGGCGCACCGTTTCAGGGCGCGCAATTGCATAGCCGCGCAATTGCGCCCACATGCGCTCGCCTTCAACACTGCCCCAAACCGCGCGTGCGTGCTTTGGCGACAGGTTCCAGAGCGCCTCAACAGATACAATGCCCGCCTTCAGGAGGCGTCGCTCCATATTTGATGAAATTCCGGGCAAGTCAGTGAGGTCCAGCTCAAACAGCCGCCCTGGCAAATTGCGCGGATGTAGCAGCTCAAGGCCGTCCGGTTTATTCATTTCAGCTGCGACTTTGGCAAGAAACTGATTTGGAGCCAGCCCGATCGAACACGTCAGATAAGGGCCAAACTCCTGCAAGAGCGCGGCCTTTATACGTTGTGAAAGCTGCACGCAGTCGCGGCGCTCCCGCCCGATCAGCGCGCACTCCATTTCATCTACAGACCAGACTTTCTTAATTGGAACAAAACGGTCAATTACAGCGAGTATGCGATGGTGAAGTTTGACATATTCATCATGCCGGGCGACGGGCAGGGCGATATTCGGGCACAGGCGCCGGGCATCTTCAACGCGCGTTCCGCGTTTGATTCCATACCGCTTCGCCTCATAGCAGCGGGCAATCAGGCTTGTATATTTTGAATTCAGCGGAATGACGCCGACAGGCCTGTTACGCAATTCTGGCCTCAACGTTTTTTCAGCGCCTGCAAAGAAGCCATCAAAATCAAGATACAAGCTTTCAATATCCGTCGGGGTTCGCATACTCTAAAAGAACATAAATAGAACAAATTGCAAGTGGCCCTTCGCGTTCGCCTTTGCTAGAAAGGATTCACAAAGGGGATTTGTGATGAGTGACGCGAGTTTTCAGACATTCATGGTCAGCGGTCTGCTGGCTCTTATCGGTGCGGTCATTTTTATGGCCTGGTGTATCTGGCGGTACGTTGACCGCGAACGCGATATGGAGGCTCTCTCGCTTGAGGGCGTCGGGCATGAATTGCGCATCAATCTGCAACGCTTGCTGGCCGAGCTTAGCATGGTGGCAAGTGGTGAAGCCAAAGGGCCAAGCGACCTGCTGCCGCTGACCCACCCACAATTGGACGCGGTGCTATCACGCCCGGTTGAGGCCGACCGCAAAGCCCTGTCGGTGATCCATGCCGCATATAATGAACTGGTCGCACGTAAGCTCGATATCCGCTCGACTTTGGCGCAGGGTCAGGATGTGACCGTACCCTACAATGCGGCCGTCGGCGCCGTTATCGAGACAATTGGTACGCTTTACCTGTGGGAGGCTCACAAGGGTAAATCGCCCGTTGCTGCGCCCTCGACTCGCAGTTGGCATGTGCGCGATTGGATGAAATCGCATGGCTTCCAGGCTGACTTGCTGCCCGGCATGCATTTACGCGACGCTGTGGTCGAGATGCTGCGTACGTATGGAATGACGCTGACACCAAAACCGCTCACTTACACGGCTAGCGAATATTACGCTAAACTATATGATCGCAAAGCCGATCCGAACGCGCCGTTCTGGAAGCGTAAGCTGAAACCAAAAGATGCGGAGCTGGCTGCTGAACTGGCAGATACAGTCAGTGTAGATGTTGCGCCAGAAGCAGCCGAAGAAGCGCTGGCACAAACCCCGCCGGCGCAATTGCAGAACGCTTGAATTCGTACGTCTAACGTGGAGACAAAAATGGCATATAAGGCTCGCCTTGCGGCACTTTTCATTGCGGCATGTATGACAGCCTGTAATCCGCAGACAGATAATCCTGAAACGCCGACTACGGCCGAATTGCAATCGGCAGATAAAAAGGCCCCGAGTGAAATAGCAGCATTCACGGCGCTGCTGGACACACCAATGACGGTGAGCGGAGCCAGCGAAGCGGATCTTTCCGATCTGATCAGTGCTTTGCCAGATTATGTTTCAGTAAGTTGGGATACACAATCGCTTAACGCTGCTTCAGGCGCGACAGAGTTTACAGGCTTGGCGATAAGCTTTGGCGAGCCCGATACGCCGATTGGAATCCGCTTTGATACAGCGTCTGTCTGGGGGCTTGAAACCGACCTGATATCGGCACGCCTTAAGGGCGAGCGCCTCAGCGATAGCGGCAAGCTTTTTGATCGCCTTGAGGGCGAGAATGGCCGTTATTTCGGATTTGCGGCTGGATTCAATACGCTGTTTGAGGGCCTGCTTGAGCAAATTGGCGAAGAGATGCCAGATGGCGCTGAGTTGAGGTTCGACGCGTTTGAAGCAACGATTACCGATATCGTTCTGCAGGATGTGTCTTTGCGGCCATGGGAGTTGGTGCCTGCCCCAGACGCCCTCTTTGCTGAGATCGATGAAGATGAGCGCGAAATGGTTCGCGGTGCAGCCCATATTGGCCAAAAGTTGATCGCGTTTACCCGGTCGGTTGCGTATAGTGATGTTGCAATGCGCGATGTCACGGGATCGCTGAAAATGCTTCAACCCGGGGCCCAAGTTGAGGCGGCGTTTAGCTGGGAGCTATACGGTTATTCCGGTGTGCGCGGCTTCGACTATGATCGGATCGTTTCGTACAATTCCCGCACACGCCAATCTACTAAAGCGACGTCTTTACCCGATGCAGCCGGGCCGTTGACCTCTGCGGGACTGCCAGTTGGCATCAATTTCGCGCAAGATGAATCGATTGGGCTGATGGTGGTGGAGGATATCCGTCTCGACAAGGCGCTTGGCTTTTTGGCGCGCAGCGAGTTACCGGGCATGGAGGAACGTGACTTGCTGAGCCTTGGACGCTGGAAATTGACCGACTATGCAGCGAAGCTCAACGATAATGAGGTTTTCACCATCAATAATGTAGCGATTGATGCTGACCAGTTTGCATGGGTTATTCCTGAACATATCACATATGATCTCGATGGGATGACGGTGGGCGTATCTGAACTGACTGAGTTCTTCAAAGTGTTCTTTGAAGCCGGGCTTGCATCAGTGTCTGAGATTGAAGACGAATCTGAAAAGGCCGAGATGGAACTCGTTCTTGAGGGCATCGATAAAGCCATCGACCTGTTACCGGAGCACGGCCTCGACACGATTACATTTGACGCGGATGGTCAGGCCAACTGGAATGCAGATTCGGGGCTTTCTGATTTTGCTGCGTCAAGCAAAGCTGAGGGCTTTGGCGAGACCGTTTTCGACTTCGCGCTCGACTTGCCTATCTACAGCCAGCTTCAGGCAGCTTTTGAATCAGAAGACAAGGAAGCGGCGTTTGAGACGGCGTTCGAAGAGGCGTTCGCCTTTCGCGGCTTGCGCGTGAAGCTGGTCGATGGCGGCGGATATGACAAAATTCTCGGTTTCGCGCAGGCGATTGGCAAAGAGTACCCTGAAGAAGGGTGGGGCGCGATGCTCGGAAATATGGATCCACCACAAATGCGCTCATACATGGCGACAATGATCCGCATGGCAAAATCTGAGGCCGAGCGCGAACTGCCTGAAGCTGCGCGCTGGATCGAATCCTATGCGTCCTTCATTGAAAGCGGCGGGACATTTGAAGCTATTTCGCAGCCGCCACGCCCGATTAATAAGGCGCTGATTGATAGCTATGATGACGAGCCAGAGCCTGAAGAGTTTGTGGAAATCTTCGGGATAACCGTTACACATACAAATTAGCCGCACTCACCCGCTTGACCGCGCGCGCCACGCACATCATCTCTGCGTGCAGGAAATTCTGGAGTATTCATGACACGCTTAGACGACGAGCCTGAAGCAACACCAATGAGTGAACCCAACGCCTTTCTTGAAGAAGCGCTGTTCAAGGCCCGCACGATCATGTTGACCGGCGGTGTTGACGATAAACTGGCCCGCCGCGTCTGCGAGCGGTTACTGGCGCTATCGGCCGAAAGTAGTGATCCAATTCTACTGGTAATCTCCTCGCCTGGCGGACACGTTGAATCTGGTGACATGATCCACGACATGATCAAATTTGTCGGTGCACCCGTAAAGGTGCTTGGCTCCGGTTGGGTCGCCAGTGCAGGGGCGCTTATCTATTCGGCGGCGAAAAAAGAAAACCGTTACGCCTTGCCGAATACACGCTTCCTCTTGCACGAGCCCCGCGGCGGTGTCGGCGGGCAGGCTTCCGATGTTGCCATTCAGGTGCGCGAAATCGTTCGCATGCGCGAGCGTCTCAACAAAATCTTTGCCGAGGCCACGGGGCAACCACTTGCTAAAATCAAGCAAGATACGGATCGCGACCATTGGATGAGCGCCGAAGAAGCGGTGAAGTACGGTCTGGTCAGCAAGATTGTAAATAGCCACAAAGACATCAAGTAAACGAAAGCTTGCAGCCGCATTTGCAAGACGTAAAGGAATTTCAGGCAATTGTTCAGACTTGAGTAGAGTCTGAGGATTGTATTTGTCCCTTTGCGTTGCTGACATCGCTGAAAAAGCCCGCCTTGTTGCGGCGGCAACACCTATTTCTGCGCTTGTTGCATTAATGCGCGAAGATAGCAGTTGTGAGTGGCTGACCGTGGTTGAGGCCCGCAAGCCTGTTGGCCTACTCAGCCGCGCTGCGATCATGGAGATGTCTGCGACCTCGACGCCGGGCGCGCTGACCGTGCTCACCGCAGGTGAACTCGTGCCAGCCGACCCGTATCGTATTCGCGGTGACTTGCCCGTGGCCGAAATTGCCCTCACGCACCAGGATGACGGATACGCTCGGCTACGCGGCGGCGCGATGGTTACGAAAGGCCGCAAATATCTCGGCGTCGTGACATTGCCCAATCTGCTAAAAGCCGTCGCACAGGAAAATGCTGCGCAAGCGCAAGCGATGCAGGATAATCCGGCAATTGCGCGCGAGCCAGACGACATAAATGCGGCGAGTGACCCGCTGCCTGAAACACCTACCATGGTGGAAACAACCCAATACTTGCTTGCCAAACTGGCTCATGAAGTCCGCACGCCGCTCACCGGCATGATGGGCCTCGCGGAAATGCTGGCCTCGCGCATTCAAGATTCCGAACATCGCGATATCGCTGAAACCATTGTTCGCTCGGGCGGTACGCTCGACCGTATTCTGCGTGACACGCTCGACTATGTCAGCCTTGAAAGTGGCAAGCAGCAAATTAAGCCCGAAGCTGCGGATTTGACAGAGCTGGTGACGGAACTACGCCAGCTCTGGTCAGCGCAGAGCGCGCGGCGCGGACTATCATTGCGGGTGGGGTTCACACCCGGCGGACCGCACCGGGTCAGTGTTGACCTTGGCCGAGTTCGCCAGGTGCTGAATAATCTTATCAGCAATGCCCTTAAATTCACGCCTGAGGGCGGTGTCACTGTTGATGTGTCAGCGATCCCAAGCGGTGAAAAATATCAGCTCTGTGTTCAGGTTGCGGATACAGGGCGCGGTCTCAGCGAAATTGATAAAGTCCGCCTGTTCAAGGCGTTTGAAACCGGTGCAAGGTCGCAAGCTGGGCCGGGCTGGGGCCTCGGTTTGACCATATCGCAATCTTTGGCCCGCCATCTTGGCGGTGAACTCACTGTTTCAGACAATCCGGGCGGCGGCGCGATATTCCGGCTCACCGTGCCGGTTGAAGACTGCGCGGCGCCCGCCAGCACGCAGGCTCCTGTTCTAAAGTCAGGCCGGTTCGCGCTTGGCAAAGTACTTGTGGTAGAAGATCATGAGCCATGTGCCATGGTTGTAACCTCAGCTCTGGAAACTGCCGGCTGGCAAGTTGAGCAGGTGGCGACGCTCTCAGGCGCGCATGCTGCCCTGAATATGGAAGAGTATCAGGCGATACTGACCGATCTCAATCTGATTGACGGCAGCGCTTTGTCGCTCATCCACGATATTCGCCAGCGCGGGGGGGCCAATAGCGATATTCCGGTCCTTACCCTCACAGCCGAAATTTCTCAGCAAGCCCAGCAAGCGTGTCTTGCTATGGGCGCAGACCGCGCTTTGCGAAAGCCAATCAATGGCCCGCTCCTCGTGGCGACGCTGGCTGATGTGTTGATGCACCGCGCGGCGGGCCACACCACAGTGACACAATTGCGTGGACGGATGGCCGGGTAGTTTTAGCGGCTAAGTTCTTTCATCGCTTCGTCGAGACCCAGAAGCGACATTTCAAACATCCGTTCCGGCCCGATAATCTCGCGGATCAACTGGATTGAGCCCGTATAGTCCCATGCCCCGGAGCGAACCGGGTTTAGCCATGCCATGTTTGGATATTGATCTACAAAGCGTTTGATCCAGATCGCGCCAGCTTCCTCGTTCCAATGCTCAACCGCGCCGCCCGGATAGGTGATCTCATACGGGCTCATCGTCGCGTCACCGACCACGATCACTTTGTATTTAGACGGATATTTGTGCAGCACATCCCAGGTCGGGATGACATCGGCGCGGCGGCGATGATTGTCCTTCCACAAGCCTTCATAAATGCAATTGTGGAAGTAATAATATTCGAGATTCTTGATCTCAGCGCGCGCCGCCGAGAACAGCTCTTCCATCACTTTGACATGCGGATCCATTGAGCCGCCGACATCCATCAGCAGTAGGACAGACACTGTATTGCGTCGCTCTGGCCGCATCTCAATATCGAGATAGCCTTGGCGAGCTGTGTTGCGAATGGTCTGGTCGAGATCAAGTTCGTCTTCGGCGCCTTCGCGGGCCCATTTGCGCAATCGTTTCAGCGCGACTTTGATATTTCGCGTACCGATCTCAACACTGTCATCGTAATTCTTGAACTCGCGCTTGTCCCAGACTTTGGTGGCTTTGCGATGGCGCGATTTATTCTGGCCGATGCGAACCCCTTCAGGGTTGTAGCCATTCGCGCCAAACGGCGAAGTGCCGCCCGTGCCAATCCATTTGCTACCGCCTTCATGTCGCTCTTGCTGCTCTTCAAGCCGCTGTTTCAGCGTTTCCATCAGCTTTTCAAACCCGCCCAGCGCTTCGATTTCAGCCATCTCCTCTGGCGTCAGATACTTCTCGGTCATCTTACGCAGCCAGTCTTCAGGAATTTCCTGTTCAGCTACAGCGTCTGAGAAACTATCAAGCCCTTTGAAAATATGGCCGAACACTTTGTCGAATTTGTCGATATGGCGTTCGTCTTTGACCAAAGCGGTGCGGGCCAGATAATAAAAATCGGTGACATCCCGGCCAATAACTTGTTTGTCCATCGCATCCATCAATGACAGGTATTCTTTTAGCGTCACCGGCACTTTGGCGGCGCGTAACTCATTGAAGAAATTCAAGAACATCGGGTCGGGCTCCGTCGCGTCTTTGCTAATGTAGACCCTGCGCGCCGCATGACCAAGCCTGACGCGGCGAAAGCGGGCTTTTTACCACCTCTGAAAGATTGCAAACGCACTTGACAATCATTCGCAACAGCTGCAAATGGTTCTCATGATCATTTGCGTTTGCCGTCGTATCAATGACCAGGGTGTCAAACAGGCTGTCGAAGCCGGTGCGCGCTCACCCGAAGCTGTGCAGGCGTTTCATGGCTGCGAGTTCAATTGCGGCAAATGCCGCTGCACAATGGGCGAGATGATTTCAAAGTCCGTAGATCAGGCACAATCTGAGCTGACTTTGGTCGCGGCCGAATAGGTTTCGCGCTCTAGGCTTTTGCCGCCGTCTTAATATCCGCACAGCCCTGCGCCGCCATCACACACCATCATGACATCGGCAATCCAGGTTTGGTAACCCTGCAGGTTTGTATAGCGAGCGCCATAGTCACCCTCACAGAACAGTCCACTAGCGTTTTGCTCGACAACAGAGAGCACCCCTATGACGGTTTGATCACCATTCTGCTCACTGACAAAAAGCGGCCCGCCACTATCGCCTACACAGGGGCCAGCGCCCTCAAGACTTGAGACGCCAATCGCCGCTGGGCCCGTCCGCGTCAGCGCTAGTGTAGCCGTCAGCAATTGGTTGGAAAGTTGACCATTAAAGCTGGTCAGGCCCCAGCCAGCCATTCTGACATCGTCATAATTGAAAGGCACAAGCGCCTTCTCGGTCCCCCCGTAAGCGGCGATGGGCACATCCGATAGCGCGCCAAGTTCGCTATCATCCACACGCACCAGCGCGATATCATTGACGAAATTATTACCTGCGCCGCCATAGGCCGCGTGGCAGATTGAGGCGCGCGCCTGAACGCGCTGTGCCAGTGGGCTTTGAATATCTTCCGAACCGGCAATCAGCAGCACTTCATCATAATCATCATCCAGACAATGTGCCGCGGTGATGAACCAGTTCTGCGCGATCCGCGTTGCCCCGCAATGCCCCGAAGAAATGCCGCCGCCGGGCAGGATTTCGCGTGGCTCCATTTTCACCAATCCCGGAAAATCAGCGAGTGAGGCAGCTGCGCCGCCAATCGTCGCTGTCTCGATCACATCCGGGTCAGCAGGCTGTGCCCCGGTCTGCTCAGCCAATGTCAGGCTGTTATCCACTGGGCGGATTGGCAGGCCGCACACAGCGGCATTGATCGCGGCAAGATCCGTTATCGTGGTGGTCACATCGACTGGCGCAGGCTCCGTTGAGGTGTCTGTTTCTGGGGCTTCGATAATCGTTTCAGGCGTTTCGGCGTCCGTATTTGCATTCAGGTCGGAAACCGGAGCATCAGGCTGGGCCGTGTCTGAAACCGGTTCAGACGGCCTCTCCGGCGCAGTTTCAGTCGGCGATGCGGCCAGATCATCCGTGCTGCCTGGCATCCGGATTTGATCACAGGCAGTGAGTGCCAAGGCGGTGGCAGCAAGCAAAAGCGACGTCATACGGGTCATAGCGTGATCCTTTGAAACATTCAGCTTCAGAGTTAACGCCCGAAACACAGGGCAGGGTCAATCCCTGTCGTGACTATGGCTCAATTGCAATCTGGCGAAGTCCGGTACTATGCGGCCCATGCTGGTTCTGTGCAGGCTCTGGTCTTGTGTAATAATCGCTGCAGGAACGCGCTCGCTGATTAAATGGCGTGTATGACACACAGGCATATTGCGTTTGTGACCCCGAGGTGAAGTTTGCGTCGCCATGCCAGCCTGGCATTTTGCCCGTCCAGATATTCATCATGATCTTGCTCGGTGTGCGTGGCAGCTTGTGCTCGCTCGCCAGAACCCGGTGGCGCACTTTTCCATCAACTCTCCAGGTGATGTGATCCGGGTGCCAGTCAAACGTATAGAGATGGAAGGCATCTGCCGCATCAAACGGCAGTTCAACCGCCTTTGAACCATCCGGCTTGCCATCGCGGAACATGTTGAACTCAACCCGGCGCGTATCCTTGCCTAGAAACTCGATATCGATCTCATCATGCGGCGTGCCCATCCACGGACCAGTATAGGTGAAGAAGGATGAGATGAGCCCCTCGCCCCGCGCTGGCTTCATGATCGCTTCATAACGGCCATAGCCATAGGTCTCTGTACTGGCGATCTCGCCCGCATCCCAGCGGCGGTTTGCGGCGGCGCGTTTCGCTGTGATGGAGAGGGACAAACCATCTGTTGAGGAGGCGATATTGGTCTTGCGAAAATCGTTTCGCCAGAATCCCGTCGTGCTATCGCGGTCAGTGCGCATCCAGGCTGAACTGATGGCGCCGTCGCCAAACAGTGTGATGAAGGCTGGCGCTGACGCAATCTTCTCTTTGGTCGCCAGCGGCCGCGCAACAGCCGCGCGATCTGGGGCATAGGTTTTCGGGTGCGGGGTAAGCGGCACAGCAAGTGGCGCTACTGGCGCAGCCTCTGTGACTTTGATGGTTTCGAGGTGTACGGTGACCGTATCGTCCTTTTGCACAGAGACGGGATGCAGCATGACGGCTGCGCTGAGCCCAACAGCAAATAGCGCGCTGAGAACGATGCCATCCTCGCGCCATGTGCGCATGGTTGCGACCTGACCTGTGCTGCGCATTTGCCGCGCCTCCTTAAGCGTTAAGGCGGCGTTGCAAGAATGGGTCCAATTTTGGTAGGCGCATTCACCGAACCTGCTACTGAGAATTAACAATTTTTAGGGTCAAACCTGCTGCAAATCACGGCAAAGGTTAATTTCGATTTGCCTATTCTTAACGATTACCTGCGCAATCTGATCATTCCGATTTGATTACGCGTAAAGAGGCCTTGAATGACTGCTCGCACTATCCGCGACCCATCGCCGTTTAAAAGTGGCCTCCTGCACGGCGCGCTTGGTTTCGCAACGCTGATCGCCACTTTTGGGCTGGGCGGCGGCGCTATTCATTTTGCCGGATCAGCAGATGCAGCCAGCCCGACATTGCGCATGGCTTTGTTTGATAATGAGAGTGCGCCTGCGCCGGGCTTGAATCCACGCCTGCCGAGCGATGATGACTACTCTGTCATGGCGAGCACAGAGCCGCAGCAAAACGCGACCAGCGGGCCTGAACCTGATCTTGGTGTTGATTATGCAGGTGCGGCGCGTGTTCCAGCTGTCGCACAGACGACAGGCCGCGGCGGTATCCGCATCAATGGTGAAACAGTGCTCCCGGGCCAGTCTCTCAGCCAAGTACGCGGCGTTCAGCCACCAGCCCAGCCCGTCGCCGCGATGGCCGCAGCGCCAGAGACAGCGCCGCCCGCCCCGCGTAACACGTTTGAGCGCTTTTCCCGCTCTTTTTCTAACCCTGAAAACAAGCCTACAATCTCTGTGATTGTCAGTGGTCTCGGCATTAATTCGCGCCGAACGCAGGCGGTTATTTCAGAACTGCCGCCAGAAGTTACCCTGTCTTTCGCGCCCAGTACGCGCGGTCTTAGCACGTGGATTCGGAGGGCTCGCGCTGCAGGACATGAGGTTCTCATCGAATTGCCAATGGAGCCGTATGATTATGGCCGCGAAATGCCACATGCTCAGATTATGCAAATAGCGGCGGGTGATGAGACCAATCGCAAGCGCCTGACCAACTTCCTGTCGCAAGTCAGCGGCTATACGGGCGTCATGAACTATCAGGGCGCAAAGTTTGCCACCAGCGCCGAGGCTGCTGATCCTGTATTTGCGACACTTTCAGCCAAAGGCGTTGCCTTCTTCGAAGACGGCAGTCTGCCGCGCTCTGTGTTTAGCGATGTCGCGGTCAAGCATGGCACCATTTTTGGCAAGTCTGATACTTGGATCGATTCTCGTTTGGAAGCTGACGAGATCACAACGCAGCTCATGCTACTGGAAGCCCAAGCTCTGGAGCAGGGCGCATCCCTTGGCATGGGCATGTCCTATCCGGTCACGGTTGATATGCTGAAAGAATGGACGGTGCAGCTTGAATCCAAGGGAATTATCCTGGCGCCTGCATCGCATTACGCAAAACGCAAAATGCCTGCTGGGCAAGTCAAAACGGCTGCGCTAGACCCGCAAGGGTGAGTGACCCTGTACGTGATCCTGCGCGCTATCGCGCTAATGTAGGCCTCGCCCTGTTCTCAGCGGCAGGGCACGTGTTTATGGGCCGCCGGATCAATGGGCGCGGCGCATTTCAATGGCAAATGCCGCAAGGCGGTGTTGATGATGGCGAAAGCCCGCGTGACGCGGCGCTGCGCGAGATGGATGAAGAAATCGGCGTCGCGGCCAAGCTCGTGGATGTGCTCGCAGAAACAGAAGACTGGCTGTATTACGACTTTCCATTGGCGTTGCGGCGGCGCATGGGCGGGCCGTATCTCGGCCAGCGCCAGAAATGGTTTGCGTTTCGCTTTAAAGGCTCGGACAGCGATGTGCGTCTCGACAAGCATAAACCGGAATTCGATGCGTGGCGGTGGGCGCCGCTGGAAGAGGTGCCCAGCATGATCGTACCGTTCAAACGCCCGGTCTATGAGCAAGTGGCAGCGCGGTTCCAGCCTTGGACGGAGCCGATAGAGAAGGGCTAAAACCTAATCCAGCGCGCCAATATAGGGCAGGCCGCGATATTTTCCCGCATCGTCCATGCCGTAGCCAACCAGATAGCGCGGCGGCGCATCGAAGGCATGATAGTCAACATTGTCATCGCCTTCTGGCGCCCATGGTTTGCGGGCCAGCGCGCAGGTAATGACCTCACGCGCGCCCTTGTTGAGCATATGCGTTTTGGCGAATGCGAGTGTGCGTCCGGTATCAAACACATCATCAATGATTAACACGCCGCGCCCTTTGACTTGTCTTGCAATATCCGCCCGCACCACGACGCGTCCAGAGCTCTCGCGGGCATCGCGGTAGCTCTCCAGCCACAGCGCATCCAGCGTTGGATGAAGGCCGCGGCGCGCCAAAGCTTTCATTAAGTCAGACACAAATGGCGTGGCCCCGATCAGAATATTGATAGCAGTCCAGTCGCCGGTCAGACGGGGTACTAGGCGATCAGCCAGATCATCGACGCGGGCCATCAGGTCAGTTTCAGACAAGACCACATCAAATTCTGGTTCTGTCATTGCACCGCCGCCTCTGTTCCTGCTAGCGCCGTATCGGCTGGAACAAAGGAGAGTTCAAGTTCAAACGATTCAAATGGTGGATTTTCAACCCGCGCGGCGAAACGCGCAATCGCGTCAGCTGGAATATTTGACGGTGTAACCGGTGCAAAAGCCTGCGCCACCGTTTCGCCTGCATCATCGAGCAGTGTCACACGTACGCGCGGGGCTGCGACAACCGCATTGGAGGTGTTTTGCACCGCCCCGCGTACTTCCAGAATAGGTGTTGTGCCATCAAAGAAGCGTTCGGCCTCGGTTTCGAGGAAATCCAAATCGAATCGATTGACGCTCAGGCCGATGGCAGCAAAGGCCGAGGCCGATTGCGGCCAGGCCTGCACAACCGATTTACGAAACAAGATGCTGCCACCCAGTACCATGGCAAATATCGCCGCGGTGACCGTCCAGGAGGTGAACGCGACATTGCGGCTTTTGCGCTGGCGGCGCTCGCGAACCTTCTGGCGATAGGCTTCATGCGCGCCTGCGGCAGTTATGGCCGCTGGCGCCGCGCCCTCTGGACCAACAAACCATGAGTGCCCGCAAGTCGCACATTTTACAGTGCGTCCGCTGTCACCAATTGTTGAGTCTTCTGCGAAATACTGAATCTCGCATTCTGGGCACGTGAGGATCATGGCTTGGACAATCGCGCAATTTACGGGAATAGTCGATATACGGCTGTGCCTATTGCTGAAGGATTTACATGTCGCGCTTTACGCCTGATTTTCGTGATGAGCCTGCCGTGCGCTTGGATGGTGTAAGCTTGCGCTATGATCGCACAGGCGAAGTGCTGAGCGAGATTGACCTGGTTTTAAAGCAGGGATCGTTCACATTTCTCACCGGGCCATCCGGCGCGGGCAAGTCATCCCTGCTGAAACTGCTCTATCTGGCGCATGCGCCAACACGCGGTGTGATTCGCCTGTTTGGCCAGCAGACGGCTGAATTGAAACGCAAACAGCTGGCCGCGATGCGCCGCCGTGTGGGGGTCGTGTTTCAAGAGTTTCGCTTGCTGGATCATCTCACCGCATTTGAAAACGTCGCCTTACCGCTGCGTGTTGAAGGTCAAAAACAAGAGCGTTACCGCGATGAAGTTATCGATCTTTTGCGCTGGGTCGGGCTTGGCGAGCGGGTTGATGCGCCCACACCATCACTATCTGGCGGTGAACAGCAACGCGTCGCCATAGCCCGCGCCTTGATCAACAAACCGGAATTTCTCATTGCCGATGAGCCAACTGGCAATGTTGACCCTGAAATGGGGCGTAAAATCTTGAGGCTATTCTCCGAGTTGAATAAACGTGCTGGGACAACCATCCTGATTGCAACGCATGACCTTGAATTGATAAGAGATTTTGATGCCCCTGTGCTGCGCCTCAATTATGGCATGTTGGTGCGTGATGTCGAATATGGAGGCGCGTCATGAGCAAGGAAACACCGCTCCTGCCCGTTAGTGATGCACGCGAGGCGGCGCTATTCTTTGTCGTCGGCGCGCTGTGTTTTCTTGCCGCGCTCGCGGCGCTGACCACGCGTGGCACTTATACCGCCGCGCAGGCCTGGGGCGCGCAAATCATTGGCGAGGTGACGGTACAGCTCAGCGACACGGATCGCCGCGGCGGCGAGGCCGCAACGGATCTGGTGCGTGATGTACCGGGCGTAAAAACAGCCCGCCTGCTCAGTCAGAAAGAGGTCAGCGAAGCGCTTGAGCCGTTCTTTGGTAGCGGCGGCTTGCCTGCTGGTCTGCCGCAACCCCTGATCATGGTTGTGGAGGCTGAAGCCGATGACGGCAATGCCCTCGCGCCGCTGGTGCAGTCGTCTCTTGTTGGGGCGGGGTATAGTGCCAAAGCGTCGTCAAACTGGGAGTTTGCGGGCGATGTCGGCAACTTGCTCGGCGTTTTGCGGATGACGGCGCTCGGCGTGGTTATCCTGCTCTCAGCCACAGCGATTGCGGTGATCGCGTTTGCCACACATGCAGCGTTGCTGGCGCGGCGCGATATCGTTGACGTGCTGCATCTGTCTGGCGCCGAGGACAGGTTTATTGCAGGCCTGTTTGAACGCCGTTTCTGGGTGCTGGCGCTACAGGCGGGCGCGGGCGGGGCGATTGCCGCGCTGATGGCGACAGCGCTCATCGTGTTTTCCGGATCGAACGCCGGAGAGGTTGAAGCGCAGTTACTGCCCCAGCTTAGTCTTGATTTTTGGGACATTATCATCCTTTTGGTCACGCCAATCGCGGCTGGGCTTTCGGCGCGGCTCGCCGCCCGGATCACGGTCATGGCGTCGCTGAAGGAGACTTTGTGAATACACTGCGGTCTATTGTCTTCATCATCTGGATGTATGGCTGGATGGCGGTGCTGGGTATTGCGGCGCTGCCGACCATGCTGTTGCCGCGGCGTGCGTCGATGAAGGTTCTCGCCATTTTTGCAAACCTGGTCCTGTTCGGGCTGCGCTGGATATGCGGCATACGGGTAGAGCTACGCGGGCGCGCGCACATCCCCGATGGCCCTTTCATCGTGGCGGGCAAGCATCAGGCGATGCTAGATGTGTTTATTCCCTTTATTCTGTTTCGCGATTCGATGGTGGTTATGAAGCGCGAACTGCTCTGGTATCCGGTTCTCGGCTGGTATGCGACGCGCACTGGGATGCTGCCGATTGATCGCAGCGGCGCGGCCAGAACGGTCAAAAAGATGCTGACAGTTGCCAAAGCTCATGTTCCTAAAGGAAAAGGGCGGCAATTGGTGATCTTCCCTGAGGGTACGCGAACTGCGCCCGGCACGGAATCGGCTTATCATCCCGCTGGGCTACGCGCCTTTTACAAGGCATTGCACCTGCCCGTGCTACCCGTGGCGACAAATTCCGGCCAATGCTGGCCCGCACATGGCCTGACCCGTACACCGGGCACGATTGTCTATGAGGTGTTGCCGCCGCTTCCGGCTGACTTGAAGCCAGCGTTGATGATGAAGCAAGCCGAAAGCGTGCTGGAGCAGGCCTCAACGGCGCTCCTGTCTGAAAACCAGCGATGAGCGCGCCGACTGAGGCGAGCCTGCGCCATGCATGTGACGCGCTGGCGGCGCGAGACGAGGCTTTGGCGCGGGCCTATACAGGCGTCGGCCTGCCACAGTGGCGCTCAGTGCCTGCAACGTATGCGACACTGGCGCGGGCGGTGACCTTTCAACTGATCTCATTGCAAGCCGCAGGTGCCATCTGGATGCGCACGCAGGCCCTGTTTGCCGGGCCGATAGATGCTGAAGCCATGCTGGACATGCCGGAGGATGATCTGCGAGGGGCCGGTAATTCGCGTCCAAAGATCGGGCATATGAAATCCATCGCTCTTGCCGTCACCTCTGGAAAACTCAACTTTCAGCGCCTTGAAAACACTGATGCAGACACCGCGCGCGCCGAACTGCTCGCCGTAAAGGGTATCGGCCCGTGGACGGCAAACCTGTTCCTGCTCACGGCGCTTGGGCATATGGACGCTTTTCCGCCTGGCGATGTGGGCATCATGGAAGCTCACCGCGATCTGATCGGGGCTGAAAAACGCCTCAGCAGCAAAGACTTTTCTGCATTAGCAGAGACTTGGACCCCGTATCGCGGCGTCGCGGCGCACTTGCTCTGGGGCTGGTGGCATCACGTTCGCCAGACTTAATGCGGCTTTTCCTTGGACAAGTGCGGAACTTGTCATACCTTCGTTACGGGAATCAGCCATTAGGTGCCCAAGACGCAAAGGAGATCGGTGTTCAAGAGACCTGACCGACAATTTACAACCCGGAAAACAGGAGGACCCTGTTATGGCTGAGGTTCTGTCTACCCCGCCAAGCGGTCGCCCCGCTTTGGTACTGAACGCTGATTATCGCCCGCTTTCTTATTATCCGCTCTCGCTGTGGCCGTGGCAGGATGTGGTGAAGGCTGTCTTCCTCGACCGCGTTGATATTATTGCAGAATATGATCATGTCGTGCGCAGCCCGAGCTTTGAAATGCGGCTGCCCAGCGTCATTGCACTGCGTGATTTCATCCGCCAGGACCGCGTACCCGCCTTCACGCGCTTTAATGTCTTCCTGCGTGATGGCTTCAAGTGCGTCTATTGCAGCTCACCCCATGACCTGACCTTTGATCACGTCATCCCGCGCTCCAAAGGCGGGCGCACGAGCTGGGACAATATCGTTGCGGCCTGCTCGCCGTGTAATCTGCGCAAAGGCGGGCGGATGCCAAAAGAAGCGATGATGCACCCGGCGATCAAACCGGCGCGACCGAGCAATTACCAGCTTCAGCAAATCGGCCGCAAATTCCCGCCCCACCATCTGCACGAGACGTGGATGGATTATCTCTACTGGGATGTGGAACTGGACCGCTAGAGCCCACATTCCGTTAAAATTTGTCTTCTCTTGCGAGCCATTCTGCTGTACTGCTACATATGTAGCATTCATGAAGGGGCTTGAAAATGAGAAGATATACTGTGCTAAAAGTGTCGTTGGCGGGTCTATATCTCGCGGGGTGTACAACGCTTGAAACACAGACTGACGCTGCCGCGCCGCCTGATCTCAACCCCTGCTTGACGCAAGTCATGGATTTCATGGAAGGTGAATTCGACTATACAGGTACAATTGCGCGGATCAGTGGCGGATATCGGACCTTCATCACCAAATCGAACCATATGCGCCGTGATGATGGCAGCTGGGAGTATTCATCTGCAGGCGGTGACATGGAAGAGAGGTCGTCGTCCACTGTGCGTCTGGTCGGCAACCAGTTCCTGACACGCTCCGGTGACGAGGAAGACGACGCGGCGCGCACATTCACGTCCTGTGAGGGGCCCAATCACGTCGGCCGCATCACAACCAGGTCGAATTATACACTGCCGCCTCTGCCGGATGAGACCGGGGAATTATATATCGACGTGCTCGCGGTTTACAGTGAGAGCGGGGCCTATTTCACCGAAACAATCAGCGATGAAGCCGGCACTGTGGTTGCCTATCGCTCTGGTGTGTCGGTGAAGACGGACTGAGCACTAGTCGACCGTACTCATATAGCGCGGCAACCAGCCCTCATGCGCCTCGAGGAGGCGAGCGAGGGAACAACCACCGATTTTTTTTTCGGTCTCTTGCTTCAAAACAACGTCCTGAGTTCTCGTAATTGACCCTATGGAACGACTACCAAACACTATGGCTCCCTTTTGGGCTAGGATCGTGTTTTCATACTCAGCTGGTGTCGCGATTAGATATCGACTTTGATCTTCGGAAAAAATGTAAGGCCAAAATGTTTTGTGCGAAATCGGGCCTGCAAATTCTTCCGGATAGATTTTTGTCCAATCAGTTTCCAAGCCAACTCCACTTGCCAGCGCCATTTCTGCGGCGGCGCAGGCAATGCCGCCTTCGCTGACATCATGGACGGCGTTGACGAGGCCTTGCTCGATCAACCCCCGGACGAAATCTGCATTGCGCTTTTCAACATCAAGGTCGACAGGCGGGGGCGGGCCGAGCGCTTCACCCTCCAGCCCCAGAATCTCGCGGGCATATAGTGACGCGCCAAGATGGCCTTTTGTTTCGCCAATCAGGATCAGAACATCCCCCGGCTGCGCGCCTTTCAGCGTCGCGATCTTGCTGACATCCTCAATCAGGCCAACCCCGCCGCAGACGGGCGTTGGCGGGATCGCCACCCCATCCGTCTCATTATACAGGCTGACATTGCCAGACACGACCGGGAAATCGAGAGCACGACACGCCTCGGCCATGCCTTCGATCGCCTTGACGATATAGCCCATCGTCTCCGGCTTTTCCGGGTTGCCGAAATTGAGATTGTCTGTGATCGCGATGGGCTTTGCACCGACAGCTGACAAGTTGCGATAGGCCTCGGCGACAGCCTGCTTGCCGCCCTCGTACGGGTCAGCAGCGACATAATGCGGGTTACAATCGGACGTAATCGCCAGCGCCTTGTTCGTGCCGTGGATGCGGACAATCGCGGCGTCGCCCATGCTTTGAGAGCTATCGACCGTATCGCCCATAACATGGCGGTCATACTGTTCCCAAATCCAGCGCTTTGACGCCATATCCGGGCACGACATGAGCTTGAGCAGGACTTCGCCATAATCTTCAGGGTCAGGATATTTGGAAATATCCAGCGGCGCACGCTTAGGCGGCTCCACCCATGGGCGGTCATAGTTTGGTGCGTCTTCCGCCAGCGGCGCGACTGGGATATCGCAAACAACCTCGCCATGCTGCAGCAGGGTCAGGTGGCCCGTATCTGTCGTTTCGCCAATCACTTCGGCATCGAGATCGTATTTGTCGAACACGGCTTTTGCGACGTCGATCTTGTCAGGGTGTAGCACCATCAGCATCCGCTCTTGGCTCTCGCTCAGCATGATCTCATAGGCGGTCATGCCGGTTTCGCGCTGCGGGACTTTATCAAGGTCCATCCGTACGCCAATGCCTTCGCCATTCTCGCCGCCGCTATCGGCCATCTCAACTGAAGAAGACGTCAGTCCCGCCGCGCCCATATCCTGAATGGCTTGGATCGCATCGGTCGCCATGAGCTCGAGGCAGGCTTCGATGAGCAGCTTCTCGGTGAACGGATCGCCGACTTGAACGGTGGGGCGTTTCTCTTCGTCGCCTTCGCTGAACTCGGCTGAGGCCATGGTCGCGCCATGAATACCGTCGCGGCCTGTTTTGCTGCCAACATAGAAGATCGGGTTGCCCGGCGTAGCGCCGCGGGCGTAGAAAATCTTGTCCTGATCAGCGAGGCCCACCGCCATCGCATTGACCAAGATATTGCCATTATAGCCTTTGTCGAACTGGGTCTCACCCGCAACTGTCGGAACGCCGACACAGTTGCCATAACCGCCAATGCCCGCAACGACACCCGCAACGAGGCTGCGTGTTTTCGGGTGGCTCGGGTCGCCAAAGCGCAGGGCATTGACCAGCGCAATCGGCCGCGCGCCCATCGTGAAAACGTCGCGCAGGATGCCGCCTACGCCTGTCGCCGCGCCTTGGTAAGGCTCGATATAAGACGGGTGGTTGTGGCTCTCCATCTTGAAGATCGCCGCCTGCCCGTCGCCAATATCGATGACGCCGGCATTCTCGCCCGGCCCTTGAATGACGCGGTCATTCTTGGTCGGAAATTTAGACAGGTGACGACGCGAGGATTTGTAAGAGCAGTGCTCTGACCACATGACGCTATAGATGCCCATCTCGACAAGGTTTGGGTCGCGGCCAAGGCGGGTGACAAGACGGTCCCACTCCTCATCATTGATACCATGCTGGGCGGCATCAGCGGCGGTTTGCTTGGCCTGCATAGCGGCGATGATAGCGGTTTTATCGGTCATTTCGCACCAATCAATTGTTCGTATTCGGTTTTGACATCCTCATCCACCGACAGTGTCCCCGCTTCCGGGTCCAGCCGATCTTTGCCGTTCTTCTTTGCGCCAGAGGCCCAATAGGCTTTGCCGCTATCGAAATCGAAATAATTGCCGTCCGTCCAGCCGAAGTCTTCTCGTTCAGAGATCGTCGCTTGCTGTAACAAGCGGCCGTGCCAGTGAAAGCCTTTTTCAGTTTTAGTGTATTTCACCTTGCTGATCCATGCCGGGCCGTCGCCGTCATATCCGGTTTTAAGTTCAATATACATGAGACGCGTTCTAGCCATTCGCCGCGTTTAGCGCGGGCGGCGGGGATTCGCTAGGCCTAGTTGTGGTTTACCTACCGCGCGCCGAGATAGGTGAAGCCGCGCAGGATCATTTCTAGCGGTCCGCGCTTGAACTTGGTGCGCCACAGGCTGGCAAAGGCGATGGTGAACAGCGTCACCAAAATCGCAAAGCCAACGCATTGCGCGGCGCTCCATTGCGCGAAATATCCGAGACCATAGGCGCTGAACGTCACCGAGAAGATCAGACCTTGCATCAGGTAAGCGGTTAGCGAGGCCGTCCCGCCGCGCGCAAAAAAGGCTTTGACCGGGCCAATGCTGCCCTCGGCCCATTTGGCGATTAATCCGAGATAGCCTGCCGTCGAAAATGGGCTGCCTATTGTAATCAGCACGATACCAAAAAATGTCGTCGGATCGGTCATACCTTCGGACATTGAGAGCAGCAAAGCGCCAAGGCTGCTAATCGCCAGCCCGATTGGTAGCGCGACACGCCGGGCCCGTTTCCATATCGGCATGGTAGGGTCAGCTATGGCCCCGCTGCGCACAGCGGCAAAACCAAACAGGAAAAAGGCGAGCGCACCAAAGCCCTGAAACATCATGATGAAGGGCATACCCTTAATGTACTCAACGACCCTGTAGGTCGCAGTTTCCATGAACCCCGCAGCGCCGAAGACGGCGAGATTACTGGCATCGGATTCGGCAAATTCGGCGAACGCTTCCGCCATATCTTCAGGTGCATACACAGTGCCGAGATACATCGCGGTCGCCATGCCTGCGAGCACAAGAATCTGGACCGCGTAAATGATGAAGCCCCACGTCATCAATGTCTTTTGCGACGCATTGCGAAACAGGAAAAGTAGCGATCCGAGCACGGCGTAGATGATCAGAATATCGCCAATAAAGAACAGCGAAATGTTCAGGATACCAAAAAATAATAGGCCCAGAATGCGCCGCCAATAGCGGCCTGAAAAGGCTGCACCAGCCCTCTGCGCCGATTGCATTTGATAAGCAAACCCAACACCAAACATGAAGGAGAACAGCGAATAGGATTTCATCAGGAATAGCGCATTGACGCCAAAATAAGCGGCCTCATCAAGCGGCCCGTTTAGCCCACCCTCATAGTGATAGCTGCTCATCATCGGCCATGCGATAACGCCGATATTCACAAGCCCAATCCCGACCAGCGCCCAGGCGCGGGCAAGGTCCGGGAATATATGTCGCCCAGCTGCCTGACTTTCTTCTTCGTATGTCATGCCCCCACCTCCAAAACTCTTTCGCCCACAGTGGAAGAAATTTCCATCAGGTCAAGCATTGGCTCTAAGGCAAAGAAATTAGCGAGCATTGGCTGTGTGGTTCAGGTAAAAATTTTCGCCTTTAGCGCGAGATAAAGAATTAAATTGCGCTTACTGGTTGAGTGTGCAAATGCTAACAAATAGTTAATCAGGAGGAAGAGATGAATATTTCATATAACTTGAAGCTTGCTGCCGCTGTCGCAGCGATTGCTGTTTCCGGGTGCGCGACTATTGCTACGGCGCAGGAACCAGCCCCAGCTGCCGCTGAAGCTCCGGATACAGGCTATCCATTTGTGCCAGGCGACTTTTGGGAAGTGACAGGGGTTGAACTGATGCCCGGTGGCGGCCTTGCCTATGCTAATCATCTCGCTGACCAGTGGCGCGCGGGGCAAGAATTTGCCATGTCTAAAGGCTGGATCGAAGATTACATCGTGCTGTCTAACTATCATGCGCGTGATGGCGAACCAGATCTGTACCTGATTTCGATTAGCACGGAGCTGCCGACTGGCGCCGAAGCGATGCAGCACTTCGCTGAATATCAGGCTTGGGCTTCGACCAATGCTGCGCAATTGCAATCTGAAAGTGGTGACCGCGCAGAAGTACGCCGCCTTATGAGCGATAGTCTGCTACAAGAAATGAAGTTCAAGGACTAAACGCCCCTGAATGTGGGGGGAAATGGCTGGGAGGTAGCGGGACGTGCTGCCTCCCGGTTTTTTATTGGGCATCGCTCAGGCCGAGCGCACTTTTCAACGGCCCGATGTGCTTGTCATAGTGCCGCCAGCGATTGACCGAACGGGCATGTATGGGTTCGCGGACCTGCCAGACACTTGCCGTCCGAACGAGCGATGATGACTTATGAAAATCACCGCATGCCTTATCCCAATCCAGTCCCAGAAAGCGGAGAATTTGGGTCGTTTGTGCGCGCTGATCACCAATCATATCCTCATAACCAACAGTCAGAATGTCATCCGGGTAGAGCTGCTGCCAATGCGTCATTAAACTTCGCTCAGCCTGCAAGTGGTGCGCGATATCGGTAAGATCGTTGGCATAGGTCATGGCTGGGTTCAGGTGCAGAAAATAGACAGACAGGCAATTATCTAAGGGGTGGCGCTGCGTGTAAATGATGCGCGCATCCGGAAACAGCCGCTTGATCAGGCCAATCTGCCAGACATTGTCGGGCCGTTTATCCGTGACCAAACCAGCAGCCCCGATGCTTGCGATGCGAGCGCGGTAAGCCTCGCGTGCTTGCGAGATGTGTTCAGCCGACGCGTTTGCAATCGCCTCCGGCCTCTCGCCTAGCATGTGTGCAAAGCGTGGGATAAGGTCCAGTTCGCCGCCTGATGTAATCTCAGGATGACTGGCCAGAATTTGCTCAATCAGGGTCGAGCCGGAGCGAAACATGCCGAGAATGAACACCGGGGCATTGGTATCTCCAGATTTAGGTTCGGGCGCAGGGAAGGCCGCAATCGTTTCGGCCACACGATTTGTGTCGGCGCTGCGGTCATGCGGCTGTGTGCGATTATGCGCATTGGCGCGCGTATAGGCGGCAAAAGCAGCGTCATAGGCGCCGCAACTATCGTGCAATCGGCCAAGCGCAAATTCCAGTGCAGCTTTGTCAGTCGCGGGCAGGCCCGGCCGCGCAAGCGCCTCACCTAGCTTTGCTATCATTGGCTTGGCCGTTTCACCGAACTCTAATCCGGCGCGCCGCGACAAGGCGCTTGCATCTTGCGGGGCGAGCGCCAGTAAACCGTCATAGGCTGCGCGCGCATTCTGCTTGTCGCCGCGATCTTCATACAGGCTCGCGAGATTGAGTAGTGCTGATATGAAGTCTGGCTTGAGGCTCAGTGCAGCTTGAAGTTCCCGCTCGGCGCTGTCGCCATCGCGCAAGCCGTCGAGATAAATCACGGCGCGGTTGAGGTGAACCTCTTCAGGGTGCTGAACGTTATGGCTCAGCGCGGTGGCATAGGCCTCCAACGCGGCTTCATACTGCCCGGTCTGGCGTAGTAGAACGCCGAGATTATACCAGCTATCGGGATTTTCCGGATAGGCTTTAAGTAGCTCGCGATGCGCTGCAATGGCCGCTGGCTTCGGGCCGCTGCGAAACAGATGATTGGCTTGGCTCAGTAGCGTTTGCAACGGTGCAGTCATGGCGAGAGGCTTAGCGTGAGCGCAGGCGGTTTGCTAGATCGCGCCAGCCAGGCTCTCGAACATGCCGACGCCATCAGTGCCATTTTCATGGCCGCCGATAGCGCGTTCAGGGTGGGGCATCATGCCAAGCACGCGGCCATTCCCGCTGATCACGCCGGCAATATCGCGCGCCGATCCGTTTGGATTGCCAGCATAGCGAAAGGCTACACGGCCTTCGCCTTCAAGCGTATCGAGCGTCGTCTCGTCAGCAACATAATTGCCGTCATGATGCGCGATCGGGATCGAGATTTCGCTGCGCCCAGCATAGGCGCTAGTGAAGGCGGAATTTGCCGTTTCGATTGTCAGGGCTTGCGGCTTGCAGATGAAATTAAGCGACGCATTGCGGATCAATGCGCCGGGTAGAAGCCCTGTCTCACACAAGATCTGAAATCCATTACAGACGCCGAGAATATAGCCGCCGCGCGCCGCATGGTCTTGCAATTGGCTGATAACAGGCGAGTTGGCGGCAATCGCGCCGCATCGCAAGGCATCGCCATAAGAAAAGCCGCCTGGCACCATGACCAGATCAGTTCCCTCCGGGATCGTCCCATCCTTATGCCATACCATAGCAGGCTCAGCCCCGGTGGCTTGTCGCAGCGCGACTTGCGCGTCGCGGTCACAATTCGACCCAGGAAAGACAATCACAGCCGTTTTCATGCTTACTCCTATACCTCCCGCCCTTTAGCAGGGAGTCGCCGTGAAGGGGAATACACTTGTGCCCTTTTTGTGCGGGTGAGATGATCCTGTTTGCTTGAAAAAGGGGAGACCCGATGAAACGCCTTTATCTTATATCTGTCCTAACAGCTGCATTCGGCCTTTCTGCTTGCGCAACTGTCAACGGTGTAGGCAAGGATATTGCTGCAGTTGGCAATGGCGTCAGCCATGTGGCGAATGAAGTGCGCGACGAAGTGTTTATGTCGAAACCGCGCCGCGCCACAGCGTCTGCCGGGCAAGCCTGCGACCCCAATCCGGAATTGGCGGGTGGTAATGGCCTGCCCGCGTGCGGAGAAACCACACCGCCAGTGCCAACCTATCTCAAGCGCCGCCAATAGGCTTGCCAAGCCAGTATCGCCGCGCCATCTACAGACAAACAGGAGAAATCCCCATGAAAGCTATCATTCTCGCACTTGTCGCCCTGCCACTGCTTGCCGCTTGCAATACGCTTGAAGGCGTCGGCAAGGACGTTGAAACCGTTGGCAAGAAGGTCAAGGAAACAGCGCAGGACGCGAAAGACTAGGCGGCGCGCCTGCTCTGCATCGCTTAATGCGTTGACGCAGAGCCAATAGGTCGCCAAACCGCGCCACATGTCTGCGTCTCATACTTATAAGGGCAATGCGCCCGTGCGTCTCAACAAATGGATGGCCGAGCTTGGCCTCTGTTCACGCCGCGAAGCCGAAGCGCTGATCGCTCAGGGCGGTGTCATGGTTGATGAGACCGTGATCACCGAGCCCGGACACAAGATCAGCCCGAATGAAGTCCTGACGCTTACCAAGGCGGCGTCAGCAGCGCTGTCCGGCAAATTCACAGCCGTGCTCAACAAGCCGGTCGATTATATTTCCGCCCAGCCAGAGCCGGGTCAGGTGCCCGCCGCGCGTCTGCTCACCACAGCAAATGCAGCAGACAGTGCGCCCGCACCGGGCCGCAATGCCAGTCTCGCCCCGCTTGGCCGCCTCGATATGGACTCGCGCGGGCTTTTGCTGCTGTCTGAAGACGGTGTGCTGGCCAAGGCGATCATCGGGCCTGAGCACACGCTTGAGAAAGAATACCTCGTCACAGTCAAGGGTGCGATTAATACAGGCCGTCTGGCATTGCTACGTAATGGCCTGACGCTGGATGGTCGCAAACTGAAAACCGCCAAGGTCACGCATGAGGGCGACCAGGTTCTGCGCTTTATCCTGCGTGAGGGCCGCAAGCGCCAGATTCGCCGCATGTGTGATCTGGTTGGGCTGCAAGTCGTTGACCTATTGCGCATTCGTATCGGTACACTGCACCTTGGCGACTTGCCAGAGGGCCAATGGCGCCAACTGACCTCGAGAGAACGCGCGACACTGATTTCTGCTTCGCTTGGTGATCGGCCCAAACGCCTGCGCGACGAAGCCGGCCAGCCAATCCGCAAAGGGCGCTCATTTGTTGGTAAAGGCGGCGCCAAACCGAACCGCGACCCGCAACAGCAGCGCAAGGATCGCCCAAAAGGACAGGGCAATGGCTATAAGGGCAGCGGGACAGGGCGTCCGCCGCGCGCAAAACCCGGCGGTAAGCCGGGACCAAAGCGCTAGAGCCTAGTCTTCTGGTTCTTCCGGTGCGCCGGACAGGAACCCAGCTGTCGCTTCGCGGTCGCCGGGAATGAAATCCATCTCCTGAACCGAATAATCGATGTCATCAGCGGTCCGCTCTGTCCACGGTTTGCGCGGCGGCGCTGGCGGCGGTGCCACGCGGGTCGCTGGTTGAGCGGCGGGCGCTACAGGTGGTGCTGGTAGTGGTGCAATGGCTTCCGAAACAACTGGGCGCGCCCGGGTCATCGCATTGACGGCGGGAGCCGGAGGAGCCGCAGGCTTGGGCGCTGGCACCGCGACAGGCTGTGGTCGTGGCGCAGCACGGCGCATCGCATCGACGGCAGGAACTTGCAAGGGTTGTGGGGCTGGTATGGGTTTCGGCAATGCTTTCGGTTCAGCTACAGGACGCGGCGCAGGTGTTGCCGTTTCGGCTGTGCTCGTCGCTGGCATGATAATACGCGGCTGCTGATTAATCGGCTTTTGCGACGGCGCTGATGGCGGCGGTGCGGGGCTGTAGGCACCAGTGTTTAGCGGCGGCAAGATGCGGCGTTCGCTGCCACCTGCACTGGTTTGCGTTGCTGCTGCGGGATAGGGCCGCAGTGCGACGCCGGAGACACCACCCGGTCGTGGCTCGGCCGTGCCAACCTTGCGCTTTAACTCGCAGCGTGGCCCGACTTTGAATGTCGCGGGTGTCAGCGACCATGCAGCGCAGCGCGCTTCGCGCTCACATTGCGCCGCGCACTGTTCTGGGGTTGTGCCGCGCTCAGATCGGTAGGGATAGCCAAACCGGTAGGTGTCCGGCTCGACAATCATGTTCGGCATTGTATCAGGGCCGCCCGCAAGCTCTGCTTCGCCATTGGCTGCGACCGCGGGCATCAGCATCACAATGCCTGCCAGTAGAGCAGATTTCGCAATTAAGGGCGTCCAGTGTCGCATCTTCAGGCTCCGCGCTTGAGTTCACGCAAAGATTAAAGCGCGCCCTGTTAAGGAAGCGTTTTTCCAGCTGCAGCCTGGCATGCCGTTGCGCCATCCTTGATGCCCGGATCATAGGTCCAATGCGATGTATCCCGGCTTACTCGCTTGAATTGGTGGGAGCGCACATCCGGGTCAGAGAACGGCAAGTCAAACAGGCAGCGAATATCATCGGTGATCGATTTTGACTGCGCATAGGTCGAATGCTTGACCTTGAAGAAGAAACTAAAGGGCGCAGCTTTGGTCACATCAATCGTTTTGACCCGGTCTTCGCCATCTGCATTCGGCATGTCGAATACCGAAGGGGATCCGTTTTTCTTGTAAAAACCGATCCGGCGTTTCACATCATCATTCTTTGCGCCCCAGAACTGCATATTGCTCGACAGATTGCGCAGGACACGGCTGAACCCAACGGCGGCATCAGTGTTGGACGTATAGATTGTCACGCCATCATAGAGCGGCGCAGAGGCCCCCATCCATTCCTCAAACAGGTTGGCATCAAGGTCTCCGGCGGCAAAAACCACATGACCGAATTTCGGGCTGCTTTCAAAATCCGCCAGCCGGGCCAGCGCCTGCGCGGTAACCCGCGTCCCCATGGAATGCGCAACGATATGCAGCTTCATCGGGCGCTCACCGTCCGTCACTGAACTGTGGACGAGGCGTAGATAGCGGGCGAGGGCATCGACGCTCAGGTCGGCATCTTCCTGATCGCTCAGATAGTCGAGCAAGCTGCCATTCGAAGGCCATGAGAAGAAGAAGGCGGGGCCTTCTATTTCCATATCGTATTTTAGTTGCGCGGTTCTGAATGCGGCATTGCGGAAGGGCACATTGAAGCCATGAATGAATACGAAAGCATGTTTCTCATTTGGATCGGACGCATTGATCACTTGCTGAATGCGGGCTGCGAAACCGTCCGGATCGCGGTCATATGACCAGTGATCCAGCAGGGCGAAATACTTCTTCAGCTCACTATCGTTCAAGGCTGCGCCGCTTCGTGCCTGCTTGAACGCGCCGCCGCCCTTGGCGAGTAGTTTCTTGCGCGAATCCGGCACGCTGACGACGATCTCACCAAGATGGCAGACGCGTTTGCTGGATGATGTTTGTGAATAGTCCAGCGGGCTTGGCTCACAGTTGGCGCGCGTTTCTGGGCGAATACCGAACAAGTCGCCAATATCTTGCGCCCGGTCGCGGCCATCGAGCGCTTTCGATGTAATATTGCGCTCATCCGTCTTTTCTTCGGCGCGATTGGTGCCGTAAAAGACGCTAACGCAGCTGATCCATTCATCGCCCCGGCGGGCACCTTCAGCGCGAACGCGTTCGCATTCGCCTGCGGTCGAAGCCGTTACGACCTCAACTTCATTGGGCAGCATAGGCTCAGGTTGCCCAATCGTGCGGCTGGGCGGGGGTGTTTCTGCGACAACAGGCTCAGGCGGGGCTGGTGTAGGTTGCGCAACAGCCGGCGGCGGCGTGTAAATGCCTTCATTGGTATCCTCAGGCACCGGTTCTGCGACCGGCGGCGGGATGTAAATACCCTCATTTGTGTCTTCCGGCGCTGGCTCGGCGACGGGTGGCGGGGGGGGAGGCGGCGGCGGTGGAGCAGGCGGTTCGGGCGCAGACGCGCAGCCTGCAATGAGTGCCGCCGATAGAAGTAAAACTGGAATACGTATCATGTCCGTCCCTCAAATATCTCAGCGTTCTAGCCCGCTGGATCTTTCATCTGAAACGGACTGTAGGCGATTTATGAGAGATGGTTAACAAAATCTGAAAATTATTCTTCAAATTTGTTCGATTAGCCGCTCAGGCCTTCCTTCATTGTTTCGATATGCAGCCAGTCTTCTTCAGCTGATTCCAGCTTTTCGCGCGCTGCTAAAAGACGATCATTGATCTGCTCAAAAGCGGCCTGATCACGCGTGAACAGGTCAGGATCTGCCAGCTCGTTCTCCAGTTTGGCGATCTCTGCCGTCAGTTTTGGTATTGCGGCCTCAACCTCTTTCAACCGATGCTGGTCCTTGAAGGACAGCTTGGTGGGTTTCATATCACTGCCAGTGCTCTTGGCCGCAGAAGATTTCTTCTTCGCCGCCGGTTTGACCTGCTTCGGCGTGATCTGGTCCTGCGCATCGCTCCAGCCGCCAGCCGTTTGCAACCATTCGCCGTCGCCCATCGGCACCAGGCATGAGGTCACAGTAGCGTCAAGGAAGGCCCGGTCATGGCTGACCAGAAGCAGCGTGCCTTCAAACCCGAGCAACATGTCTTCCAGCAGCTCCAGCGTCTGCATGTCGAGATCATTGGTCGGTTCATCCAGCACCAGCAAATCGGTGGCCTTGGCGAGAGCGATGGCCAGCGTCAACCGATTGCGTTCCCCGCCCGATAGAGCCGCCACGGGTTGGCGCAGCTGGGCGGGTTTGAACAGGAAGTCCTTGGCATAGCCCGCAACATGCCGCGAATGCCCTTGCACCATAATACTATCCCCGCCGGCCGGGGTCAGCGCTTCCCATAGCGTGTCGGTCGGGCTGAGCGTATCGCGCGTCTGGTCGAGATAGGTCACGGTCAATGACGGGTTCAGTTTGATACTGCCTGTGTCGGGTTCAAGTTCGCCAAGCAACAGTTTGATCAGCGTCGTCTTGCCTGCGCCATTCGGGCCGATCAGGCCGATGCGATCACCGCGCAGCACTTTTAGCGATAGGTCGCGCGCGATTACCACCTCGCCGAAAGCCTTTGAGATGCCTCGCGTTTCCAGAACCTTGCGGCTCTGATTGTCGCCGACTTGCGCTGAAATACCGGCGGTAGACTTTCCCGCATTGACAGACATGCGCAGCGCTGACTGCGCATCGCGCATCGCGTGCAGCTTGCGCAGACGCCCCATATTACGCGCTCGCCGGCCCGTCACGCCGCGTGCCAGCCAGCGATTTTCCGCTTTCATTTGCGTTTTCATCTTGGCGAGCTGCTTTTCTTCCGCCGCCTCGATTTCAGCCGCCCAGTCTTCGAAATGGCCATAGCCCTGCGGAGACTTCATGACTTTCCCATCGCGTAGCCAGAGCGTGTTTGTGGTGATATATTCCATGAAACGGCGATCGTGGCTGACCAGTAAGACAGCCCCGCTAAACGATTTCAGCCGCTGCTCCAGCGTCTCGATCATCGGCACATCTAGATGGTTTGTCGGCTCGTCGAGTAGTAACACATCCGGCTCAGCGGCGAAGGCTTTGGCCAGCGCTGCGCGGCGCATTTGCCCGCCTGAGAGCGTTTTCGGATCTGCTGCAGCCTCCACGCCGAACAGGCCGAGCTCTGACTCCGCCATCCAGACCTGATCCAGACCTTCCGCAGCATAGTCGAGCACGGTCTCAAATTCTGAGGCATCCGGCTCCTGCTCCACGGCGACGACATTCAGGCCGGGCAGTCGCCACATCTCGCCGCTATCGGGCCCAAAGCGCCCGGTAATTACTCGCATCAGCGTCGACTTGCCGGCGCCATTTCGGCCAACAAGCGCTGCGCGTTCGCCCTTGGCGAGGGTAAACGTGACACCTTCAAATAGCGGCGCACCGCCAAAGGACAGGCGCACATCAGTCATCGAGAGAACGGGGAGTTCAGCCATAGCGGTCTCTTAGTCTTTTTTCCTGCCTGCACCTATAATCGCGGCGATGCCAACCATTATGGCACCACACCCGACTGCAATACTTTCGAATGAAGAAAATATAAGTGAGACCATGAGACACTCCTTCGTGTCTTCAAGTTCTCATACCAAGGTTTCCTTATACTTAACGTGTTAACGTTTATAAGTAAGTGTTCGCACTTTGTTAATACAAAAATGCCATTAAAACAGTGCGTAAGCTATTTAATTAATTTTCCGCAATGATCACTAATGTGGGTTATTAACTATTTCGTTGTTGCTAGGTCTTGAGCTTATAGCCCGACTTCAGCATCCACCAGACGCCAGCCGATGTCGCCAGCGCTACCAATCCGGTGACCACGTATCCACTCATCAGGTCTGAGTTAGCCGCGTCGAGAAAGCCATAACGAAATCCGTCAATCAGGTAGAAAATCGGATCAAAATGCGCCAGCGTGATAAACGGCTCAACCAGCACATTAATGTCGTAAAATGTCCCTGACAGAAATGTCAGTGGCACAATCACGAAGTTTGAAACGGCGGCCAGATGATCAAACTTATCGGCCCAGATACCGCCCATAGCGCCAATCGCGGCCAATGTGATTGTCGCCATCAGGCCAAACCAGATGACGGGCAGGATATGTACCACACTCAGATTGGCCAGGCCGCTAAAATGAATGCCAATAGCGGCAATCGCGCCGACCATGACCCCGCGTGTCACCGCGCCGAAGATAAAGCCTAACGCCAGTTCGAGCGGCGATAGTGGCGGCATCAGGAAATCCACCTGACTGCCTTGCACTTTGGCGATCGTCAGCGAAGAGGACGAGTTCTGAAACGCGTTCTGCAGCATCGCCATCACGATCAGGCCGGGCGCCAGGAAGTTATTATAGTCCAGCCCGTTGAAATCCCCGGTCAGCTCCCCGCGATTACCAAATGCCAGTTTGAAGACAGTCATGAAAAGCAGGGTCGAGATGACGGGCGCGAGTAAAGTCTGCATCCAGACTTTCAGGAAACGCCCAACCTCACGCTTATAAAGCGTCCAAAGTCCGAGCCAATTGACAGCACCATAGGTGCGCGGTGTCGGAGCAGCAGGGGCGGTATTTGAGGGTTTTGCGTCAATCATGCGCCGACATGTAGGGGCTGTCGCGGCGTTTGGCGAGGCCTCAGATTTTATCCACAACTCTTACTATATATTGATTGCTTGTGGATTGCATGACCCTGCATCTTGTGTTTCGTTTCGTCCCTGATACGATATATAGCGTAGAGAGGGGTCTGATGGGTCAGGCCTGAATCAATATCTAGGGGCTGCTAAGAAAGCGGGGAGAGATTATGTCTTGGACTGAAGAACGCGTTGAAGTGTTGAAAAAACTATGGGCTGAAGGTCATTCGGCCAGCCAGATTGCAAATGAGCTTGGCGGGGTTACGCGCAATGCGGTTATTGGCAAGGTTCACCGCCTTGGCCTTTCGGGCCGTGCCACGCCGTCGCGCCCGGTCAAGCGCCCGCCTCGTCTTGCCCGGCCTAAGCCGCGCGTCCAGCCAGATGGCACCGTCATAACGCCAAAACCGGCACGCGTCGCCAGCATGGATGCGCCGCTGCGGACTGCGGAAAAGGCAGCTATGGTCGCGGCATTGCCGCCGCAGCCGCTGTCTGATGGTGAAGCTGCAACCATTCTGACCTTGCGCGATAGCATGTGTAAGTGGCCGATTGGTGATCCAGCCGACCCGAAATTTGCCTTCTGCGGGCGTAAATCTTCATCTGGCCCTTACTGCGCCGAGCATGGCAAGGTGGCCTTCCAGCCGGCCAAGAAGCGCGAACGTACGGCAACTCCAGTTGCAGCGATTGAACGTAAGGCGGGCTAAACCACTCTAAATAGACGGTTGAGATTGGGCGACTGGTATATTCCAGCCGCCCTTTTTCATGTCAGTCATCGGCCAGCAGGCCATGCTCGCATTGTTTCTTCTTGCTGAGCCCCGCTGCAACAAGGCGGTGCGACTCCGCGATATAGGTCTTCAGCCCGTTATCATCGAGACCCGGCGCATCATAGTGCTGGATCCACTTCATCCCACGTGAGGCGAGATAGGGGGCAGGTCTCAGGCCAGGTTGCTCTTTCAGAATATCGAATGAGGTCGGGCTGGTTTTGAACGTGATGGCGAATGTCTTGCCCTCGTTCCAGCCGCCGACCGCAAACAGTTTGCCTGCAACTTTCCAGACATCAGCGCCGCCCCACTGGACGACATGCGATGTCGCAATAAGGCTTGAACAATACGTGTTGAAACGATGCTGATCCATAGTGCCGATCATGTCGGCGCGGCCTCTCTTCGCCAATAAAAAAATACCGCCACCTCGGTTTCGACGAGGTAGCGGCAGGTGTGATACCCGGCCTGCCACAGGAGGGACAGGAGGGCCTTAAAGTCTAGCGTTAGCCTTACAGGCCGCGGCTCAGTGTCACCACAAAGGCTTCGTCATTTCCGTCCAGGCCGCTGGTCGCGATCAGGCGGAAGTCGAGGTCAAAATAGTCTTCGTAAGAAGTTGTTACGCCGATTGAATAGTCAGTGTAGCTGTCTGTGTTATCGTCATAGAAGTCAGAGAAACCGACTGATGCATCTACGCCGAAATTCTCACCCAGCGCTGTGCCAGCTGAAAAACTTGTATAACCAGCTGAGCCGCTTTCACCGTAGAATTCTGGTGAGTAAGCGTATGATGCGCCAAGGTCGATGACGCCAACAGTTGTGCTTGCACCAGCATAAAGCTCGAAGAAGTTTTGCTCTGGTGTGTCTGGCGCGTCTGGGTAAGCGTAAAAGATTGCGCCCAGATCAAGGTCGAATGCGCCAACGGTTGGCGTCAGACCTGCATAGATGTCCAGCTCGGTGCTTGTGCCATCGCCGAAATCAACGCCAGACATCCAGCCACCAACGTAGAAATCATCCGACGCCCAGTCGAGGCCGCCAGAGACCATTGGGGCGCCGTCAGTTTGTGTCACACCGCGATAAATATAGTCTGATGTGAAGGCGACGTTAGCGCTGAATTCGCCTTCAGCGAGGGCGGCCGGGGCTGTGAATGCACCGGCAGTAAGTGCGAGCATAAGGGCTCTTGAAAGTGTTTTACCCATCTTTTTAGGTCTCCATATTGGTTCAAGCTGGTGACCCCTAAGACTAGTTTGCACGCAGATTGACCATAAAGCGGCTTATACTTGGCTTTGTTTTTTATCAGATCGCTCGAAAATCGTGCAAATGACCTGAAAGCCGCACATTTCCTTGTCGAACTGTCATGTTGTAGGGGGGCGTGGTGTTTAGGGCGCATATTACCCCCAAAAGCCGGGTTATTTGTCCGGTCATACGGAGCGTTATGGTTAATTGTCAGCAATTTATCAGGCTTTGTGGTATGGAGACCCCGCCAAAATACTCGTTGCGCGATACACCTGCTCGCAGAGCATCACTTTAACCAGTCGGTGTGGCCAGGTTTGCGGACCAAACGCAATTGTATTCGGATAGGCTTTGCGCACGGCATTGCTATAGCCCTCAGCACCGCCAATCAGAAAGGTAAGATTGGGCCGGCCCTGATCACGCCATTTGGCCAGCCGTGATGCAAAGGCTTTCGATGTCCATTGCTTGCCATTTTCATCGAGCCGAAAAACCTTGGCGTCAGGCGGAATTTTGCTTATCAGCCGCGCGCCTTCTTCGCTTAGCCCGCCGCCGCTGGCCACTTCAATCAGTTTGAAACTGCGAAACCCAAGTGCACGGCCTGTCTTGCGGGCGCGATCAACATAGTCATCGACCAGATCGCTTTCCGGGCCGCGTCCTGCTTTTCCTACGCTGATGAGAGTGAGGTGCATGAGGTATAGGCTAGGGCTCTAAGCGTGATCGAGACAATATTAAACCGCGATCAGGCATCGTTGCCGCGATGCGCATTGTCATCATCTGACCAGATCTTCTCCAGATTGTAGAAGGCGCGGACTTCAGGGCGGAATATGTGAACGATAATGTCGCCCAGATCGAGCAGGACCCAGTCGGCATTTGGCATGCCTTCCAGTTTCGGAGACTGACCGGTGCGCTCTTTCACTGTCTGCGCCAAATGATCAGCCAGTGCGCTTACATGCCGGGCCGAACGGCCGGATGCAAGGATCATAACATCTGCAAGGGATGATTTGCCGGATAAATCGATGACGATGAGGTCTTCGGCTTTATCGTCCTCAAGCGAGGCGACAAGACTGTCTGACAGGGCGCGAATATCTTCGAGTGTCGCGCTTTTGGCCGGACGTGGCTCCGTTTTTGAGGCAGGCAGTGGATCGCTCCAGTTTCGTTTCTGATGTGAAACGCCATATCACGAGCTTTTCGGCGGCTCTAGGCCTCGTTGTCAGAATTATCGACGAAACGCTGCGCAGCGCGATCTTTCCGGACATTCGCGGCATCAAAGACACGCCCGCTCATAGCGATATAGACGCCCGGCGGCATGGTTTGGGTGCAGGCGAGGGCAAAACCGATATTAAATACCGCATCAGTTGAGCGCAGCGACGCAGGCTGCATCGCGCCGGTAAACACAATCGTCTTGCCAGGCATGCTGCTCAGCGCGCCTGCCGATGTCACCATCGTATCGGTGCCATGCGTGACGAGAATTTTGCTGCTCTCACTTGCGGCAATCGCGTCATTGATCTCAGCCCGGTCGCTATCGGTTAGCTCCAGGCTGTCCTTGCGCATCAGTGAGGTGATCTCATAAGGCAGGCTGAAATTCGCCTCACGCAGAATATGATCCAGCGCCGTCTCGCCGACCTGAAACTCCGACAAGGCATCAAAATAGACCTTATCAATCGTCCCGCCCGTAGTGAAAATATGGAGTTTGGGTGTGGTCATGGCAGTTTACTTTCCCCGCAGCGCGGTTGAGCTGGCCGGGTTGAGCGGCGCTTTCAGATATGTCCATGCGGGCGTCTTGTGCCCGGCAAGTTTCTGGCTCGCCCTGCCGGGCAGGCGGGCATCGCTGAACATTCGGGCAAAATGACTTGTCCGCGCTGCCAGCGTCGCGCCGGGCCGGGCGATGACGGCAATCGGGATCAGATGCGCGATTGTCAACCAGTCTTTCCAATTGTGGAAATTGGCGAGGCTGTCACTGCCCATGATCCAGACCAGTTGTGCGTGCGGGCAATGGGCCTTCATCAGGCGCACCAGATCGACCGTATAGGTCAGATGCGCATGCTGCTCGATATCGCTGACCTTCATAGCGCGATTGGCCTGCGTCATGATCTGCACGGCTGCTAGGCGATTGTCGAAATGGCCAGGCTGCGATTTGAGCGGATTGCCGCGCGCCGGAACCCACCAGACGCAGTCCAGTCCGAGCCGTTTCATCGCGGTTTCGGCGACATGCATATGGCCGCTATGCGGCGGATCGAACGAGCCGCCAAACAGGCCAATCTTTTGGCGCGTGCCAGAAGGTGGCATGTGGGCAGCAGGTTTCAGGACAGGCATGACTTCAAGGCCGGGTCTGGCCGTCGCCGCGTACGACATATTTGAATATGGTCAACTGCTCGGCGCCCACCGGCCCGCGCGCATGGATGCGACCTGTCGCAATCCCAATCTCGGCGCCCATGCCAAACTGCCCGCCATCGGCAAACTGGGTCGAGGCGTTTACCATCACAATGCCCGCATCCACTTCGGCAAGGAAGCGTTCAGCTATAGCGCTGTCTTCGGTCAGGATCGCCTCAGTGTGCCCGGTGCCATAAGTGGTAATATGCGCCAGGGCGCCGTCGACGCCATCGACCACTTTCACCGAAATGATCGCGTCCAGATATTCTGTATGCCAGTCCGCCTCGCTCGCGGGCGTCATGCCTGCGACCAGCGCGCATGCCTCGGCATCGCCGCGCACTTCACAGCCTGCATCTATCAGCGCATTGGCAATTGCCGGGAGCAGGCTGGCTGCCACAGCGCGATCCATCAGCACGGTTTCCGCCGCGCCGCAAATTCCGGTTCGCCGCATCTTGGCATTGACGATAATATCAATCGCGCGCTGCGGGTCGGCAGCGGCGTCGACATAGATATGACATAGCCCTTCAAGGTGGCCGATCACCGGCACGCGGGCATCATTCTGCACCCGTGCCACAAGCGACTTGCCGCCGCGTGGCACAATCACATCAATCTGGCCGTCCAGCCCGGTCAGCATATGCCCCACCGCGTCGCGATCCTTGGTCTGTACCAGCTGGACCGCGTCCGCTGGTAGCCCGGCGCTTTCCAGCCCGGCGCGCAAGGCCTCAGCAATGGCCATCGCCGAGTGCAGGCTCTCGCTCCCGGCGCGCAAGATAGTGGCATTGCCAGACCGCACACATAGCGCCGCCGCGTCGGCAGTGACGTTCGGGCGCGCTTCATAGATAATACCGATCACACCGAGCGGGGTGCGCACACGGGCAATGTCGAGGCCGCTTGGGACGGTCCAACGCGCGATCTCACTGCCGACCGGGTCCGGCATCGCCGCAATATCTCGCAGGGCATCTGCAACACCTTTCACACGTTCCGGGTCCAGCGCGAGGCGATCCATCATCGCCGGGCTGAGGCCTTTGGCCTTCCCGCCTTCAAGGTCTTTCGCATTAGCAGCCAGTATCGTGTCTGTTGCCGCTGTTAAAGCATCTGCCATGGCGTTCAGAGCCGCCGTGCGAGTTTCGGTGCTGGCCTTGGCAAGCACGCGAGAGGCAGCGCGGGCGCGCGCGCCCATGTCCGTCAGTGTCGCCTGCAGCGTTTCGGTGGTGTGAAGTGTATCGGCCATGCCCGGCCTATTGCCGGATTTAGCGCCTTGGCGCAATCCTTTAGCCGCGCCAGAAGCGCTTCGTCATCAAAACAAATACAGCGGTAAATTCCAGTCGCCCGAGTAGCATGGCCGTCGCGCAAATCCACTTTGCGCGGTCGCTAATCGTCTCAAACGTGCCTGATGGGCCAATCGTCGGGCCAAGGCCAGGGCCAACATTAGACACACTCGTTGCAGCGCCTGAAATCGCCGTGAGTGGGTCTAGGCCAGTCAGGCCGAGCAGGATCGCCGCGCCAATAAAGGTCGCCACATAGAGGAAGACAAAGACCATTACCGATTGCAGCGTATCATCCTCAATCACCCGGCCGCCAAACCGGACCCTGACGACGCGGTTCGGGCTGACCATCTGGCGTGCATAGGCCAGAACGGCGCGGGCGCTGATTTCCAGCCGGAACATTTTAATACCGCAGGCTGCAGACCCGGCGCAGCCACCCAGGAAGATGGTCACAAGGAACAGGATCGTGACCGGATCGCTCCAGGTATCGTATGGCGCAGTGGCATAGCCAGTACCGGTCATGATCGAGATGACATTGAACAGCGATTGCTCAATGCCCTGCCCGAAGCTGGTAAAGATGCGCGGCGAGACAATAAATTCGTGCCAGATCACAATAATTGCAGCGAAGGTCAGCCATATACCGATAAACAGGCGTACTTGCGGATCCTTGAAGATATTTTGCCAGCGGCCATGAAAAAGCGCCAAAGCGAGCAATGAAAACGGTAAGCCAGCGATGACCATGAACACGATGGAGGCGTAGATGGCTGGCGTTCCGTTAAAGGCGCCGAATGAAGCATCATGGGTTGAGTATCCGCCGGCTGAAACCGTGGTCATCGCGTGGGCGACAGCATCGAACGCCGTCATGCCGCAGGCAATGTAGGTTAGCACGCATGAGACTGAAATCACCAGATAGGCGAGACCGATTTGCAGCGTGATTTCCCCTATGCGCGGCATGAACTTGCCTGACACATCGGAACTTTCGAGTTTGAACAGCTGCATCCCGCCAACCCGCAACATCGGCAGGATGGCAATCGCGGTAACGATAATCCCGATACCCCCAAACCATTGCAGGATCGCGCGCCAGAGCAGAATACCGCGCGGCTGGCTGTCCAGCCCGGTCATCACTGTTGCGCCGGTTGTGGTCAGGCCGGAGACGCTTTCGAAGATTGCGTCAGTAAAGCTCATGCCGACGCCAATGAACGGAATGGCGGCAAACAGCGGTAGCACGATCCAGACGAGAACGGTCAGCAGAAAAGCTTCGCGCGCGCCAGCACGTTCAGGCCGTCCACCCGCGAGCACTGTAAGCCCGCCGCCAAACAGCAAGAGCGTCATAGCGCTGGCAGCAAAGACCGGGGTTTCCGGCCGTCGATCGGCAAGATCCAGAAACCAGCACGGGATCATCGCCGCACCAAGCAGGGCGGTCATGATGCCGAGGGCGAGAATGACAACACGAAGCTGCATCGGCTGGCGTCTAACAGCAAAAAGCTGAGAAGACGTGTACTTATCTCAGGTACTATCTGCGCGCGCATCTACCCTGTTGCGTGATAATTTTCCAACAAAATGCAAATTTAATCAGATTATGGGCAATTATTTGTGGGTGAGGAGTCTGAGGTTAACCTCTTGTAAATAAAATATTTTTAAATTGTTAAGACTTGCAGGAAGGTGCATGTTCCGGCCAGTTCCTGATCTGTGCCATCTTTGTTTCAATGTGGCGAAATTGTGGATATGTCGAATCCCACCTGTACCCCATTTGAATCCATTCAATCCCATGTTATCCCAACTAGCAGTAGGGTAGGCCCAAATTTTTCAAGTCGGGTTTTGATGGGAGTTGGCGCGTGTTCGTTTCGACGCACAATACTGCTTTGGACGCTAAAGGTCGGGTATCGGTCCCGGCCTCGTTTCGTCATGCGCTGGGCGGCGGTACACGTATCTTCCTGTGGCCTGCGACTGATGGCTCGCCCTGTCTTGAAGGCGGCGGCGAGGCTCTGATGGCAACCTATCGCCAGACACTCAGCCGCATGAGCCCAAACGATCCGGCGCGCCGCGCCTTCCAGCACGCTATCTTTACCCGGTCAGCGGACCTTAAAATGGACGATACAGGCCGTATCTCCATCCCGAAAACGCTGCTCGAAACGGCAGGTATTACCAAAGAGCTGGTTTTTGCCGGCTCGCTTGATCGGTTCCATGTCTGGGAGCCGAACCGTTTTGCCGCCTTCGATGCCAATGTCGACAAGCAGCTTGAGGCCAGCCAGGGCGCGATTGATGCGCCGTTCCAGGCGGCGCTTGCCGCGGGCGGCATTCTCGGCGTGGTTGGCGGGGAGGAGAGCTGATGGCGCACATTCCGGTTCTCCAGCGCGAAGTTATCAGCGCGCTCGCCCCGGCAGATGGCGAGGTCTATGCCGACGGGACGTTTGGCGGCGGCGGTTATGCCATGGCTGTCCTGTCAGCGGCCAATTGCACACTTTACGGTATAGACCGTGATCTTGATGCGATTGCGCGGGCTGAAAAGCTGGCGGAGAAAACGCCCGACCTCGTGCCTTTACTCGGCCGGTTTGGTGACCTTGATGCGCTCCTCTTGAATGCCGGGGCGGGCCAGGTGCATGGCGTCATGCTCGATATCGGCGTTTCATCTTTTCAGATCGACGAGGGCGAGCGCGGCTTCTCTTTCATGCGCGACGGGCCGCTGGATATGCGGATGGGCCAGACCGGACCGAGCGCGGCGCATGTCGTCAACCACCTGCCCGAAGCTGAGCTTGCCACGATCATCTGGCAGCTTGGTGAAGAGCGCCAGTCGCGCCGCATTGCCAAAGTCTTGTGCCAGCGCCGCGCTGAAGTCCCATTCACGACGACGCTCGATCTGGCTGAAACGATTGAGCAGGCGGTCGGCGGACGGCGCGGTAAGAAGACCCATCCAGCAACTTTGACCTTCCAGGCGATCCGTATGTTCGTCAATGACGAGCTGGGCGAGTTGGCTCGCGGCCTTGCGGCGGCTGAGCGTATCTTACTGCCCGGCGGGCGCTTGGTTGTGGTGACGTTTCACTCGCTTGAGGATCGCCTCGTCAAACGCTTCTTCCGTGAGCGTTCTGGCGCGCAAGGCGGCGGTTCACGCTATATGCCGCAGCGCGAGGCCGGTCCGGCCGCGACGTTTGAGCTTATCAACCGCAAGGCTATCGAGGCGAGCGAGGCCGAAACCGCCGCCAACCCCCGAGCGCGTTCAGCCCGCCTGCGCGCCGGTATCCGCACTAAAGCAGAGCCGTGGACTGCCCCCGTCGACACGGGCGTTAAAACCCCATCCCTCGCCATCTTGGAGCCTGTCGCATGAGCCGCCGCGCCTTCTTCTTCGGCCTTGCCGTCATCGCGGTGCTGATTTTCAGCCTCTACCGCGCCAAGTATGGCGCGCGCGACAGCGCCGAGGAAATTGCCAAGGTCGAGCAGCAAATCGCTATTGCTCGGGCTGAGCAGACTGACCTGCTGACGGAGCTATCGCATCGCTCGCGTCAAGATTGGATCGAGGATTTTGCCCGCAATGAACTTGGCATGGTTCCGGCGCGCGCAGAGCAATTTGTCCGCTCTGTCGATCTTGATAGCCGTATCGGCCCGCCGGTTGAGCGCCGCGATACCGACCAACCCGTTGATCGGGAGGTGCGTGATGCAGACTGAGTTTCTCAGTGATACGATCATGCGCGGCGGCGGAATGCGCTCGCGTCTGGTGTCGATCAGCTTGCTGCTGGTTTTTGCGGCAATCGCGATTAAGGGCGCGACAGTCGCTTTGTCTGGCGGCCCGGTCATAAACGCCGCGTCTGGTGTTTTTGAAGCCCCTGAGCGCCGCGCTGATATTACCGATCGCAATGGCGACTTACTGGCGACCAGCGTCACGGTGTACTCTCTGTTTGCCGACCCGCGCGCGATGATGGACGGCAATCTGGTGGCGCGCGAGCTGGCTACAGTGCTGCCAGATCTGGACGTCGATCTGATTACGCAGCGACTTTCCAATAAGGACCGTGCCTTTGCGTGGATCCAGCGCGGCCTCACCCCGCGCCAGCGCCAAGCTGTGTTTGAGCTTGGCCTGGAGGGGTTGGACTTTCGCCAGGAAACCCGCCGCAACTATCCGCGCGGCACACTGGCGGGCCACGTGCTTGGTTTTGCAGGTGATGATGGGCAGGGCCTGGCTGGTATCGAATACGCTATGGATGATCGTCTGGCTGCGGGCGGCGAGGCACTGGCGCTGACCCTTGATGCGAATGTCCAGTTCAGCCTTGAAGCCGAATTGTCCGCTGCGGTCGGTGAGTTTGAAGCCGAGGCCGGGGCAGGCATCGTCATGCATGCGCGCAGCGGCGAAGTGCTCGGCATGGCAAGCTGGCCGCCAATTGATCCACATCAGGCCGCGGCGCTGCGTCTGGAAGACCCTGCCCGGCTCGATCACGCCAGCGCGGCTGTGTTTGAGCTTGGCTCGATCTTCAAGCCTCTCACGGTTGCCGGGGCCATTGACGCCGGCGCGGTGCGCCCGAGCGATCTGTTTGATGTGCGTGAGCCATTGGTCATTCGGGGTCGCCAGATCAATGACGATCACCCGATTGCGGGCCGGGCCACACCAGCGCAAATTATTGCCGACAGCTCGAATATCGGGACTGTAAAAGTCGCATGGCAGCTTGGCACGCGCCGCCAGCAGGAATTCTTCGGTTCGCTGGGGCTGTTCCAGCGCGCGCCGGTTGAGCTGGCTGGCAGCGCCGCACCTATCCTGCCACCGCAATTTGACGATCTGTCCTCGGCAACTGTCAGCTATGGGCACGGTATTGCTGTCTCGCCTATCGCCTTTGTCGGGGCGTATTCAGCCCTTGCCAATTCGGGTGAGCGGGTTGAGCCAACTTTGTTGCTTAAACCCGAAACCCGCCGCGCGCCCAAGCGCGTCATGTCTGCGCCCACGGCGGCGTTAGTGACGCATATGCTCCGCGAAGCGGTTTTGGAGGGTACAGGGTCGCGCGCCGATGTGCCGGGTTACCGGGTCGCCGGAAAAACCGGAACCGCCGAAAAGCCAATCGCGGGCGGGTATTCTGAAGATGAAAATATTTGCAGCTTTGCGGCGATATTTCCTGCGGATGGCCCTGAATATGTCGTTTTGATCGTGCTCGATAATCCAAAGGCCGGAGAAGGCCGTGGCCGGACGGCAGCCTGGAATGCGGCGCCAACAGCAGGCCGGGTGATTGATCGCATCGCGCCTATTCTGGGTGTCGAGCCAAAGTTTGATACGCCCGTCCAAAACGGTCCACAGGTCCGCTCCGTCTCGCAGAGAAGGAACGCGCTATGAGATTAAGAGACCTGATCGAGGACTATGCTGGCCCCGGCGCAGATACTGAGATTACCGGACTGACGGCCGATAGTCGCAAGGTTCAGCCCGGCTATGTCTTTGCCGCGCTTCAGGGCGTCATAGCGGATGGCCGGGATTACATTCCGGGTGCGCTGAAGGCTGGCGCGGTCGCAGTTATTGGCCGCGATCTGCCTGCCATGGAGGCGATTGCGCTTGAGGCGGATGAACCACGTCTCGCCCTCGCCAAAGCAGCTGCTCGTTTCTATGCACGCCAACCGGAACTAACCGTCGCCATTACAGGCACAAATGGCAAAAGCTCGACGGTCGACTTCTTGCGCCAGATCTGGGCCAGCGCGGGCTTGCAGGCCGCTTCAATGGGCACGCTCGGCGCGATTGGTCCCAGCGGGCATATTGATCTTGGCCATACGACGCCTGACCCCGTAGCGATCCATGCCACGCTTGATACACTCGCGGGCGAAGGTGTCACGCATGCGGCAATGGAGGCCTCGTCGCATGGCCTCGCCCAGTTCCGCCTTGATGCGGTTCGCCTTGGCGCGGTGGCCTTTACCAACCTGACGCAAGACCACCTCGATTACCACAACACGATGGATGAATATCGCGACGCCAAATTGCGTCTGTTTTCTGAGCTAGCACCGCGCGGTGTCCCGGCTGTGGTGAACGCCGACAGCGATCAGCGCCTTTTCTTCGAAGACGCCGCCAAGCAGGCTGGTTTGGATGTTGTGTCGGTTGGCTGGCGCGGCGAAGACCTCAAGATTGAAGAGCTGATGCCGAAAGCGACCGGGCAACGCCTGTTCCTGGATTGGCATGGCGAAAAAGCCGCTGTCGATCTGCCGCTGATTGGTGAGTTTCAGGCTTTGAACGCCTTGACCGCTGCTGGACTGGCGCTTGTGACAGGTACGCCATTGCAGGATGTGGCGACAGGTATGGCAGCCCTAAAGCCGGTCAAGGGCCGGCTCGAATTTGTTGGTCAGACCCGCGAAGGTGCAGGCGTCTTTGTTGATTATGCCCACACCCCGGCGGGCCTTGACGTGTTGATCCGCGCCGCGCGCCCGCATACCGCAGGCCGCCTCGTTATTGTCTTCGGCTGCGGCGGTGATCGCGACAAGGGCAAGCGCCCGCTGATGGGCGGTGTTGCGGCCAAACACGCTGACCATGTCATCGTCACAGATGATAATCCGCGCTCTGAAGACCCAGCTTCCATTCGCGCCGATGTGCTTGCCGGAACGCCGGGCGGCGTCGAGATTGGTGACCGCGGTGAAGCAATCCGCCGCGCCGTCGCTGATCTTGAAAAAGGTGACACACTTTTGATCGCAGGCAAGGGTCATGAGACCGGTCAGATCATCGGCGACAAGGTCATTCCATTCTCCGATCAGGATACAGCAATGGACGCGCTGAAGGGGGTGGCCAATGTCTAAACCCCTTTGGACCTCAGCCGAAATCGTCGCGGCCACAGGGGGCACAGCGACAGGTGACTTTGCTGTGACAGGCCTCTCTATCGATACGCGTAGCCTCGCGCCGGGCGATCTGTTCGTCGCCCTGACCGATGTGCGCGACGGGCATGACTTCGCGGCCAATGCATTTGCAGCCGGGGCGGCAGGCGCGCTTGTCTCACGCCCGGTCGAGGGCGGCGCCTATGTTCTCGTCGATGACGTCCTCGAAGCCCTCATCGCCCTCGGAATTGCGGCACGTGAGCGCGCCACAAACTGCTACCGCGTGGCGATTACAGGCTCGGTCGGCAAGACCAGCGTCAAGGAAATGATTGCCCGCATCTTCCGTGCCAAGGGCCATGCGCATTGGAACGAGAGGAGCTTCAATAATCAATGGGGCGTCCCACTTACGCTTGCCCGGATGCCCGCTGACACGCAGTTCGCCGTCTTCGAAATCGGCATGAACTCGCCCGGCGAGATTGCCCCGCGCAGCCACATGGTCGCCCCGCATGCGGCAATCATCACCAAGATCGCTGCCGCCCACCTAGAGGGCATGGGCAGTCTTGAGGGTGTCGCTGAGGAGAAAGCCGATATTTTCGCGGGCCTCTTGCTCGGAGGCAAAGCCATTCTGCCAAGCGCTGATGATTATTTCAGCTTTCTTTCTGATCGCGCCGCAGCCCTGCAACCCGATAGCACCGTGCTGACATTTGGCGCGTCAGATAGCGCCACAGCCTGCGTCGAGCAGGTTGAGATGACGGGCACTACCACCCGCGTACAAATCGGTTTGCACGAAACTAGCGCCAATATCGAACTTAACGCCGTTGGTGACCATTGGGCGCTAAATACGGCTGCCGCCCTGCTCGCCACATGTCCCGACCCAAGCGATGATGTGGCGGCCGCTGCCGCCGCCCTCTCCGGCTATGCCCCGCCGCCCGGTCGCGGTACAACCGAAACGCTTGCCCTGCCCACAGGCGGCGCGGTCACGCTGATCGACGACGCTTACAATGCCAACCCCGAAAGCATGCGCGCCGCGCTTGCTGGCTTCGCCGCGCGGCCATGCGACGGGCGACGCATCGCTGCGCTGGGAGAAATGCTCGAGGTCGGAGTCTCTAGCGCCGACGAACACGCTGCTTTGGCCGCCCCGATTATGGCCGCCGGGATCGATCTTGCCTTCCTGGCAGGCCCCGGCATGCAACCTCTTGTGGATAAACTCCGTGAACAGACAGAGTCCAAATGGGCTGAGACCGCTGAAGGCATAGAAAATGACCTTAAATTCACCCTGAAAGCGGGCGACTTGCTGTTGCTAAAAGGGTCGAATGCGTCCGGAATGGGACGGCTTGCAGATCGCCTGCGCCAATGGAGCGCGGCGGCAGACAAGCAGGTGATGGATGACAGTGCAGAACGCACTGCGAGGGCTGATAATGCTATATGAATGGCTCGCCGCTGATGATGGCGTATTTCGACTATTAAACTACCTGACCTTTCGGACAGGTGCGGCGCTTGTGACGGCTTTTCTGTTCACCGTCATCACAGGTGGATGGCTGATCGATTTCCTGCGGGCACGCCAAGGCAAGGGCCAGCCAATCCGTGACCTGTCGCTCGAAGCGCAAATGGCCAAGCAGGGTACGCCGACCATGGGCGGTTTCCTGATCTGGGTCGGCCTGCTGCTCGGGACGCTATTATTTGCTGATCTCGGCAACCCTTATATTTGGGTCGTCCTGTTCGTTGCGATTTCTTATGCCGTTATCGGTTTCCTTGATGATTATGCCAAGGTTGCGAAAAACAGCACTGACGGTGTTTCAGCGCGAGTCCGGCTGTCCACCGAATTGTTGATCGCAGCAGCGGCCGGACTGTTCATCATGGGTTTGCACGGGGCCCATACGCCGACCGTCAATGGCTATGCTGATTGGGGCGCGCTGAGCCCCTTGTCCGAATGGATTGCCAGTTTCGCGCCGGAAACATCGGTTGAACGCAACGAGGCCAGTTTTTCTGGCGGGGTCGCGATCCCGTTCGTGAATGACTATTTCCTGCCGCTCGGCGGGTTCTTCGTCCTGTTTGCGGCAATTGTGATTGTCGGGTCAGCGAACGCGGTCAATTTCACCGATGGGCTTGATGGTTTGGCAATCGTGCCGATGATGTTTGCCGCCGCGTCTTATGCCTTGATCGCCTATTTGACCGGTAACTTCATTTTTGCGGGCTATTTGGGCATTCAGTTTGCGCCGGGAACTGGCGAGCTTGCCGTCCTGTTGGGCGCGATGATCGGCGCGGGCATGGGCTTCCTCTGGTACAATGCTTACCCGGCCAAAGTCTTCATGGGCGACACGGGTTCGCTTGGCCTTGGCGGGATGATCGGCGTTGTCGCTGTTGCCGTCAAATACGAGTTTGCGCTGGCCGTTATCGGCGGCCTTTTCGTGCTTGAAGCCCTGTCAGTGATGATTCAGGTCGGCTGGTTCAAGGTTACCCGAAAACTCACAGGTGAAGGCAAGCGTGTCTTCCTGATGGCGCCGCTGCATCATCACTTTCAGAAGAAAAACTGGCCGGAAACGCGCGTTGTCGCGCGGTTCTGGATCTTGTCGGTCTTGTTCGCTCTGGCGGGCCTATCAACGCTGAAATTGAGGTGACGAGACACGCATGATCCCCATCACCGAATATGCAGGGCGCGATGTCGCCGTCTATGGCCTCGGCCGCACCGGATTGTCCGCTGCGAAAGCCTTGGCTGCGGGCGGCGCGCGCGTCCATGCATGGGATGATGGGGAAGAGGCGCGGGCGAAAGCCGAGGCCGAAGGCGTCAACGTCTCGGATATCAACAAGCGCGACTGGCAAAAATTCGCCGTACTGGTCCTCTCACCGGGCATACCCTATCGCTTCCCGCAGCCGCATCGCCTCGTCCGTCTCGCTGAAATGACCGGTGTCCCTGTCGTCGGTGATGTCGAATTATTCGCCCGCGCTGTGCAGGCTATGCCGGAAAAGGGCCGCGCCAAGATTGTCGGTATCACCGGAACGAACGGTAAATCGACGACGACGGCTCTGATCGGGCATATCCTCAAAGAGGCCGGGCTTGATGCCCGTATTGGCGGTAATATTGGCACTGGCGTCCTCGACCTTAAAACGCTTTCTGCCAATGCGATCTATGTACTTGAGCTGTCCTCATACCAGCTCGACCTCTGCGAAAGTTTGCGCTGCGATGTGGCGCTATTGCTTAACATGTCGCCAGACCATCTTGAGCGGCATGGCGGGATGGACGGATATATCGCCGCCAAGAAACGGATTTTCCAGAACCAGCGCCCGCGTGATGTCGCAGTGATCGGCATTGATGATCCGGTGACACAGGCCATCGCCATGGGCAATCAGCGACCCGGCTTGGCTCAGACGATCCAGATCAGTTCAGAGTTCAGTCTCGCGCGCGGTGTCAGCGCGGTTGATGGTCACCTCTATGACAGCACGGGCGGTCAGGCGATGAAGGTCGGAAATCTCACCGAAGCGACCGCGCTGCCCGGCCAGCATAATTTCCAGAATGCGGCTGCCGCTTATGCCACATGTCTCGCGCTTGGCGTCTCGCCGGGCCGGATCATGGAGGGTCTGCGCACCTTCCCGGGCCTTGCCCACCGGATGGAATTTGTCGGCGAAGTTGACGGTGTGCGCTTCGTCAATGACAGCAAGGCGACCAATGCGCAGGCTGCCGAGCAGGCGCTCAAAACATGGCCCAAAGTCCATTGGATCGCAGGCGGCGTTCCCAAAGCGGACGGTATTGAACCGCTTGCACCGTGGTTTGACCGGCTCGAAGCAGCTTACCTGATTGGCGAGGCTGCTACGGACTTTGAAAAGTCGCTTGGTAAAAGCGCGAAATCTGTTCAGTGCGGCACGCTTGAAGCGGCTGTACAGGCGGCCTTTGATGCTGCCAAGGCGAGCCAGGATGACGCGCCCATCGTGCTGCTGTCGCCGGCCTGTGCCAGCTTTGATCAGTTTAAGGATTTTGAAGCGCGGGGCGATGCATTTCGGGACTGCGTGGAGCGCCTTGGCGCTTCGCAGGATACGCCCAAAGCGCCCAAAGTGGCAGTGGTCTAGGAGGAGGTCGGCATGGTCGAAGTTGCCCTTCGTCCACGGTCTACAAGCGGATTTCTCGACGAATGGCGTCGCGGGATGGACTGGCCCATCCTGCTCTCGGCGAGCATCTTGCTCGGCATCGGCTTGATGATGTCCCTAGCCGCCGGGCCACCTGCTGCGGCGCGTCTTGGCTATGAGGATGAGTTCTTTTTCGTCAAACGCCATGCCGTCTTTGCGGTCGGGGCGTTTGCCGTTCTGATTGTCACATCTTTCATGGAGCGTGTTTGGGCACGGCGGTTTGCGGCGCTGGTCTTTTTCGGCTCGATTGTCCTGCTCGCCTTCATCCTGCTTTCTGGCCACGAAGCCAAAGGCGCACAGCGTTGGCTGCGAGTGGGTGGCTTTTCCCTGCAACCTTCCGAATTCGTAAAACCCGCTTTGATCATCCTGACAGGCTGGCTTCTGGCGCAGCGCCAAATCTATCCGAAAGGCCCATGGGCGGCGGTGACCTTCGTGTTCTTCGCTGTGACGCTGGGTTTCTTGCTCTTGCAGCCAGATGTTGGCCAGTCCGCCTTGCTCACCGCGGCCTTCATTGTGACCTTTTTCGTGTCCGGCCTGCCGTGGCGCTGGGCCGCGATCTTTTCGGCGGGCGGTGCAGGCCTTGCTGCGATCCTTTACGCGGCGCTGCCACACGTACGCTTTCGCCTGAACAGTTTCGTCAATCCCAGCGCTTATGACACCTACCAGATCGACAAGGCCAGCGAAGCGATAGGGCGCGGCGGCCTGATGGGCGTTGGGCCGGGCGAGGGCCGGATCAAACAGGCGCTACCCGACGCGCATACCGATTTCATCTATGCCGTGCTGGGCGAGGAGTTCGGCTATATCGCAGCGGTCGGCATCATTTTCCTGTTCGGCTTCATCGTCTGGAAGGGCCTGCGCGCCGCCGCCCGCTTACATGATCCGTATCCGCGCGCCGCTGCCAGCGGTCTGTTTGCACTTTTCGGCCTTCAGGCCGCCATAAACATTGCCGTAAATGTAAGTTTGATCCCGCCCAAAGGTATGACACTCCCGTTCATATCATATGGCGGCTCAAGCATGCTGGGCACAGCCCTGACGCTGGGCCTCGCTCTCGCCCTGATCCGGCGCGGGCAGTCAAGCTGGAGAGGATAATTCATGAGCGGCAAACCGCTAGTAGTCATCGGCGCGGGCGGCACCGGCGGACATATGTTCCCCGCGGCCGCTTTTGCTGAAGAAATGCGCAGCCGCGGCTGGATGGTTGGCCTGGTCAGCGATGATCGCGGCCTGCGCTATGCCGACAGCTTCCCGGCGGACTGGAAAGCCCCGGTCAAGGCGGCCAGCCCGAACCTGCGCAAACCGTGGACGCTGCCCAGAACGCTGCTAACCCTGCGCGCGGGCAAGCATATGGCCCGTAATCGCTACACTCAGGAGCGCCCCGCTTTGGTCGCGGGCTTTGGCGGCTATCCGGCTTTCCCGACGCTTAGCGCCGCCAAGCAGAAACGTATCCCGATCCTGATCCACGAACAGAACGCCGTGCTTGGCCGGGTGAACAGGGCGTTCGCCAAGACCGCTGCTGTCGTCGCCTCTGGCTTTTCGCGGCTGGACCGCCTGCCCGCCGGCGCAACCCACGCCCCGATTGGTAACCCGGTCCGCGCGCCCATCGCCGCCATGCGCGATACGCCATATCCGCCGACCGATGGTGAGCTGACCATTCTGATCACGGGCGGTAGCCAGGGCGCGCGCATCCTCGGCGAGGCGATCCCGCTGGCGATTGCCAACCATATCCCGGCGCCGCTGCGCTCCCGGCTCAATGTGGTCCAACAAGTCCGCGAGGAACAGCTCGATCAGGTCCGCGCCATCTATGACAAAGTGCAGGTCAAAGCCGAGCTCGCGCCCTTCTTTGGCGATATGCCAGAGCGCCTCGCCAAGGCCCATCTAATCATTGCGCGCTCAGGCGCAGGTACGGTGAGCGAGATTGCTGCTGTGGGCCGCCCGTCCATCCTGATCCCGCTCAAGATCGCGATGGACGATCACCAGACCGCCAACGCCGAAGGCCTAGCCGAGGCGGGCGCCGCAGATGTCATGCTGGAGGATAATCTCTACCCCAATCTGCTCGGCGAGCTGCTGAATGTCCGCCTCAGCGACGGTGATGACTTACGCACCCGCGCCGCCGCCGCCAAAGCGGTCGGCAACGTCAACGCCGCGAAGGATCTGGCCGACTTGGCAGAGCAGGTCTCAAACCGCTAAGACGCTAAGAAGATTACGAAAGACCGACGCATGAAACCCTCCCCCACCCC
>CAYGPE010000002.1:123369-167947 GCA_964351695.1 uncultured Hyphomonas sp. | reverse complement strand
GCCCGACCCCAACCTTGGCAAGGTTGTGCTCTACCCCTGAGCTACGCCCGCATCCGGTGGGTATGCAGCCCGGTGCGCCGGGCTGAGAGGCGGGTAAAGCCTATTCTTACCCGTGATGCAAGCGGTTTTTGCCGCTTCCGCCAGCGCAATCTGGCCGCAGGCCCATGTTGCGTTGAAACCCCTTATGCAGAGGTCAGCACCTCTGGTGTAAGAACCCCGCGCTTGATCAATTCCTCGGCGATTTGAACCGCATTCAAAGCTGCGCCCTTGCGCAAATTGTCAGAGACATTCCAGAACATGATACCGTTTTCGACAGTCGGATCCTTACGCACGCGCGAGACATAACTTGCCCATTCGCCAACACTATCAATTGGCGTAATAAACTGATCTTCTTCTGGATTATCGATCAGCACAACGCCATCTGCATTACGAAAGATGTCCCGCGCATCCTCAACTGAGAGCGGATCTTCAAGCTCGACATTGACGCTTTCGGAATGGCCGACGAAGACAGGCACACGCACACATGTTGCGACAAGTTCAATCGCCGGGTCGACGATCTTCTTCGTCTCCTCACGCATTTTCAGCTCTTCCTTGGTGAAACCATCATCAAGGAAGACATCAATTTGCGGGATCACATTGAACGCGATCTGGCGTGAAAACTCCATTGGCGTCGGCTTATCATTGACGAACATGCCTTTGGTTTGCGTCCACAACTCGTCCATTGCCGCTTTGCCTGCACCTGAAACGGATTGATAGGTCGAGACCACAACACGCTTGATACCGGCGGCTTGGTGCAACGGCGCAAGAGCGACAACAAGCTGCGCAGTAGAGCAATTCGGGTTGGCGATAATACCCTTCTTGCCATAGCCAAGCACGGCCTCACCGTTCACTTCCGGTACGACCAATGGCACATCAGGGTCCATACGCCAGCAGCTTGAATTATCGATCACGATAGCGCCTGCAGCAGCAATCTTTGGCGACCACTCTTTGGATACTGAGCCACCAGCTGACATCAGAACAACATCAACCTTGGAAAAATCGAACTCGGCCAGATCTTCGCAAATCAGCGTTTTGTCGCCAAAAGAGCATTTGCGGCCAAGCGAGCGGCGCGACGCCACAGCGTGAACTTTTGAGGCCGGAAAGCTACGTTCATCCAAAATATTGAATAGTTCGCGCCCGACATTACCTGTAGCCCCGACAACCGCAACCCGAATAGCCATTTGCTTTACTCCTGAAATTCAGCCAGCCTCATGTCACGCCTGTGATTACAGTGCAACTGAAACGAAGCGTTGAAAATTCTAGCCGTATCGCATTTGTAGACCTATGGAGCGACAGCCAATGAATGAAGACATCATCAATCGCTATATCAAAAGTTATAATGACCGAGATATTGAGGGTATGCTCGATTGCGTAACCGAAGACGTTGTCTTCGAAAATATCTCAAATGCTGGCCAATCGATGCGCTTAGAGGGCCGCGAAAGCATGGGGCAAGTTGCCGAACTTTCAGGAAACGCGTTCTCATACCGGCGACAGCGGCTTGTAAATCTGGTCATCGGAGCTGGAAAAGCTGCGGCAGAGATCGAGTTCGAGGGCAAAGCAGCCGTGGACTTGCCAAACGGCGTCAAGGCAGGTGAAGCGGTGAAAATCCGCGGTGCCAGTTTCTTCGAATTTCGTGGCCGCTTACTTAGCCGTATCGCTGATTATTCCTGAACAATGTCTGGAGAGGCCTCAGGCTCAGATTGAGATTTACAGGTCTCAAGATGCTCTGGTGTCTGAGCCTGGGTGTTTAAGTCTTTGAGGTCCGCCACGAACACCTCAGCTTGATTTTCTGAGGCTGGAAGATTGAATGTATACCAACCATCAGCGCCGAACGTAATTTTATACGTGGCATATTCGTCAGTGCTGTCTTCTTCCTGCGCCTCGAATGAACAAATCTCGCCGAGCTCAGCCCACACAAAACCAGGTACACCTTGATTAATAAACCAGCCACCAAAATAGCGGTCGGTTAACAGGCTTCCGCCTTCGTCGATATGGTATGTGCCATGGGAGTAGAAACTGAGGATTGATTCTGTGTCGGTTAGATAATCCCTTTCCTTCAACCACTTAATGTGGCTTTCGGAGACATCCGCTCCATCAATAATGTCGGGTAAGATGCCATTATCCAAAGCCAAAGCCGCGTAGTCGATCACCTCGCCTGCCTCGCATGCTTGTTTGACACGCGGGTGCATGCTGCGAGAATTCATGACACCGAACCGCCGGATCAAATCGGTATGGACATCGCCCTGCGTTGAGAGACTAATGTTAAACCAGTTGTCCTCCCCTGCGCCCTGAATTTTGTAAACTGCGTCTTCCAATGCGCCGCCATCACTCAGGGTTTTTACCTCACAAACCTCGCCTAGACGAAACCAGTAATCCTTCAACTCTCCTTCGTCTTGCCACCACATACCAATATACTTGTCGGTCAGCAGTGTGCCGCCATCCTCAAGTGAAAACGGTCCATCGCTATGCAGGAAAAGGACGCGTTCATTTGCGAGTAAGTAGGATTTTTCGCTCAGCCAGGCATAGTGCTTGTCTGCCAGTTCACTTCCCCGCAGGATAGACACGCTTAGCGGGTTAAGCATCATCACCAACCCCACAAGCACGGCACCGACAGTTGGCACGCTAATAGCGAGGCCGCCCCATCTAACGATAGAGCTGCCATCAATCAGTCGACCCTCAATCTGGCACTCTTGATGATAGCGATACGTGTTCCAAACTAGCAGCCCCGCTATGTAGCTAAAAACAACCGTGCGGATTAAACCGCCCAATGCAGCCGCATCAAAGCCTGACACCAAGTCAAAGAAGCCAGAAAGCACGAATAGAAAAAGAATGATCGCACCAATGCGCGACCCATTCCAGGCCATTAAACCGGTTATTAGAATTATCCCTGCGGCCACGCCCCGCTCGAACAACATGTCCGGCGAATACTCAGCATTCATACCAGAAAAGGCGAGAAACCCTGAGGCTGCAACGACAATCAGACCAACAACAATAAATACAGTCGCCCAACGACGCATCTTGCGCTTATAGAGATCAGACCCGCTCTGATTCAGGTCGATTGCTGGATCAGTCACTGCGTAAGCCCCCGCTTTTCTTGCAGTTCAGAGATACTTCAAACATTGCACCGCGATACGGTCAATCTTAGCCCACAAGACTGCCACCTGGCTTTTACCAGTGCCTAGACGGGTAGCCCATGGCGCCTTAGCTGCGCAGAACACCGCCCGTTGCTTTACCAATGGCTGCAACGATTTGCGCAGATATCTCTTCAATATCCTTGTCCTTAAGTGGCTCGCCGCTGGGCTGCATTGTCACTTCAATCGCAATTGAAACGTGCCCGTCTTCGATACCCTGACCAGAATAAACATCAAACACATCAACCGATGTAATCAAATGCTTGTTCGCCGCCTTCGCCGCTTTAACGATATCGCCTACTGGTGTTTCAGCTGAGACCACGAAAGCGAAATCACGCCGGATCGGTGACAGGTCAGCTTTGACCAATACGGGTTTGGTTTTTGTGGCCTTCACCTTCATTTGCGGAAGCGCGTTCAGGTTAAGCTCAAACGCATAGACAGGGCCGTCAACATCCAGCGCCTTTAAAACGCGCGGATGCAATGAGCCGAAATGCGCAACGGTAACTTTCGGGCCAAGTTTCAGGCTCGCGGCCTGTCCAGGATGCCAATGTGGTTGGCGCGGATCACTAACTTGAAACCGTTCTGGCGACTGGCCTAGCGCGGTCAACACAGCAAAAAGATCAGCCTTCGCCGCATAGGCATCATAACTCTCAGTAGCCTGCCAATGACGCTGCTTAACCGGGCGAACCAAGGCAGCAACCACGCGCCGCTGGTCTTTTGGCCCATCCCCTAGATATATCGGTCCGGCCTCAAACAGACGCATATCCCGCTCACCCTTGTTGAAACCTTGCTGTGCGGCCACGGCCAGATTAGCCAGCACGCTAGGGCGCATCTGGTTAAGCTCACTGGCAACGGGGTTAGCAAGTGTCAGAGCTGGGGCTCCGCCGCCAAACAATTTGGCATGCTCTAATGACATGAAGCTCCAAGTAACAGCCTCAAGGAAGCCGCGCGCTGCCAATGTGCGACGAGACACCCGAACGCGATCCTGCACAGGTGTCGTCACAACTTTCAGGCCACCTGCAGGAATAGGTAGAGACTCCGTAGGCAGGGCGTCATACCCTTCCAGTCGCGCAATTTCTTCAACGATATCAGCGGAAAGCGCCACATCAAAACGCCAGCTTGGCGCATTCAGATACCAACTTTCACCAGCATCCTCGACGCTAAACCCAAGCGCCCGTAGCGTCTTCTTCATCGCTGGCACTTTGACATCCAACCCGGTTAGACGCCCTACATCCTCCTTGTTGAAGACGACGCGCTCCTTATGCACAGGCGCTTCGCCAACAAAGCTCGCGCGCGAAACCGCGCCGCCGCCATATTCAACAATCAAACGCAGCGCGAGGTTTAGACCCTCAAGGCAGGATTGCGGATCAACGCCGCGTTCAAACCTGTAGCGCGCATCGGAAATAATGCCTGTTGTCCGCCCTGCCCGCGCTGTGCGGAGCGGATCAAACCAGGCACTTTCGATAAATACGTCAGTCGTTTCATCGCTGACCGCTGTTCGTGTCCCGCCCATGACGCCGCCAATCCCGATGACGCCCTCACCGTCGGCGATGACACACATATCGGGTGAAACCTCATAGACCTTGCCATCAAGCGCTTCAAAACTCTCGCCGTTCCGGCCAAGTCGCGCACTAACACTGCCGCGCAGTTTCTCAGCATCGTAAGCATGAAGCGGCCGCGCACGATCTATCGAAATATAGTTCGTGACATCGACCAGGAGCGACTTTGGTGAAATTCCCACAGCTTTAAGCCGCGCCTGCATCCAGTTTGGGGATGGCCCATTCTTAACGCCTTTGATCAACGCACCAGCGAAAACCGGACAAGCGTCCGGCGCTTCCAGAACAATCTCCACAGGGCAATCGTAATTTCCGCTCAGTTTCTTGATCGGTTCATCGATAAAGCCACCCAGCCCTGCGGCAGCCAGGTCGCGCGCAATACCTTTCACACCAAGCCAATCAGGCCGGTTCGGCGTGACTTCAAAATCAATAACTGGATCATCAAGGCCAAGGGCTTCAGCCGCAGGTGTGCCGAGCGCGAGATTATCGTCAAGATCAGCGATGCCATCATGATCGTCGCCGGCTTCAAGCTCTTTGGTCGAGCACATCATGCCTGAGCTTTCGACACCGCGAATCTTGCGCGGTTTCTTATCGAGCGCAAAATCAAGACCCGGAATATAGGCACCAAGCGGAGCATAGATCGCCGTCATGCCAGCACGCGCATTTGGTGCGCCGCACACGATCTGTTTTTCGCCGTCGATAGTGTCGACTTTGCAGACGCGAAGCTTGTCCGCATCTGGATGTGGCTCAGCGGTTTTCACCTTGCACACAGTGAAAGTGGAGAGGCGCTCAGCTGGATTATCGACATGCTCAATCTCAAGACCCGCCTTCAGCATGGTCGCCATGATGTCATCTAGCGATGCCGATGTAGCGAGATAATCTTTGAGCCAGGAAACAGGAAATTTCATAACTTATTCCGTCTCTACAGAGGGGAGGGACATGGGTGCATTCTGTGTGATTTCGAGCGCATCAAACACATCGTCTTGGCTTGCAACGCACTTTTTAACTGGGTCAGCTCGAGATGTTCCCATCGATTCCGTTTTCCAGCATCTTTCGAATACAGAGCAATAGCAGATTTGGAGATCAAACTGACTCCAATCGCGCGCTGTCGATTTGAATGTTTCGAATGATATCTCGTCGCGTTCCCACATCAGCCTGAGCGGTATGATCTCTTCTCCGGGCGCCAGGGCGCGACCCGCCAGACCGGACCATGAAAGATCATACTCATTTGGAAGTTTGGCTCGCTGCTCGTCGAAACCATCGACGCGCTCCCCATCATAAAGCAAAATAACATCTTCAATCAGCGCCGGGCCAACGCCGCTATTACTGATGCGAATACCCATCGACATGATCTCGTGAGTTGTCGATTGAAATCCCTCAACCTGCAATACTGGATAAACCGCGCCATGCTGTTGCGCGCGCATAACGCGCCCCTGATCCCACGCCATAAAAACAGCCATCGCAGATGCAACGAGCGCGCAAATCGCAACAAGGAATTCTACTTTATTTCCATCACCCATAACGCTTAACCTCACTCATCGATCCAAACCCCAGTTTCCATCATTCTCGGACCGATCAACCTCGCGCCACGCCGAGACCGGCACCCGGTAGTCTTCCTCCGCCTGCTCTTTCGCAATCTCCAGCGTATCTTGAAGATAATCTTTTTCCGGAGACGCGCTCTGCGGCGTTTCCCAGACAAACAAATAGGCGCCCACATCTTCCACCTCGATGCGCAAATGATGCGCCCCGTTCGGTTTTGTCGTTGCCACGTAATGGATCACTAGCTCAGGCCCCCGCTCACGCTCGGTGTCGTCCACGGCGCAAACCCATAATGGCGGCTCCAGGCCGCATCGGCTTCGAAATATGGGCGCAGATCCGGCATGCCATATTTCAGCATGGCCAAGCGATCGACTCCCATTCCGAAGGCAAAGCCCTGATATTCATCCGGGTCTATACCGCAATTTCGCAGCACATTCGGATGTACCATGCCTGAGCCGAGAACTTCCAGCCAATCTTCGCCCTGCCCAATTTTCACTGTGCCGCCTGAACGATCGCATTTCACATCCATTTCCGCGCTTGGCTCCGTGAACGGGAAGAAGTGCGGACGAAAGCGCGCCTCGACGCTATCGACCTCAAAAAACGCTTTCACAAAATCAACCAGGCACCCTTTCAGGTGGCCCATGTGAATACCCTTTTCGATCAGAAGGCCTTCGACCTGGTGGAACATCGGCGTATGGGTCGCATCCCAATCATTTCGATACACTCGGCCGGGCGCGATAATCCGTATCGGCGGCTTCTGGTTCATCATGGTGCGGATCTGCACTGGAGATGTATGCGTGCGCAGAACTTTTGGGGCGTCACCTTCCTGCGGATGGAAGAAGAATGTGTCATGCGTTTCGCGTGCCGGGTGGCCCTCCGGAAAGTTCAGCGCGGTAAAATTGTGCCAGTCATCTTCAATATCCGGACCTTCCGCGACGGAGAATCCCATATCCCCAAAAATCGCTGCAACTTCTTCAAAAACTTGCATCACCGGATGTAGTGCGCCAACAGGTTCAGCCCGCGGCGGAAGCGTCATATCCAACTTCTCGGTCGCAAGTTGCGCTTCAAGGGCTTCATCTTCAAGCACAAGTTTACGTGCTTCTACTGCTGCCGCGACCCGGTTTTTCAGCGCGTTGAGTTTTGGCCCGGCTTCTTGTCGCTCTTCCGGACTCATCTGCCCGAGTGACTTCATAAGGCCAGACACCCGGCCTTTCTTGCCAAGCTCTGCGACGCGCACAGTATCCAGCGCAGACAGATCAGTCGCCGCCCTTATCGCAGCCAAAGCCTCAGTTTCAATTTTCGGTGTGTCAGACATGCAAAACCCCGTTTGCAACCAAGTGACAAACGGGGTCTGTCCGACCCCGCTTAAGCGGTCGGATTAGCGGAAAAGACGGACGGTGTGAACCGGCGATTAAGCCAGCGCTGCCTTGGCCTTTTCCACCAAGGCGCCAAAAGCTTCTGGTTCACAGACAGCCAGATCAGCCATGACCTTGCGATCAACTTCGATACCAGCCTTGGTCAAACCACCAATGAATTTGGAATAAGACAACTGATCGTCATGAATACGAACAGCCGCATTGATGCGCTGAATCCACAAGCTACGGAATGTCCGCTTTTTGACTTTACGGCCAACATAAGCGTACTGGCCAGCCTTGAAGACGGCAGCATTTGCTGTGCGGAATGTGTTATTACGGCGGCCGCGAAAGCCTTTTGCCGCTTTGATGATTTTCTTGTGACGGGCGTGCGCCGGCACCTTATTGCGTGAACGGGCCATCGTGAGGCTCCTTACTGTATTCGGTTTAGATCAGGTGGGTGCGGCGGCTATTTCAGGCCGTTCGGTAGAAATTTCTTGATGACGCGCTTTGAGTCAGCATCAGAAACAACTTCAGTACCCCGGTTTTGGCGAATATACTTGCCATTGTGGCTCATCAAACGGTGGCGCTTACCTGCGACGCCGTGCTTGAGTTTGCCTGTAGCCGTGATCTTAAACCGCTTGGCAGCGGCCTTCTTGGTCTTCATCTTCGGCATTTCGATCTCCTATCGCTTTGATTACAAAGCATATTTTAGTCGTTTTGAGTGACGCGGGCATGCCGTTTTCGGCCCGGACACTGCGGAAGCGGCGGTTATGGATGAAAGGTTGGGGAGAATCAAGCGTTGAAGTTCAGACGCTTTGAGGCGCTAAGACTTACGCTTTGCCGTCAGCAATCGGCACAGCTCATCAAGCTGTTCAAGATCGCGGTACTGAACCCGAAGCTCGCCGCCTTTGGCTTTATGGCGGATGTCGACATTCAGCCCAAGCACGCGGGCAATGTCTGCCTCAAGCGCTTCGGTATCGACGTCTTTCACATTCTCGATTTTCTTCGCGATCGCATCGAGACTGCCAGTATCACGTGCGCGCTTCGCCATCGCTTCAACATCGCGAACGGTCAGCCCCTTCAAGACCGCCATTTCAATAATCGGCGCGGGGTCCGGCGCGCCAAGGGCAGCCCTGGCATGACCCGCAGTAATCCGTCCATGCCGCAAATGCTCGCGCGCCGTCTCTTCCAAGTTCAGAAGCCTGAGCGTGTTGGTGATATGCACCCGGCTTTTACCAACACTTTCGGCGAGACTTTCCTGCGTCCGGCCAAACCGCTTCATCAGCGCGCCATAAGCCTCAGCTTCTTCGATCGGGTTAAGGTCCGCGCGTTGCACATTCTCAATGATGCCAATTTCAAGCAGCGCCAATTCATCAACATCGCGTACGACCGCCGGAATTGTTTTCAGGCCCGCAAGCTGCGTCGCCCGCCAACGCCGCTCACCGGCAACAATCTGATAGCGCCCCGGCGCGTCTGGATCGGGCCGAAGCAGGATCGGCTGCAAAACCCCGCGGGTCTGTATCGATTGACGAAGCTCTTCGAGTTCTTGTTCAGGAAAAGTGCGGCGCGGCTGAGCCGGATTCGGACGGATGTCCGCAATCTTGATTTCGGACGTCGAAGCCGGCGCGGCCCCTGATTCTGCTTTCGTCGTTGGAACCGGGCCCGTGGCCTCGACTTCGCCAATCAGGGCCGACAAGCCTTTGCCCAACCGACTCGGTTTTGCTTTTGGTTCTGCAGCCATGACTTACGCGTTCCGTATTTTCCGCTCACGCTGGAGCATTTCAGATGCCAGTCGAATATACGCCTCGCTGCCCGGGCAGCGATAGTCATAGAGCAATGCTGGCTTGCCGAAACTTGGTGCCTCAGACAGACGTACATTTCTCGGGATTACCGTATTATAGACTTTCGCCCCCAATACAGAGCGAACCTCATCGGCGACCTGATCAGATAAATTATTACGCCGATCATACATGGTCAAAACCACGCCCTGAATATCGAGTTTCGGGTTGAGGCCGCTGCGAACAACTTCGACCGTCTTCAAAAGTTGGCTCAAGCCCTCAAGCGCCAGGAACTCACACTGCAAAGGCACCAGCAAAGAGTCAGACGCTGTCATCGCATTGATCGTCAAAGAGGAAAGCGAGGGCGGACAATCGATCAGGATATAGTCATACTCGGGCAGACCGCGCGCCGCCGCTTCGCGAATATACGTCTGTATGGCATCACGTAATTTATAAGACCGGTGCGGGTCTGTTGATAATACAGTCTCTACACCGGACAGGTTTTCATCGCCCGGCACAATGTGTAGCCGTGGCACCAGCGTTTCCAGAACGGCGTCACCCATAAACACATTATCGACAACCACGTCATACGAGGTCAGTTCACGTTCCGGCCGGGTAATACCCAATCCGGTTGAGGCATTACCTTGAGCATCAAAGTCGATAACAAGGACATTGCGTCCAACGGCTGCGAGCGCCGTGCCCAGATTGATAGAGGTTGTCGTCTTGCCAACACCACCCTTTTGGTTCGCGATAGCAAGAACGCGTGTATTAGTGGTCGACACGTGAAACCTCCGACAGTTTTAGAATAGCCCCATCCCCGCCACTGAGGCTGGGAATCACTTCAGACGCGAATTTCCAGCATTCCTGCGCTTGCGTCAATTCCTCTTCCCATCTGCGACCCTTCGGAAGCAAGGCAAAAGCGCCGTTTGAAAGCCACTTCTCACTATAGTCGAGGATTTTGGGTAACGCCGCAAAGGCGCGCGCCGTGACGCAATCGGCGTCGATATCGCCAACATTCTCCACACGGCCCTGCCGCACCACGCCGTTCAGATCCGCAACGCGCACAGCCTCTCGCAGAAATGCGCATTTCTTACCCACAGTCTCAATCATAACGACTTTGCCTGCCTCACCCGAAAGTCCTGCGGCCAAGATCAACCCCGGAAACCCAGACCCCGCGCCAAGATCAACCGTTACACCATCTCGCGGAATGTGCGGCAGCAATTGCAAGGAATCCAATACGTGACGCCGCCAGATATGATCCATTTCAGACGGTCCAATCAGATTGATCCGCTGGCGCCACTCATCTAGCAGCTCAACGGTCCGCACAATCTTCCCCAATGTTTCACGTGAAACATCGACAAAGCCATTCAGGTCATCAGGGCCAAATCCATCTAGGTCAGACATTCAGGCAGACTGCCGCGATTCGGATGATCGCTTCACATAGGCCAGTAAGGCCGTCAGCGCGCCTGGTGTTACACCCTCTATCCGTGAGGCCTGACCAAGTGTGGCGGGTCTTATCATTTCCAACTTCGCGCGAACCTCGTTCGACAATCCACCAATGGATTTATAATCCAAAGTCGCTGGAAACGCCAAAGCCTCATCACGGCGAAGCGCTTCAATGTCTGCTTTCTGCCGCTCAATATAGCCCGCATATGTCGCCTCAATAGCCAATTGCGTTTTGACACCCTGGCTAAGTCCAGCCGTTTCAGGGAAGGCTGCGTCGATATTTTCGAACGATATGCTTGGATATGCGAGATAATCCCACGCCGAACGCCTCTGCCCATCCTGATTCACCGACCAGCCAAGCTTTGCGGCTTCGTTTGGTGTCATCTTCAAAGATTGGAGCAATTCACGACCTTTAGATAGATCGCGATGTTTCACGTGAAACATTTCAGCCCGTGACGCTCCGACCAAACCAAATTCAACACCCCTTAGTGTCAGCCTTTGGTCAGCATTGTCGGACCTCAAACTCAAACGATATTCCGCGCGCGAGGTAAACATGCGGTAGGGCTCGGTCACACCGCGTGTGACCAAGTCATCTATCAGAACGCCTACATAAGCCTCGGCGCGATCAAACACAGCTGCGGGTTTACCCTCAACGCTTCGCGCCGCGTTCAGTCCCGCCATCAACCCCTGCGCACCCGCCTCTTCATATCCCGTGGTGCCATTGATCTGGCCCGCAAGATATAGCCCTGGCAACGCCTTGACCTCTAAACCATGGCCCAATGCGCGCGGATCGACATAGTCATATTCAATCGCGTAGCCGTATTGGATAACGCTGACATCCTCCAAACCCTCAATTTTGCGCAGAAATGCATCCTGCACATCGCTTGGCAGAGAGGTTGAAATGCCGTTCGGATAGACTGTGTTATCCTCAAGCCCCTCCGGTTCTAGAAATATCTGGTGACGGTCCTTGTCGGCGAAACGGTGCACCTTGTCTTCAATGGACGGACAATAACGCGGTCCGCGCCCGGCAATCGCGCCCGAATAAACCGCTGACTTTTCGAGATTGTCCGCGATAATCGCGTGGACCTCTGGATTGGTGAAGGTAATCCCACACGAAATTTGCGGAATATTGATCGCATCATTTAGATAAGAGAATGGGATTGGCACATCGTCGGCCGGTTGCATCTCAAGACGATCCCAGGCAATCGTTCGCCCATCCAGCCGAGCCGGGGTGCCCGTTTTCAATCGCCCCATTGGCAGATCAAGCGCATATAGCCGATCTGAAAGTCCAATCGATGGGGCCTCACCCGCTCGGCCCGCTGGGATGCGGTCTTCACCGCGATGTATAAGGCCTTTCAGAAACGTGCCGGTCGTCAGAACGACCGCATCACTGGCATAGGTTTCACCAGACGCACCGATAATCCCAGCGACGCGTCCATCCTCGATCAACAAGTCCTCGGCGCCATCTTCGATGACGGTCAGGTTCTCATGGTTCAGGATCTCTGCTTGCATCGCCTTGCGATACAATGCGCGGTCAATTTGCGCCCGCGGCCCCCAGACTGCCGGGCCTTTCGAACGATTCAGCATCCGAAACTGGATGCCCGCCTGATCAGACACCCGCGCCATCAGGCCATCAAGTGCGTCAATCTCGCGGACCAGATGCCCCTTACCGAGACCGCCTATTGCCGGATTGCAAGACATCTCTCCAATCGTCGCGATCCTATGAGTCACCAATGCCGTGCGTGCGCCAGTGCGCGCCGCTGCAGATGCAGCTTCGCAACCAGCATGGCCGCCGCCAATCACAATGACTTGGAATTTCTCGTACATCAACATCGCTGCTTCATCTCGGTTCGCCCGCCTCTTACATCAAGAGCGCAGTCAACAACAGCGCTACTTACCGATACAGAAGCTTGAAAAAACAGCGCCAAGAACGCTTTCTGAATCCACCCGCCCCGTCAGACTACCAAGACGGCGGGTCGCAAGACGCACATCTTCCGCCACCAATTCCGCACCAAGCCCTTCATCCAAAGCATTAAGCGCTTGTTTCAAGGCCGCCAGTCCTTCAAGAATTCCTTGGCGATGCCGCGCTCTGGTAATAACGGGCGCAGGCGCAGTCTTACCCAGGTCAGACAGGTGAGACCGTATTGTTTCAAGTAAGGTGTCTACACCCTCGCCTGTCTTGGCAGAGATCGCCAATGTTTCACGTGAAACATCTGGATTGGGAGTCGCGTCAACTTTATTCGCAACGCATATATCGGTTTCTGATGACGCAATTGGCGGCTCTTCATCTGCGGAATCATAAAGCAAAATCCGAATATCTGCCTCGCTTGCTGCCATCTGCGCCCGCCGCACACCTTCTTGCTCGACAAGATCAGCGCTCTCCCGCAGCCCGGCTGTATCAATCAACCGCACAAGAAAACCGGCGAGCACCATCCGCACTTCAATAAGATCACGCGTCGTTCCGGGAATATCGGTGACGATCGCCGCGTCGCGCCCCGCAAGTCGGTTAAGTAATGAGGACTTGCCCGCATTTGGCTTGCCTACAATCGCGATCTTGAAACCATCACGAATACGCTCTGTGATATTTCCCTCTGCTAGCGCCTGCTCCAACTCCAAAATAAGGTTGCTTAGCTCTGCCCGTACCGGGGCATCAACACGCTCAGGCGCGTCTTCTTCGTCGGGAAAATCAATACTGGCTTCAAGGAGCGCGAGACATTCCGTCAGCGCGGTATTCCAACCATCGTACAAATCCGCCAAAGCCCCGCCGAGCTGCTTCAAGGCTTGCTGATGCTGCCCGCGGCTTTCCGCATCGATCAAGTCGGCAACCGCTTCAGCCCTTGTAAGATCTAGCTTGCCTGCCTCAAATGCGCGCCGGGTAAATTCACCTGGTTCGGCGAGACGTGCGCCCGCCGCCATAAGCGCCTCAAGGGCGAGCTCCGTGACGATGCGTCCACCATGCAGCGACATTTCCAGGGTGTCTTCGCCTGTGTAACTTGCCGGTCCCGGCATATACACCATCAGGCCAGTATCGATCTCCTGACCTTGCGCATCAACGAGTGTATCCAGCGTCGCAAAACGTGGTTTCGGCAAACCTTTAGATAGGACGCGTTCTGTAATATCTATTACAGAAATGCCGGAAATACGGATGACCGAAATAGCTGACGGTGGTGCACCGCTGGCGAGCGCGCAAATCGTGTCACGCCCTGTAACCATGCCTAGTTTTTCATGGCCTCGAAGAATTCTGCATTATTCTTCGTTTGCTTGAGTTTATCGAGCAGGAAGTCCACCGCATCAGCTGTTCCCATCGGGTTGAGAATCCGGCGCAGAACATAGATTTTCTGCAGCTGATCTTTCTCCGTGATCAGCTCTTCTTTCCGTGTACCTGACTTCATGATGTCGAGCGCTGGGAAAGTCCGTTTGTCGGCAATCTTGCGATCAAGCACGATCTCGGAGTTACCTGTACCTTTGAATTCCTCAAAGATAACTTCGTCCATCCGCGAGCCGGTATCGATAAGCGCGGTAGCGATAATGGTCAGCGATCCACCATGCTCAACATTACGCGCGGCGCCGAAAAAGCGCTTCGGCCGCTGTAGCGCATTTGCATCCACACCACCTGTCAGAACCTTGCCCGAACTTGGTACAGTTGTGTTGTACGCGCGTCCGAGCCGGGTAATTGAATCGAGCAGAATGACGACATCGCGGCCATGTTCGACCAGGCGCTTGGCTTTTTCGATCACCATTTCTGCAACGGCCACGTGGCGAGTTGAAGGCTCATCAAAGGTCGAGGAGATGACCTCACCCTTCACAGAGCGTTTCATGTCCGTCACTTCTTCCGGGCGCTCATCAATCAAGAGAACTATCAAATAGCACTCAGGGTGGTTTTCTTCGATCGACGCGGCAATATTTTGAAGAAGCACAGTCTTACCCGTACGCGGCGGCGCCACGATCAAGGCGCGTTGCCCCTTACCAATGGGCGAGACAATATCGATCACGCGGCCCGAACGATCTTTCTTGGTCGGATCCTGGCTTTCCATATTCAAGCGCTCTTCAGGATAGAGCGGCGTCAAATTATCAAAGTGAACTTTCTGGCGCGCTTTTTCCGGTGTTTCGAAATTGATCGAGGACACATCGGTTAGCGCAAAATATCGTTCATTTTCTTCAGGCTCGACAATCGGGCCTTCAACCGTGTCACCAGTTTTCAACCCTGCTTTTTTCAAGACGGTTGGGCTGACATATATGTCGTCCGGACCCGCAAGATAGTTTGACTCCGGTGATCTCAAGAACCCAAACCCGTCTTGCAAAACTTCAACAACACCGCGGCCAATAATCTGTACTTCCTGTTCAGCGAGTTCTTTCAAAATCGCGAAAAGCATATCTTGCGTGCGCAGTGATGAAGCGTTTTCAACCTCTAGCATTTCAGCGTAAGCGAGAAGCTCAGTCGGCGATTTTGCTTTTAGCTCGCGCAGGTAAACTTCAGACGGAAGTTCAATTTCAGGTACAGTATCAGCCATAGGACGCAGGGTTCCAGCTCTATAAATTGTTTATGAATCATCTTGGCGCGAAGGCCTGTGCACCGGACGGCGACTTGAACTTGTATATGCGACGAGTGCGAAGCAGCGTCAAGTAGAGTTCAGCTTAGAACGGTTTGAGAACTGCTAAGAGAACAATCAAAATCAGGATGAGGAAAGGCAACTCGTTCAACAGCTTTAGCTGCTTGGTGGAAATTGTGGCTGTTCCGGCATCTACCTTGCGGCCAAGCGCAATGAGATATCCATGAACCCCGCTCATCGCCAAAACAAACACAAGCTTTACATGCATCCAGCCTTGCCCGCTGAGCCAGGTACGACCCTCCGGTAGCGCCAACATTGTCAGCCCGGCTGCCCAAACAATTAACATGGACGGCGTCATGATAATCCGCTTGAGCCGCGCAGAGGCATCTTTCATGGCTTCAAATAGCGGCTCGCCAGGGGTGCTGTTTAACTGGTGCAGGCGATAGCGTGGATAGACCAGCATTGATGCCATCCATGCGACCATAAAAATCAAATGCAGAGCCTTGGCCCAATGGTATAAACTATCAATCCACATAGTCTAACCTTCTCGGATAATCTCAATCACACGTTCAACGTGAGCTATGGGTGTTTCCGGTCTTACACCGTGACCAAGATTGAAGATATGCGGCCGATGGCGATAGACCTCCAGCAATTCACGCACACGCGCTTCCATTGCCTCGCCGCCCGCAATCAGCAAAAGCGGGTCGAGCTGGCCTTGCACAACCAGATTACTGGGCAGCGCCGCGTTCACATAATCCGGCGCAATCGCAGTATCGAGACCAAAAGCATTGACCGCGACCCTGTCAGTATATGGCGGCAACATCGTCCCGGCCCCGCGCGGAAACCCAATCAGCGGAACATTTACGCCGAGTTCTCGCAAGCGGGAAACCAGAGCGGCATTCGGCTTAATCACAAGCTGTTCGAACAAATCATTCGGCAGACCTTCAGCCCACGATTCAAATAGCATCAACGCATCTGCGCCAGCATCAACTTGCGCTTTCAAATAATGCGCGCTGGCTTCCACCAAACTATCGAGTAATTGGTCCAGATCATCAGGTTTCTGATAAGCCCAAATCCGCGCCGTGCTTTTGTCAGTACCACCGCGACCTTCGATTGCATAAAGCGCCACCGTCCAAGGTGATCCGCAAAATCCGATTAAGGCTTTGTCCTTTGCAAGTGCACCGCGCACGCGGCTAACCGTTTCATAGACAGGCGACAGCCTCTGAACCGCTGTTTCTATAGGTACAGTTTGCAACTCGGATCCGGATTCGACCTTTTGTACGATAGGGCCAATACCCTGCTCGAACCGCACATCTAGCCCCATTGCATCAAGAATAAGCAATATGTCTGCAAACAAGATTGCAGCATCCATATCGTATCGGCGTATAGGTTGCAGCGTGGCCTCTGCAGCCATTGATGGTGAATAGCAGAAATCAAGAAAGTCTTTTGCATGCGAGCGTAGTTCCATATATTCGGGCAGATGACGCCCTGCTTGTCGCATCATCCAGACAGGAACTGGGTCACTGCGCTGCCCGCTAAGAACGGTTAAAAATCGTGAAGAAATACCTGCTGCCATACCGACCTCTTAAAACCCAAGGATCCATAAATCCGCTATTATCATTATTAAGACCGGAATATCGTGGATAACGCGGTTTAAACCGATTTATCCATGCCTTTCCACACCTAATGCACAGGACAGACCTCAATTAAGGAAGTGTTAAGACTTTGCTTTGGTAGTTAATTTTGCATTAACGCTGGTTTGAATCTGACTCCATGAACAGATGAGGCACGCAGCAGAGTCAGAATCGAGTGTCTGTGGACACGCGAGTCAAAATTCAGGAATGGAATCACTGTCCACATCTTATCCACAGGGCTTGTCCATTTAGCCCAGAAGCGTCAAATGGGCGGCTCTACTCATTGGAAGCCAATACTGTATGCGCCCTGCTATATATTTTAACGTACATCTGGTCTCCGATTCTACGGGTGAAACGCTGAATGCGGTTATGCGCGCGGCTGCGGCGCAGTTTGATCGCACCATACCGCTTGAGCACAATTACTATCTCGTCCGGTCTGAGAAACAGCTCGACCGGGTAATGGCTGAAATTGAGGCGGCGCCTGGCGTTGTTTGGTATACAATTTCGGACGAGAAATTGCGCGATAAACTTGACCAGTTCTGCCGTCAGCGCGGCATTCAGACCCTGCCTGTACTTGATCCATCAATTCATATGCTCAGCCGCCATCTCGGCATGGCTGCAAGTGACCGTATTGCGGGTCAGCACGCCATGAATGAAGACTATTTCAAGCGCATCTCGGCAATTGATTTCGCCCTGCATCATGATGACGGCCAGAATGTTCCTGGTCTTGCCAATGCCGATGTCATTCTGCTCGGCGTAAGTCGCACGTCGAAAACACCAACATGCGTTTATCTCGCCAATCGCGGTGTTAAGGCCGGCAATATCCCGCTAGTTCCTGGTATCCCGCCGCCAAAGCTGGTTGAAGAACTCAAAGGCCCAATGGTTGTAGGTTTGAAAATTGGCGTGGACCGCCTGCTTGAAATCCGGGGGCAGAGATTGGTGGCGCTGCACGAAGACAATAAAACCGATTATGTGGATGAAGAAGCTGTGCGTGCAGAAGTCACCGAGGCCAGCCGTTTGTTTCAACGCAATAAATGGCCTGTCATAGATGTTTCGCGCCGCAGTGTTGAAGAAACAGCCGCAGCGATCCTCAACAAACTCAATGCGCGCGGCGGTATATCTTGAATCTCGATATTATTCTTGCGTCGGGCAGCGCCAGCCGCCGTGCACTCCTGTCCGGAGCCGGGGTTGAGGCGACAGCAATAAAACCAAATGTCGACGAAGACGCCGCGAAAGCCACCCTCCGTCAGGCGGGCGTTTCGGTGCGGGATCAAGCGATGCACCTTGCTGAACTGAAAGCGATTAAAGTGTCCCGTGCGCATTCTGGTCTCGTCATTGGCGGCGATCAAATGCTCAGTTTTGACGGGAAGGCTTTTGACAAGCCGGTGGATCTTGAAGCCGCCGCCGCTCAACTCCGGCTATTGTCCGGAGCCTCACACAGGCTGGAAACGGCCCTTGTTATTGCGCAAGATGGTCAACCTGTCTGGCGCCATCTCGCCCGACCCAAACTGACTATGCGCGCTCTTAGCGAAGCGTTTATCGCAGATTATGTGGATACTTGCGGCGAAACTCTTCTCTCCACGGTGGGCGGCTACCAACTGGAAGGTCGCGGCGCGCAATTGTTTACGCAAATTGAAGGCGATTATTTCTCAATTTTAGGTTTACCTCTGCTCCCGCTTCTGGATTATCTGCGTACGCGCGGGGTCTTGCAATCATGACCCGTTTGCTAGGCGTGATCGGCGACCCGATCAATCATTCCCTTTCGCCACTGATTCACAATGCCTGGCTGCGCGCGGCGGGTTTCGATGCGACCTATGAGGCGATGCAGGTTGCTAAGGGTGAACTTCCAGCAGCGCTCGAAACGCTCAGCGAAGGCGGCGTGATGGGGCTCAACGTTACGCTTCCGCACAAACACGCAGCGCTGGAAGCTGCGACGACGCGAAGTGATACAGCCGCGAAAATTGGCGCTGCCAATACGCTGACACCTTTGCCCGGTGGCGGCTGGCAGGCTGACAATACAGATGTGCCGGGTTTTCTTTACGCGCTTGGGCAGTCAGGTTTTGGCGAGCTTGCCGGAAAGCGCATCCTCGTTTTTGGCGCCGGCGGTTCAGCGCGCGCGGTTGTTTTTGGCCTGAGCCAAGGCGGCGCGAGCCTGACCATTTTGAACCGAACCGAAGCACGCGCCGCCGCGCTCAGCACCGAGCTAACCCAGAATAAAGCCAGGCATGGACCCATGTCCGCCTATCGCGATTATCTGCCATCTGCAGACCTTGTGATTAACACGACCAGCATGGGCTATAGCGGTGATGTCCTTGACCTTGAGGCGGGGCGTGATCGTTTATTTGTCGATATTTCCTACGGCAAAATCGCGGCATCTCAGCTTTCCCACGCCGAGGCGCAAGGGTGGCAGACCATGGACGGCCTTGCCATGTTGGTTGCGCAAGCAGCTGAGAGTTTTGAAATCTGGTTCAATGTTCGGCCTGATATTGATCAGGCCCTGCAGCGATGCCGAACTGTGGTAGACGCACTGGCATGAAGATTCTTGGACTTACTGGCTCTATCGGCATGGGAAAATCGGCGACAGCCGAAATGTTTGCTGCAGCTGGCGTGCCCGTCTATGACGCAGATGCCGCTGTTCACGCGCTTTATTCTAAAGGCGGCGCAGCTGTCGGACCTTTGTCCGAACGCTTTCCAGAGTGTGTTCGGGATGGCGCGGTTGATCGCCCGGCCCTGCGCGAACACGTACTGAATGATCCGGGCGCTTTGTCCGATCTGGAGCAAATCGTGCATCCGCTGGCCCGCGCCGAGCAAGTCAAATTTATTGCGGCGGCCGAGGAAAACAAAGCCCCTTTGGTCCTGCTCGATATTCCGCTTTTGTACGAGACAGGCGGCAACACATTTTGTGATTATGTTGCCGTCGTTTCTGCGCCTGTTGCGATCCAACGCGCACGTGTTCTGGCCCGCGAGGGCATGAGCGAAATTACGCTTGATGCGATTTTAGCCAAGCAAATGCCAGACGCTGAGAAACGTGCCCGGGCCGACTTTGTCATATCCACTGCGTTCGGGTTTGATTTTACCCGCGCCCACGTTGCCGCGATTATTGACTTGCTCGGCGGACCACCTGACATTCCGGGCGATGACTGACCCTGTTCGCGAAATCGCATTTGATACTGAAACCACGGGCCTTGATTGGGCGAGGGAGGATCGCGTCATTGAGCTTGGCGCGGTTGAACTGATCAATCATGTGCCAACCGGAAAAACCTTTCAGGCCTATATCAACCCCGGTCGACCTGTTTCGGAGGCAACCATCCGAATTACCGGGATCACGGATGACGACTTGAAAGACAAACCCGGATTCGAAGATCCGAGCATTGTTGATGCGTTTCTCGAATTCATCGGCGATGCCAAACTGGTTGCGCATAATGCCAGTTTTGACCGCGGCTTCCTCAATATGGAGCTGAAACGCTGCGGCCGCGATCCAATTCCTGAAGAGCGCTGGGTTGATACGGTCTCAATGGCGCGCAAACGCTATCCCGGTGCCCCGGCCAGCCTTGATGCGCTATGCAAACGGTTTGAGATAAATTCAGACGCGCGGACATTTCACGGCGCGCTCCTCGATAGCCAGCTTTTGTCAGAAGTGTATCTGGAATTGCTCGGCGGACGGGCACGCGCTTTCGATTTTGGTGAAAAAATGGATCGCGGCGATGGCGCGCGCAAACCCGCAAAAACACGCCCTACCCCGCTCCTAAATCCGATCACTGATACAGAAAAGGCAGCTCACGTCGCCTTTATCGAAACACTTGGTGATGAAGCGTTGTGGAAACGCTACGACTGAGCGTTGCCTTCAGTTTCCGCCGCCGCTGCCGCCGCCGCGCGATTACGCTGTGCAGTATAAAGCGCGGCAAAATCAACAGGATCAATACGCAATGGCGGGAATCCGCCTTCGGCTGATATATCCGCAATAATCCGCCGCGCAAATGGGAACAGAATACGTGGACACTCAATCAGCAGGATTGGTTCGACATTATTCTCTTCAAACCCTTGAATCTGAAATAGTCCTGCATAATCCATTTCTAGAAGAAATAGGGCGGTTTCCTTGGTGCCAGCTCGTGCTTGCAGTTTAAGCGTGACCTCATAAACGCCCTCGTCCTGATTTTTGACGGCCGCGCCAACATCAATACCCAGTTCGATATTTGGCTGTTCGCTGACCTCGGCGCCAGGATTCTCAAAGGACAGATCCTTGATATATTGGCTGATTACACGGATCGCCGGCCCAGTAGGCGTGGTAGGTTCAGCGGGCGGCACAGTGGCCATGTCAGGGGTATCGGTCATGCTTGTTTCACTTTTACTAGATAAACCCCGCGCCTAACACGTGGTATAAACAGGTGCAACGGTGGTGGTACTCTGCGAAAAGCCCCTATATGACAAATATAGAAACTGACGGAAAAATAGCCACATGACCTCTACAATGGTTGAATTCGTGCTCCTTGCGGCCATTGCAATTTTTATTGGCTGGCGGCTCTATATCACGCTCGGTCAGGATAATGGCCCGCCAGATGGCCGTAATCGCAACCCGGCGCCGCTAAAGCCGCAGCAACCCAGCGCCGATAATGCGCGCCAGGCCGATATCGTGCCGCTGCGTCCGAATTTTACCGGTCCTGCAGCAGCGGGCCTTGAAGCAATTCATGACGTCGACCAGACTTTTGATCCACGTACTTTCATGCAAGGCGCGAGGTCTGCTTATGAAATGATCGTCGGCGCGTACGCACGCGGCGACCGGGCCGCGCTTAAGCCTCTGCTGGATACGGACGTTTATGAGGCTTGGGACGCAGCTATTACGCAGCGGGAGAAAACCGGTGAAGCCGGAATGACGCTTCTGCGTTTGCGCCGGGCGGAAATTTCTGACGCATCGCTTGATGAGACAGGCATGGCGCGTGTCGCGGTGGAATTTGATTCTGAGCTTGGCGATGGCGAAACCACAGTCAAAGCAAGTGAAGTCTGGACATTTATGCGCCAGACAAAGCAGTCAGAAGATCCAAACTGGCTGCTCGATGACGTTGATACGGTCGACTAAAACCGTAACTTGAGAAGGCAGCCCAATCACGCCAGTCTGGCCTGATGCGTATACCAGCTCTTCTCACACTTGCGCTTCTAGCCTTGTCCGGCTGCGAAACAACGCCGCCGTACGCGCCGCCAGTCGTACAAGCTTCGCCGATAGATACTGTTCCCTGGCAGGCTCCACCGCGCCCGGTGGCCTATGACACCTTACCAGGGTGGGATGTGGCTGATCTTGCGCCTGGCTTGGCGGCGCTAAAGCGGACATGCGCAGTCTACTCGCGGCGCGTTCCGGATCAGCTGCTGTCAGGCAGCGCGCCGTGGGCCGGCACCGCTGCAGATTGGCAACCAGCTTGCGCCGCACTGGATGTCATCGGCGATGACCGCAGTGCCCGCGCCGTGGTGCAAGCCCTGTTCACACCGGTCGAAGTGGCTGCGCCAGATGGCAAGTCGCGCTTTACCGGTTATTTCGAGCCAAGCTTTGCCGCACGCCTCAATCCGATACCGCCCTATACAGAGCCAATTCCGGCTTTGCCTGCTGATCTCATCCCAGATGGCGCGCGGGTATGGCAGCAATTGCCGAATGGCCAGCGCCGCCCATATCCACCGCGCGACGAGATTACCGCACGCGGGGTGACGCCGCTGGCCTATGCCCATCCTGCGGATGTTTTCTTCTTGCAGATACAGGGATCAGGCCGCTTGATCCTGCCCGATGGACGCACGCTTCGGGCCGCATATGCCGCGCATAATGGTCAGCCATTCAAATCCACAGCCAATTGGCTAATGGCCAGAGGCTGGATCAGCCGCGGTGAGGCCAGCATGACAGGTATTCGCGCGTGGATGGACCGGGCCGCACCTGCCCGCGTGCGTGAAGCGATGAATGCCAATCCGCGATTTGTTTTCTTCAACCTCTTGCCAGAGGGTGACCCGTCGCTTGGGCCTGCCGGATCGCTCGGCGTCCCGCTGACGCCGCGTGGGTCGATGGCCGTTGATACAGGCTATTATCCTGGCGGTGTCCCGATGTTCATTCAGACTGAGGCGCCCGGTCTTGGCGGTGTTTGGTCCGGCCTTCTGATCGCGCAGGATACGGGCGGTGCCATCAAAGGGCCAGTGCGCGGCGATATCTATTTTGGGACGGGTGCCAGCGCTGGCGCTGCAGCCGATACAGTCAATGCTCCGGGGCGGCTGTGGGTCTTGCTTCCCCGTGTTTTGGCCGAGCGGATTCGCGCGGCCAATCAGTCGGCGGCCACCGACGAGACTGGACGGCTCATTCTTGCACCCTAAATAGGCCTGTATGAGTGAACGCGACCTCACCGAAGCTGAAAAGCGGGCCTGGCAAGCGGCGACACGCCATGTCCGGCGTCTGCGCGGCGGTGATGAGTTTGCTCACCCTGTTCCGGTCAGCCAACCAAAGCGCGCGCCCAAGGCTGCTCCTGCTAAACAAAAGTCCAGCCCGCGTACCAAACCCACGCCCGCGCCGCCGCAAAACCGTCAGAATGAAAAACGGGTTCGCCGCGGAAAGCAGGACGTGTCGGCCAGCTTCGACCTGCACGGACATACCCAGCAAAGTGCTTGGCAGGCCCTGCCCGGATTTCTGGCCCGCGAACAGGCCAAGGGATCGCGCTGCGTAATTGTGATTACGGGGAAGGGAAAGCTCGGCGAAGGGGTCTTGCGGCGTAATTTCCTGCACTGGCTCGAACTGCCCGAGGCGCGCCAGTATGTCAGCGGGTATGCGCAGGCCCATGCGCGCCATGGCGGCGGCGGGGCGTGGTATGTCTTCTTGCGCCAGCACCGCGCCCAGCCCTGAAACGAAAACGGGCGACCGAAATCGGCCGCCCACTTCCACTCAACTCACTCTACAGCTCTCGCCATAACGCCGTGTCGTTAATGTTTTACGACTGCTTGGCGAGAAGATTACGAATTTCTTCGAGCAGAACTTCCTGACGCGGCGGCGCTTCCGGTTCGGCTGGCGCTTCCTCTTCAGCTTTCTGCATTTTGTTCATGCCCTTGATGATCATGAACATCACGAAGGCCACAATGATGAAGGAAATAAGTGCGGTTACGAAGCCCCCCCAAAGAATGGCAACTTCGGCAGTGACAACAGTGTCACCATCCATAACTGCTGGTTCTAGAACTGTCTTGATGTTGCTGAGGTCAAGTCCGCCCATAACCGGGCTGATTGCTGGCAGAAACACGCCTTGAATGAAGGCCGTAACAACTGTGGCAAACGCGCCGCCCATGACGAAACCAACCGCCATATCGACAAGATTGCCCTTCATGGCAAATTCTTTGAATTCCTTGAGCATATCAAAGCCCCTCCTTGAAAATCACGATCACGCGCGAATGCGCGGATGGACCTTGATGTTCGGATTTGGTTAAGAAAATCTGACTTAAACTGCCACAGCGAACTATCGCGACTCTGGGTCTTCACCGCCATTAACGCGCGCGCGCAGCTCTTTACCTGGCCGAAAGAAGGGGACGGATTTAGCATCGACGTGAACGGTTTCACCCGTGCGCGGGTTGCGCCCCGTGCGAGCTTTACGCTTGCGAACTGAGAAAGCCCCAAAGCCGCGCAGCTCGACGCGATGGCCGCGGGCGAGGGCGTCAGCAATTTCTTCGAGGATAACGCTTACGACTTTTTCCAGATCCTCGGCTCTGAGGTCTGGGCTCTCTTCGGCTAACCGTGCGATCAATTCCGATCTCAGCATGGCGCTGTTCCTAAACGAAAAATGCGGCGGAGACCAGAGCCTCCGCCGCATAATTTGAGTCTAATTTCCCAAGTTTGGGGTATAAACTTGCTTTTTCTAGGCGTCGTCGCCTTTCGCGTCGTCTTTAGACTTGGCTTTTTTCTTGGCTGGCTTCTTTGCAGGTTTAGCTTCTGCTTTTACCTCTTCAGCTTCGATGTCCTCAGCAGGAGCTTCAGCTTCCGCTTCGGGTTTCGCTTTAGCCTTGGCCTTTGGCTTGGCTTTCGCTTTTGGGGCTTCAGCGTCCGCCTTTGCTTCGCTGGCAGATGACCCAAGTGCAGCGCCAAGAATATCACCTAGTGACGCGCCGCTATCAGCTGAGCCATATTGAGCGACTGCTTCCTGCTCTTCAGAGATTTCCAGCGCTTTGATCGACACTGAAATCCGGCGCGATGATTTGTCGACACTAGTGACTTTCGCATCGATTTTGTCACCCACAGCAAAACGCTCAGGGCGCTGCTCGCTGCGATCACGTGACAGGTCAGAGCGACGGATAAAGGCGCGAACGGCTGGCTCGCCGAACTCAACTTCAATACCGCCAGTTGTGACTTCCGTTACAGTACAAGTCACGATGGCACCGCGCTTCACGCCAGTATTGTCAGCGATTGGATCGCCGCCAACTTGTTTGATACCAAGCGAGATACGTTCCTTGTCCGTGTCGACGTCCAGAACCCGGGCTGTAACAATGTCGCCCTTATTGAAGTTCTGAATGGCTTCTTCACCAGACTGATCCCACGAAATATCGTTGATGTGGACCATACCGTCCAGATCAGGGCCAAGACCAACAAACAGACCGAATTCCGTGATGCCACGAACTTCGCCTTCAATATCCGTCCCGATTGGGCTGTCAGCCATGAAGGCAGACCACGGATTGTCTTGTGTCTGTTTCAGGCCAAGCGAGATACGGCGCTTTTCGCTGTCCACGTCCAGCACTTCCACATCGACTTCCTGTGAGGTCGATACGATCTTGCCAGGGTGCACGTTCTTCTTGGTCCAGCTCATTTCTGAAACGTGAATCAAGCCTTCGACGCCGTCTTCCAGCTCAACGAATGCACCATAATCAGTGATATTCGTAACCTGACCCGTCATGCGTGTACCGACAACATACTTGCTCTCGATCGCATCCCATGGGTCGCTCTCAAGCTGTTTCATGCCGAGCGAGATACGCTGGGTGTCTGGATTGATCTTGATGACCTGGACTTTGACAGTGTCGCCAACATTCACAACCTGGCTTGGGTGATTGACCCGTTTCCAGCTCATGTCAGTGACGTGCAGCAGGCCGTCAATGCCGCCAAGATCAACGAACGCACCATAATCGGTGATATTCTTGACGATACCATCGCGTGTATCGCCTTCTTGCATCGAGCCAACAATCTCGGCGCGCTGTTCAGCGCGGCTCTCTTCAAGGATTGCACGGCGTGAAACAACGACGTTACCACGCGCACGGTCCATTTTCAGGATCATGAAGGGCTGAACTTGGTTCATAAGAGGGCCAACGTCGCGCACGGGGCGGATGTCAACTTGCGAACCCGGCAGGAAGGCATTGACGCCGCCAAGTTCGACGGTGAAGCCGCCTTTGACGCGGCCAACAATGGCGCCCTTGATTGGCTCTTCTTTATTGTAGCTATCTTCAAGCTTGACCCAGCTTTCTTCGCGGCGGGCTTTATCGCGCGACAGAACAGCTTCGCCCATCAGGTTTTCAATACGGTCGAGATAAACTTCAACAATATCGCCGGGTTGGGGTTGCTTCTCTTCAAGCAGGAATTCTTTGAGATCAACGCGGCCTTCAGTTTTCAGGCCAACATCGAGCGTCAGGTAATCGCCATTATTTGCAATGACGGTGGCTGGTACAACGCGGCCCTCTTGTAGGGTCGCTGCGCCAGCACTTTCCTCAAACATGGCCGCAAAATCGTCCATTGAGGGGTTATAATTATCAGTCATGGGGTCTCCGGTACGCGGGCAACGCGGTTTCTGCGACTGGCCCTATGCCAGTGGTCAGACGCGCCTGCGGGGCGGGATAAACAAGAAAAACCCTTTGTATTTGAGGCAGTTAACCTCAGAGGTCTTCAAGATTTACGTGCCAGAGCAGCTTCAACTGCCTTACACGCTTTATCCACAGCCGCGTCTATAGTCAGATCACTGGTATCAATCAAGACCGCATCTGCCGCGGCTACCATCGGTGCATCCTTGCGGTTTGCATCGCGTGTATCGCGTTCTTTCAACTGCGCGATCATGTCATTAAGCGTCAGGGTTTCGCCCTTTGCTGAAAGCTCTTTCCAGCGTCGGGTGGCACGCACCTCTACTGCGGCATCAACCCAGAGTTTCACATCGGCATTCGGGCAAACGACCGTCCCAATGTCGCGGCCATCCAATACGGCGCCTTTCGGCTGGGCGGCGTAGGCGCGTTGGTAATCCAGCAAAGCGGCGCGTACTTCAGGGACCACAGCAACTTTCGAGGCGGCCTGCCCAGCCTCGGCGGTGCGCAGGGCGTCGTCGTCAAATTCGCTGAGATCCAGCGTTTGTGCGACCTCTGCCAAGGCTTCTGCATCGGTAAGATCGATCCCGCGCTTCAGCGCCGCAACCCCGGTCGCGCGGTAAAGCTGGCCCGTATCCAAATGCGCGAGGCCAAACCAGCCCGCCAGCCGCCGCGCTATCGTGCCCTTCCCAGAGGCGAGCGTTCCGTCGATGGCAATGATCATTTTCAGCCCTCGCGAATATCAGCGCCTAGCGCCGCCATATGTGCCATGAAATCTGGATAGCTCGTGGCAATCATCGCTGCATCGTCAATCGATACTGGGTTTTGCGCCGCTGTGCCCATGACCAATGCGCTCATCGCGATGCGGTGGTCATGATGGGTCTCGACCATTCCGCCGCCGTGTACCGCGCCGCCGCAGCCCTGAACCACAAAGCCATCTGGCCGCTCTTCCACTTCAACCCCGTTTACACGCAGCATGTTCACAACAGCGCTGATCCGGTCACTTTCTTTCACGCGCAGTTCTTCCGCGCCCGAAACAACGGTCTCGCCCGTTGCGAACGCCGCGAGCACAGCCAGTATCGGAAACTCGTCAATCATGCTGGGTACCAGATCCAGCGGCACGGCGCAGCCTTTCAGGCCTGCACTCTCAAAGCTCATGTCGATCAGCCGCTCCCCGGCCGCCTCACCGACATCTTCAGCCCCGACATGTGCGCCCATGAGCGCTGCGGCGCGGAAAAAGCCGTCGCGCGTTGAATTTGACATGATGCCCTCAACCAGCGCCCCGCCCTGCGCCGCAATCATCGCGGTCGCGGCCAGAAACGCTGCAGATGACGGATCGCCCGGCACGCGCGTTTCGCGCGCTTGCAGGGTTTGCCCGCCCTTGATCGACACGCTTGCCCCATCGCCGCTGCGTGTGACATCAACCTCAACCCCAAAGCCGCGTAGCATGCGCTCGGAATGATCGCGTGTGATCCGGCTTTCATGCACAATCGTTGTGCCTTCTGCCCTCAGCCCGGCGAGCAAGATGCAGGACTTTACCTGCGCTGAAGCATGCGGCGGCGTATATTCAATCGCGCTGAGATCGCTGCGCCCATGCTCGATGAGAGGCAGCTTCTTGTCGCCCGCATGTTCGAACCGCGCGCCCATCTGCTCCAGCGGATCAACCACGCGCGCCATCGGGCGGCTCGACAGGCTGGCATCGCCGATAATGCGGGCTGAAATCGGATGGCCCGCTATCACGCCCATCATCAAGCGTGATCCGGTACCCGCATTGCCGAAATCGAGATCACCCGCCGGTTGGCGCAGCCCCGCCTGGCCAAGGCCGCTTATTGTCCAGCGCCCCTCGCCGACACGCTTAACCTCAGCGCCGAGCGCCGCCATAGCCTTGCCCGTGTTCAGGACATCGTCGCCTTCAAGCAGGCCGGAGACCTCTGACACGCCTTCTGCGAGGCCGCCAAGAATGAGCGCGCGATGCGAGCAGGATTTATCGCCCGGGGCACGGATTGTTCCCGAAATTCGGGCTACAGGATGGGAGGTCCAGACCATGGGCCGGCGTCCTTTGTTTAAGTCTTCGCAGAAAAGCGCTTTGACAGGGCCGGGCGTTTCTGGCAAGCGCGCCTGCAATCAAAAGACATGAGAGACCCGACATCATGGCCGATCCCGAACTTGGTACCAAGCAAGTCTGCCCTAGCTGCGAAGCCCGCTTTTACGATCTGAACAAACGCCCGGCGACCTGCCCGAAATGCGGGCATAGTTTTGATCCTGACGATGAATTGGTACAGGCGACCAAAACCAAGGTCCGCACCAAGGCTGCTGCTGCCGCTGTTCCTGAGGATGACGACGAAGATCCGGAAGACGAGGAGGACGCCAAAACAGCCGCAGCAACGGATGATGACGAAGAGGATGGTGACGAAGAGGTCGCCAAGGAGCTCGGCGCGGACGAGGATGAGGTCAACCTCAACATGGGCGACGGCGACGATGAGGATGACGGCACCACTCTGAGCAAGGTCCCGGCTGGCTTCACCGAAGAAGGCGTTGATGACGATGACGACGACGACGACGATGATGATGAAGACTTCGATCTCGGCGACGACGACATCGATATTGATGACATTGATGACATTGACGATGACAAGAACGAGCTCGGCGAACCCGACGCCGATGACATCGATGACGAAAAATAGGACTTGATCCGGCAGGCGGGAAACCGTATCCCGCCTGTTCCCGAAAACAATGGGGCCATAGCTCAGTTGGGAGAGCGCTTGCATGGCATGCAAGAGGTCGTCGGTTCGATTCCGTCTGGCTCCACCATTTTTTCACCGCGCTAAGCGGCTTGCGCCTCACGCGGTGGGAAGCGGGTCACCCGCTACGGCTTCGCCTTCGCGATGGACCGGGCTGAGGGCTCGTGTTTTTCACTGCGCTAAGCGGCTTGCGCCGCACGCAGTGGAAGCGGGTTCCCGATCGTCGCTGCGCTCCTCCGATGAACCATGCTCAAGGCTGTTTCTCCGCAGTGACCATTTATTATGGCTCTTGTGAGCCTTCAGCTTGGTTCATGTTCGCGCAGCGAACGGAACCTGCTGTCGCCCGGCTGGTGCGTAGCACCTCAGCGCCGGGCATAACTAAGAGCCGGACCAGCGCTCGCTGTCACGGTATGTCTTGCCCTGTGTACAGGGCCGGGCGCGCTCGAGTTGAACGCGGGTGTAATGCCTGGCTTTCGCCGAGGCTTTAGCGCCCAAACTGAGCGCGCCCGCGGCGACGCGTTTTTTTGGTCATCCCTGGGCACTTCGCGTGATCCCAAGGTCCGGGCTTAGTCGGTTTTACGGAACTGTCGCCCAACCTCCATGCGCTGGCACGAGGTATCCCGGTGCACTGCCCGACCGGAACCGCCATGAACAGGGTTTCGGACTCCCCGCTCGCCGCCCCGGGCCGCCGCTTCCCCCTCGCTCCAGCCGATCCGGAATGGCCCTGCATGAGGGGGAATGCGGGGAGTATATCTTGGGTGGTATGGGGTGGGGATGGAATAATTTTAGGGGGTTGTTTTTATTGGGATTTGTGGGGGTGAAATGTGGGGAAAATATCAGATAATCCAAGATCGAATACCCCGTTCTGCGCAACCCGCCGTCATTAACTTAACTACCTGAAAACGAAATCATTGGCAGATGATTTATGGCTTTGATAGGCTTTCATATTCGGAACGAGACCGAAAAGCGCCTATATAGGTACAGAAAGGAGTCTCAGTGGCAGCAGGCACGAAGGCATATGTTGAGCCATCTGTTTTGGAATGGTTACGTCGTTCAGCGGGATTTGCTGTCGAAGATATTGCCGCACGTCTAAAAAAAGATCCCGATTTCATACTATCAGCTGAGAAAGGCACCTCGCATTTAACAATTGGCCAAGTGCGTAAGCTAGCTGAATTGTACAAGCGGTCTTTCTCGGATTTCTTCCTTCCTGCACCGCCTAAAGAGGCACCATTACCTCACGATTTTCGACGTTTGCCGGGCGAGGTTGCAGGGTCGTATTCGCCGAAACTCATCCGCGAGCTGCGGCGAGCCCAAGACCGAAGAGAATTGGCGTTAGAATTAACGCTAGAGCTCGATGACGAACAAACAACATTCCACCAGACTGCTTCAATTAAAGAGGATGCCGAAGGCGTTGGGGCGAAAATTCGAGATTTATTGGAAATCGAAACGAAGGTTCAAAAATCATGGGGCGACGGTGCTCCAGCCTATAAAGCATGGCGGGCTCGAATCAGCGCTGCCGGTGTGTTGGTTTTTCAGTTTGATACTGTACCTCAAGACGAAGTTCTGGGGTTTTCGCTAACGGAACGACCACTTCCAGTGATAGGCGTCAGCGTCAAACAAACCGAAAATAGGCGCACTTTTACGTTGTTGCATGAATTGGTTCACGTGCTGTTGGGCCAAAGTTCAGTTTGCGACATTGACGACATTCAACCACGTCACCCCAAAGATATGGCTGTAGAAGTGTTTTGTAACGCGGCGGCCGCTGCTGCGTTAATGCCAAAAACTGAATTGTTGAGGCACGATCTGGTGATGTCTCATCGCGGCGGACCTGACGATTGGACGGATGAAACTATCGCTGCAATTGCGAAAGATTTCGGTGCCAGCAGGATCGCTCTTGTCCGGAGACTGACCACGTTAGCGAAATCATCAGACGCTTTCTACACACGTAAACAATTGCAGTATGACGGTGAATATAGAGCTATGAAGGCTCGCCAAAAAGAGAAAAATGCCAGCAAAGAGATGCGAAGGTCGTGGGCAGCACGAGCCGTGCACAATCTTGACCGTTCATATGTCAGTTCAGTTCTGAGGGGTTACCACGCGCAGCGATTAACACTTCTAGATGCTGCCCAATCCCTTGATGTGCGTCCTGAAAAAGTTCGCGATGTTGAAAATAGATTCATGCAGGCTGTGCTGTCATGAAGGAATGCGACCACTACTGCATTGATACAAGTGCATTGATTCTGTGGTGGGTCGAACGCTACGGGCCTGAAACGTTTGAGAGCCTGCCTCAGAAGATTTCTAGTTTGATTGAAGAGGGGCGCATGTGCGCCTCTCGTTCAGTCAAAGACGAAAGAAAAGATGATCCAACCTCAGAGGACGTAACGTTGGCAAAGTGGTGCAGGGAGCAAAGCGGATTCTATGAGGAAGATGATGCTGACGTTCAAAAAATAGCCAGTGCGCTGCTGCAAAAGTATCAAACTCCGAAGAAAAAGCATGGAATTGATGGCGCAGACCCGTTTGTAATCGCGCGAGCAGCAATAAACGGGGTTGGTTGGTGCGTCGTTTCTGCCGAAAACCCTGCAACAGGTAATCCACAAAAAAATCCAAACATTCCCTTTGTTTGTGCTGGAGAAGGCATCGAACACATAGATTTTTACAATATGATGCGTCGCGAAGGCTGGAAATTCGGCTGATATCTCGTCAAGGTAAGTAGATCTATTTTCTAATGATTGCGCTTCGACTCTCCCGCGGAGACTAATCCAAAAATTTCCTTATCCAACAAAGCCAGTTACCCGATCCCCGACTAGTGGATTGCTGGCGCGTTCCTGTCCGAATGTGCTCATTTCATTGTGGCCGGGGACGAATTGCATGTGGTTGCCGAGCGGCCAGAGCTTTTGGGTGATGCTGTCCAGCAGCTGTTGGTGATTGCCGCGCGGGAAGTCTGTGCGGCCGATTGAGCCTTTGAACAGGACGTCGCCAACAAAGGCGATGCCGATCTCGCGATTATAGATCACGACATGGCCGGGCGTGTGGCCCGGCGTGTGGACGACATTGAATGTCTCGTCGCCGAGGGTCAGCGTGTCGCCGTCTTCAAGGTAGCGGTCCGGCGTGCAATTGCGGCAATCGGTGACGCCATATTTCGCCCATTGCTCAACAATGCTGTCGAGCAGCCACTGGTCATCCTTGTGCGGGCCGATAATCTTGACGCCGGCGCGCTCTGCGACTTCGGTGGCGCCGCCGGCATGGTCAAGGTGGCCATGGGTCAGCCAGACTTGGACGATCTTGACTTTGAAATGCTCTGCGGCGGCCATCAGCTTGTCGACCTCGCCGCCCGGATCGATGAACACGCCCTCCATGGTTTCCGTATGCCAGAGCAGGCTGGTATTCTGTTGGAAGGGCGTGACCGGGATCACCTGGATCGCGAGCTTGGGCTGTCGGGGCGGCTGGTTTTCCATGGGAGGTCTCTTGGAGGGGCTAGAGGCCGCGCGCGAAAGTCAGCCGCAGCGTGGCGAGATTGTTGAGGATGACGCCAGCGGCAAAATAATACAGCCCGGCGCGGGTTTCAAAGCCGATATAGTAACTCATCTGGCTGCCGCCAATCAGAACGGCGGCAAGGAACACGTCCAGCATTGACCATTTGCCGAGCAGGTTGAGCATATGGGCGAGCTTGGGGCTGGGGGCTGCGCCCTGCCGGAAGATGATCGCGGCGGTGATCGTCTTGGCCATCGGGAAGACCCCGGAGAAGAAGATTACGACCAGCGCGAGGAAAGGGAGCTTGGCCTCCCACAGCGTCTGGACCACGCCGAGCAGGTTATAGTCATTGCCGCCAATGAACGTGTTGGGCTTCCACACAGAGGGCAGGATCAGCCCGGTAACGATCAGCGCTGCAGAGATGTAGAGCGCCATTTCGGAGGCTACATCCCACAGGGAGGTGGTGCGCTGGGGCGGCGGAGCGGGTGTGTCTGACATGGCTGGCAGTGTTGCCAAGCAGGCGGAGTGGGGTCAACGGGTTTCCACCGCTGCTGGGGCGCGCTAAAGTCTGGGCAAAGGGATATGGAGCGGTGTCATGCGCGGTAAAAGTCGATTGATGATCATTGTCGTCGGGCTGATTGGCCTCGCGATCTATTATATGTCCAATCAGGAGACCAACCCGTATACGGGCAGCACTGATTTCAACACGATCTCGATTGACAAGGCGTCAAAGCTCGGCGCGCAGTCCTATGTGCAGATGCTGCAGCAGGAACGCCAGAATGTGCTCTGTCTTGATAGCTGCGATGCCGGATCGAAAGAGGTTTATGACGTAGTTAACGAGATTGGCGAGCGCTTGCGGGTTGCGGCGATTGAGATGGAGCAGGACTATCTGGCGGCGGGGCATAAGTTTGAGCCTGTGGCGAGCCAGTTTGACTGGACGTTCAATGTCATCGCGTCTGAGCAGCCGAACGCGTTCTGTCTGCCCGGCGGCTATGTCGCGGTGTATACCGGTATACTCGATGTCACCGGGAATGCTGATGGGCGTGTGGATCTCGCCGATATTCAGGATGTCGACAAGCTGGCTGTGGTCATGGGCCACGAGATTGGCCACGCCCTCGCGCATCACGGGGCAAAACGGATGAGCAATGGCCAATTGGCGCAGCTCGGCACCTTGGCGGTCAGCATGGGTCTCGGCGATATGGGCGCAGGCCAGCAGCAAATGGTGCGCCAGGCGCTCGGCATGGCGGCGCAGGGCGGGCTGATGAAGTTTAGCCGTGACCACGAGACAGAAGCCGACAAGATCGGCCTCGAGCTGCTGGTGCGCGCGTGCTATGATCCACGCGAGGCGCCGGAACTGTGGGAGCGTATGGGCAAGCTCGGCGGCGGGCAGAGACCCCCGGAATGGATGAGCACACACCCGGCCTCGCAAACCCGCGCCGATAATTTCCGTGCCTGGATGCCGAGCGCCATCGACATGTACAATGCCAACCCGCGCTGCACGAATAAGATCCGGTAGCGCGCACGTCCTATTGACTGATGTACTCGTCCATCCAGTCACGGGTTTCGGCCGCCTGATCTACGAGCCATGACCGGAATTGCCGAACCGCTGGCTTGCTGAGCGATGATGTTCGCAGCGATGCACAATAGGCGTGGTCTGTCCAATTACCATGCGCTTCTGGGAAAGGCCGGACCAAATCCCCAGCGTCTAGCCTGTCTTTGAGCAAAGCGACGCCAGCGATCACAAAGCCAGCGTCCGACAAAACGGCGTCTATAGCGGGCATGATGCGCTGAAACCGAATGCCGCGCTCAGGTGCAATCTTGCGATAGCCATAACGCGCGATCCAGTCAGGCCACGATATGGCTTGCGGGTCGTTTCGATAGAAGTCGAGGTGTAAAAGCGGGAAGCCTTCCAGACGATTATCTTTTGGTAGCAGCATAATCCGCTTTGCATTGGTCGGCGAGGTCATGGCCACAAGATGGTCGTGAAACAGTGCGATTTCATTTGCAGCGCTTGTAAGCGACCGGAATCGCACGTCGCAATCAGCGGGTCCGATACGAGGTGACGCGTCACCTTCTCCGTTGAGGCGAAACTGTACATTGGGGAACTGGTTTCGAAATTCCGGCAGGCGCGGCAGAAGCCAGAATTCAATCCAGTCTGAATCTGCTGCGATATGAATTTCGTTGCTTTGCTGCAGTTCGAGCGTATCGCCGACACGCTCAAGAGCCTCGAACGCGTGATGCAAATCGTCCAGCGCCCCGGCAAGTTCTGTTGTCGGCCGAATTCCGCTGCGACCCCGTATCAACAGTTCAATCCCGAGATAATCTTCGAGCGTCTTGATGCGTTGCCCAACGGCCGCAGGGCTGATCGACAGCTGTTTAGCAGCGTCTTTCAGGCTTCCTGTACGCACCGCAAGGTTCAGGGCTTGTAAGGCGTTGAGGTGACGTATGGTCATGAAACATCACTAAAGATTATCTATACTAATGCAAAGAAACTTTAGTTTGCGACTTTGAGTTTTTAGGCCGACATTGGGGTCACAGCATCAAAGGCAGGAGAGTTTTCAAATGAGCCACATGAAAAGATATTTGATCGAACGTGACATTCCCGGGATTGGCGGCATGTCGATTGTTGAGCTTTGCGGCGCGGCGCGAACGTCCAATCAAGCTATCGCCAAGGATAGCAATCGCGTGCAATGGCAGCATTCCTATGTCGCCGACAATAAATCATTCTGTATTTACCTCAGCGAGACTGAAGACGCTATTCGGCAGCACGCAGAATTAAGCGGATTTCCGATCTCGCGGATCATTGAAGTACCGCAAATTATTGACCCGACAACCGCCAATAATTGAGAATAGTCTGGTTACCTCGGAGATGAAGTCACTAACACAAAATAGGGCGGCCCGGTGGGTCGCCCTTTGTCAGTCTTGCTTGATTATCTGTTAGTGACAGCCGCAGCCGCCACCGCCGCCGCGCTTTTTGCCGCCGCCACGCGTTCTTTGGCGGAAGGTGAAGCTGGAGGCGCTGTGCGACAGGACGCCGGAATAGCGGCTTCCGCCAGAGATAATGATCCCGCCGCCGCCACCATAGAAGCCGCCATCCACACCATTGCCGACACCGCCGTTAAAAGCAGCAAGGTCGAGCGTTAGTGCTTGTGGGGCTGATGCTGTGCGTGTCGTGTGGGTCTGTGTTCGGCGAACCGGCGCGGTGGTGTGGCGCCGTGTCACTGTGCCCGGAACAGTGCGGGTATGGGTGGTGCGTGTCACCGTCGGGGCGCTGCGCCGGACATGGGTTGTGCTGGTCTGGGCCTGGCGCTGCTGGGTCTGTGTTTTCAAAGGCGGGCAGGACCAGGCGCGGCCATTGTCGATCAGGTAGCAACCGGGTTCAGGTGGGGTCAGAGCGTGAGCCTGTAGCGGCGCGGGGCCGCGATTGACCTGCTTGCCGGGTGTGCCATCGGCGAAAGCCGGAACAGCAAACAGCGCCGAAATAGCAGCAAGCGCGAGGATTTTGTTGCATTTCGGCATGGTTTTCGCCTCCTGAGCGAATGTGTCTTGGGTCTCGCGACAGGACTCGCAAAGGCCGGGCCAGAGAGTAAACGCGGATTAAGCATCGCGAGCAAACGGCTTAGCCAATCAGGCGAGCGTTACTCGCCCGTCAGAAGAATAGCCGAGCCATTGCGGCCATAATCTAGCTCGCCGCGTAGGTTGCGGCGGCGATTGGAAAAATACTCCGCCTCCATCGCGCAGGTGTCATGCCCGAGATTGTCAATTGCGCCGAGACCTTCTGAAAGCAGGCTGGCTTTGACATAACCGGTCAGATCGAACTGGCTTTTTCCGGCGTCCGTCGGCGGCGTGAAAAAGCGATCATTGCCGGGATCTGCAGCGCGGAAAGTATCACGAAATTCCGGGCCGACTTCATAGCTCGCCTGCTGGATGGCGGGGCCGATGGCGGCGGTGATACGGGCGCGCTCTGCGCCAAGCTTTTCCATCGCTTCAATCGTTGCGGTTGTGACGCCTGCAATCGCGCCTTTCCATCCCGCGTGGGCCGCGCCGATCACCCCGGCTTCAGCGTCCGCAAACAGGACCGGGACGCAATCTGCAGTCAGGATGCAGAGGCCAAGGCCGGGTGTCGCGGTGACCATCGCGTCGGCTTGCGGGCGGGTTTTCCAAGGCTCTGTGACTTCGATGACTTTCGCCGAATGTACCTGAAAACAGGACAGGAGATGTTTGGCGCCGATGGATTTGCAGATCGCTTCACGATTGGCGCGGATGGCGCGGGCTTCATCGCCGGAGCCTTCGCCAATATTGAGGCTGGCATACAGGCCAGTTGAAACCCCGCCGCGGCGGCCAAAAAAGCCGTGGGCAATGCCCGGCAGGGTCGACAAATGATGCGTCGTGGTGACCGGTAAATCGCTCATGCAAAAGGTCTAAACCGAGCCAAAAGCAAAGTCGATTCAGCGCGCAAGGGCGATGGCTTCTGCCGGGTCGATATCACCGTCATAGAGGGCGCGGCCCAGGATAGAGCCGTGGATGGGGCGGGTGCCTTTATGGGCGCGCAGGTCGGTGATGTCCTGAACGCTGGCGACACCGCCGCTGGCAATCACCGGGATCGAGACGGCGTCGGCGAGCGATCCGGTGAAGTCAACATTGACCCCCGTCTTCATCCCGTCGCGAGCAATGTCTGTAACAATCAATGCGGCTACACCGCAGCCCTCAAAGGCTTTCGCAAGGTCAATTGCGGTCATGTCGCTGGTTTCGGCCCAGCCTTCGACCGCGACCATGCCGTCCTTGGCATCGATACCGACAATGATCTGGCCTGGCAGGGCGCGCGCGGCGTCTTTGACGAGTTCTGGGTCACGCAGGGCCGCCGTGCCAAGGATGACGCGGGAAATGCCGGCCTCGAGCCATGCATCAATCTGGGCGCGGGTGCGAATACCGCCGCCGAGCTGAACCGGGGCGTTAGTAGCATTGAGGATGGCCTTTACCGCATCCGTATTGGCGCTCGTGCCAGCAAATGCGCCGTTCAAGTCGACGACGTGCAGATTGGCAAAACCCATATCAGCAAAGCGCTTGGCTTGGTCAGTCGGATCGTCATTGAACGCCGTGGCCGCGTCCATTTCGCCGCGCAGCAAGCGCACGCACTGGCCATCTTTCAAGTCGATAGCGGGGTAGAGGTGGAAGGTCATGCCGGATCCCACAGGATGAAGTTGGCGAGGAGTTTCAGCCCCGTGGTCTGGCTTTTCTCCGGGTGAAACTGGGTCGCGAAAATATTATCACGAGCGACGGCAGCGACCAGAGTTTCACCATAGTCAGTGGTGGCGGCAATGTCAGGCTCTGCCGGGTTTCGGTACGCATAGGAGTGCGTAAAATAGACGTGCGGGTCGTCGCCAAGATCTGCCAGAACCGGATGTGGGCGGGCAATGTGCAGATTGTTCCAGCCCATATGCGGGACGCGGTAGCCCGGCCCCGGCGTGATCGCATCGACATCGCCCGGTATCCAGTCCAGACCCGGCGTCTCGCCATCCTCAAGGCCGCGTGTCGCGAGGAGTTGCTGGCCGACACAGATGCCGAGAAACGGCACGCCGCGCTGGTGAACAGCTTCGGTCAAGGCCTCAATCAGGCCGTCTGCGGCGCGTAGATTGGCGGCGCAATCGGCGAAGTGACCGACGCCGGGCAGGACGATCCGATCAGCATAGGCGATTGCAGCCGGATCAGCGGTGATGCGGATTTCGCGGGTTTTCCTGGCCTGATTGGCGGCAGCCCGCAGCGCCCGCGCGGCGCTATGCAGGTTGCCGGAACCGTAATCAATCAGAGCAATGGTCTTCATTCGGGCGCTAGTGCCCTAGAGACTGCCTTTTGTCGAGGCCGGGGCGCCAGCCAGACGGGCATCGGGCGCAACCGCCATTCGCAAGGCGCGGGCTGTGGCTTTGAAACAGCTTTCGGCAATGTGGTGGCAATTTTCGCCATACAGGTTCTCGACATGCAGGCACATGCCGCCATTTCCTGCGAGGGCGTGGAAGAATTCACGAAACAGTTCGGTGTCCATATCGCCGATCTTGTCGCGATTAAAATCAACCTTGAACAGCATGTATGGGCGCTTGCAGAGATCAACGCTGGCGCGGCTGAGCGTCTCATCCATCGGGATATAGGCGTGGCCATAACGGGTAATGCCGGCAAAATCGCCGAGCGCCTCGCGGATCGCCTGGCCAATTACGATCCCGGTATCTTCAACCGTGTGGTGGCCATCAATGTGTAGATCACCCTTCGTGCGGACTTTCAGGTCGATGAAGCTGTGGCGACCGAGCGCATCAAGCATATGGTCAAAAAAGCCAATACCGGTCTGGATATCCGTCTTGCCGCTGCCGTCGAGATTGACGGTGACGGTGATGTCGGTTTCCTTGGTTTTGCGCGAAACGGTGGCAGTTCTGTCGGTCATGTCGCCTCAGATAATGTGTAATTGCCATTGCGGCTAGCACAGTTTTGTTCACGACTTCCTAAACTATCGCTGTCACGGTGATGTTTGAGTGGCGTACAATGATAGCAGGCTGAGCATTGAAACTCTTCAGATCCATACGGCGCGCCCTGGCGAGGACGAGCTTTGCGAAGATTGTGCCGATTGTCGCATTTTCGATCGCTTTGGTCATATCTGCAGCATTTGCCGTTTATAGTTCCTATCAGGCGCATGCGGCCCATACACGCCTTGCCCATAGCTATTCAACCGGGATTGCCGAGCTCGTCTCAAAGGATGTAGCCCGCGGTGATCTTGAGCTGGCTGACCGCCGCTTGTCAGCCATTCTGCCGGGCCGGGCGGTGATTGAAACGAAAACTGGCGAGGTGCTGGCCGGAAGCCTGTCATTGCAGGCGCGGCGCGATGTAGAGACGTTCCTGCTGGTCGATGAAGGCGGCGCGGCTGTCAGGGTCCGAATTGCACCAATTGTTGATTACAAGCCGCCTGTCGCGATGCCGCTGGCGGTCTTGCTCTGCATTGTGACATCTTTAAGTGTTGCGATGGGTGTCGGTGTCTTCTCCAACCTGCTGTCGCGCTACATTAACCACCTGACCATTGCCGTGAACGCTTTCCATCTCAATTCCAATTATGACGTATTGCAGCGTAATCTCGTTTTCTCCGAGTTCCGCGCGCTTGCCGTGGCGACCGTTCGTACGACACGTCGCATGGTGCGCAGTATTGGCGATTTGCGTGACCGGGCGCGCTATGATCCGCGCACAGGTCTGTTCAACGAGATGAGCCTGCAACGTACTGTCAGCACGGCCATTGAAACAGCGCGTTATGATGCGCCGGCTGCTTTGATCGTGGTGGATTTGAGCGCTGTTGCGCTGGATAGCGATGGGCGTGGCGGGCCGAGCACCGAAGAGCTTGCTCAGCAATTAAAGGGATTGGTGCGCACTGGCGAGGCAAGGCAAAGCCTACCAACTGGTAGCTGGACGCTTGGTGCGATGCATAATGACCAGTACGGTATTCTGGTCAAAGAGATCAGCGCTCGCGATGATCTGGCCGACCTTGTGCGGGATATTCAGCGCGCGTTTCGCGCAAATGTAGAAGTTGATGACGCCCCGCAAATCAATATTTCCGGCAGCATCGTCATGATCCCTGAAGATGCAGATACGGTGGAGCTGGCCTTCCAACGCGCTGCCGCAACCTTGCAGGATTTGCGGCGTCAGGAGAAACGCGGCTTTGCTTTCTACTCTCCCAAGCTGGAGCGCCAGCGTGAGGCCCAGATCAAACTAGAGGCCGAATTGCGCGAAGCGGTTCAGCAGGATCGGTTTGTGCCGCTGTTCCAGCCGAAGATTGATTTGAAAACGGGGGAAATTTGCGGGGCCGAAGCGCTGGCTCGGTGGCGACTGGATAGCGGCCGTCTGGCCTCGCCTTCAGTGTTCATCGAACTTGCAGAAGAAACAGGCCTGATAAGTGCGATTGGCAGCCAGATCATGCGCAAGGCGTGCCAGGAAGCTGTATTGTGGACACAGCTTGGGCATCGCCTCAGTATTGCGGTGAATGTATCGCCCAAGCAGTTTGAGCGCGATGGCCTGTCGCAGATGATCCTTGATGCGTTGGCTGATTCTGGCCTGACGCCGCGCCAGCTGGAGATTGAGATTACCGAAAGTCTCGCCATTCAGCAGCCTGAGCGCGTGCGAGCCGTTCTGACGCCGCTGCGCAAGCTCGGCATCAAGCTGGCAATTGATGATTTTGGTACCGGGCATTCCAACCTCGCTACACTGACCCAGTTCGATTTTGACGTGTTCAAGATTGACAGACAATTCGTGGCCGAAACGCCAGACGATCCGCAGGCTAACGCGATCGTCGAGATGATTATGTCAATGGCGCAAACACTCGGGATGACGATTGTAGGTGAAGGCATTGAGACAAAGCCGCAGGCCAAATTCCTGACCGGCAAAGGCTGTCATATTGGCCAAGGCTTCCTCTACAGCCCGCCTGTCACGGCAGAGGTTTTCCGCAAGATGCTCGACGAGCAGCCCTTCGCCAAGACGCGTTTGATCGCCTAAGGCGCCCCTCTTTCTGTTAGCGGGGCTTGCACATTTGAGCCCAACCCGCCAAATCTGCGACCGTGAAACACGATCTCGACAGCACCCCGCCCGCCTGGCACGGCACAACCATTCTGGCTGTGCGGACCAAAAAACATATTGCCATGCTCAGTGATGGCCAGGTCTCGATGGGCCAGACCGTGATGAAGGGCAATGCCCGCAAGGTGCGCAGGATTGGCGGCGGCGACATTCTGGCTGGCTTTGCCGGGGCGACGGCTGATGCTTTTACGCTGTTTGAGCGGTTAGAGCAAAAGCTGGAGCGCTTCCCGAACCAGTTGCAGCGCGCGGCGGTGGAACTGGCCAAGGAATGGCGGACTGAGAAATATCTGCAAAAACTCGAAGCCCTGCTGATCGTGGCAGATAAGGAAACCACTCTGGTCATCACTGGGTCAGGCGATGTGTTGGAGCCGGAATATCCGGTTGTTGCCGTTGGCTCAGGCGGCAATTACGCGCTGTCGGCGGCGCGGGCGCTACTTGATTATGAGACGGACGCCGAGACACTGGGCCGTAAAGCGATGCAGATCGCGGCCGATATCTGCGTCTATACCAATGCGCATTTCACCGTGGAAGTCATGGATGTTTGATCGCAGTGATCTGAAAGCCGCTGTCGCGGCGAGTATCATTTCTGCCGAACAGGCGGCGCGGCTGGAAAGCTTCGCGCTGTCGCGGCGGCGACCAGATGCGGCCGGGTCGGGCGGGCAGGAAGATCTGCGCTTCCTGTCGAACTTCAACGACATCTTCATCACGCTGGGCCTGCTGATCCTGTTTGGCGGGGTGAGCGCCTTTCTCGGCGTATCGGGCATGAGTACGTTGTTTTCTGGCAAGCCAACCGGGTTTTTGATCTTGTTCTTGCCGATTGCAGGTCTGGCCTGGCTGATGCTGGAATATTTCTGCGCGCGGCGGCGCATGTTGTTGCCCAGCATGGCGCTGTCTATCATTTTCGTGTTCAACATCGCGGCTGCGGCGACGGCGGTCGCTACGAGTTTTGCGGATATCGATTTTAACGCAGATGCCTGGGGCCTGTTTGAGACCACTGGCAATATTGGCCTCACCGGCTTTGCCGCAGGTACGGCAGCGGCGATTGCGATCTATTTTCGGTTTCGCCTACCGTTTGCATTGGCGCTCGCGGCGCTAAGCGCGGCGGCGTTTTTCTATACCATGTTCGGCTTTGGCGGGCGGATCGGCTACGTTGTGGGCGGCTCGCTTTCGGTCATACTGGGGCTGGCTACCATGGCCGCCGCTGTCTGGTTTGACATGAAAGACCCAGAGCGAGTGACCAAGGCCTCCGATAATGCGTTTTGGCTACATCTGGCCGCCGCGCCGCAAATAATTACCGGCATCACCACTATGGTCACGGGCTCCAATATCTTTGCCGGTTCAACCAGCGGCACAGACAATGCCGGACAGATGCTGTCTCTGCTCGTCGTGTTGATTGTGCTCGGGATCGCATCGCTGGCCTTAAACCGCCGCGCGCTGATTGCGGCGAGCATTCTGACCTTCATGTTCGCGCTGAGCTTCATTCTGGGTGAAGCCGGATTTGATGTATCCACGATTGTGATCATGGTGGCGATCATGATTGGCGGCGGAGTCGTTTTGCTCGGCGCGGGCTGGTCAACGGCGCGCAAGCTGGCGCTCAAACTGTTTCCAACAGGCGGCATCTGGGATCGCCTGTTCCCGCCTGAACCTGCTTAGGACTTTTGAATGACTGTACTGACCCCTGCCGAGATTGTTTCGGAGCTTGATCGCCATATTGTTGGCCAGAGCGAAGCGAAACGCGCCGTTGCCTTGGCGCTGCGCAATCGCTGGCGGCGTAAACAGGCCCCGGAGGGCCTGCGCGAAGAGATCACGCCAAAAAACATCCTGATGATCGGGCCAACCGGCGTCGGGAAAACCGAGGTCTCGCGGCGCCTCGCCAAGCTCGCCAATGCGCCGTTTCTGAAAGTTGAAGCGACCAAGTTCACTGAAGTTGGCTATGTCGGCCGCGATGTGGAGCAGATTGTCCGCGATCTGGTCGAATCGGCCATCGGCATGATCCGCGACCAGAAGCGCAAAGCGGTTGAGGACCAGGCCCGCGATACGGCGGAAGAGCGCCTGCTTGATGCGCTGGTGGGTGAGGACGCGCAAAGCTCAACCCGCGAGGTCTTCCGGCGCAAGCTGCGCGGCGGCGAACTGGACGACAAGGCCGTGGATGTTGAGCTTGCCGATACGGGCGGCGGCGGGATGCCGATGATGGATATCCCCGGCGGCGGTGGCTCGATGGGGATGATCAACCTGTCCGACATGTTGGGCAAAGCGATGGGCGGACGCACCAAACGCGTGCGCACAACAGTGAAAGACGCTTACCAGCCGCTGATTGATGAAGAGGCCGACAAGCTGATCGATGATGACGCCATCGCGCGCGAGGCGATCCGCGCGGTTGAAGAAGATGGGATCGTGTTTCTGGACGAGATCGACAAGGTTGCTGGCAGCGCCGGGCGCAGCGGCGCCGATGTCAGCCGCGAAGGGGTTCAACGTGATCTGCTGCCCCTTATTGAGGGCACAACGGTTTCAACCAAGCGCGGCCCGGTCAAAACCGACCATATCCTGTTCATTGCCTCAGGCGCGTTTCATGTGGCCAAGCCGTCTGACCTGTTACCAGAATTACAAGGCCGCTTGCCGATCCGGGTTGAGTTGACGGCGCTTAGCCGCGACGACATGCGGCGTATTCTGGTTGAGCCGGAAGCCAGCCTGATCAAGCAGCAACAGGCCCTGCTGGCCGCAGAAGAGGTCACGCTGACATTCGAGGAAGACGCGCTCGATGCGCTGGCTGATTTAGCCGTGAAAGTGAATGATACGGTCGAGAATATCGGCGCGCGGCGACTGCACACTGTGCTGGAACGCCTGCTGGATGAGGTGAGTTTTACCGCGTCAGACCGCAAAGGCGAGACGGTGAACATCACGCAGGATTATGTAAACGCGCAACTGTCTGATCTGGTCGGAAATGCAGATCTGTCCAAGTTTATCTTGTA
>CAYGPE010000002.1:0-123269 GCA_964351695.1 uncultured Hyphomonas sp. | reverse complement strand
ACGCGCAACTGTCTGATCTGGTCGGAAATGCAGATCTGTCCAAGTTTATCTTGTAACGTCAGCCCTTCCAGTTGCGCGGCGGCTGACCGTGCATGCCCGTACTTTCAAACGCGCCCGCGCTATTCTGACGCGACCAGCCCGCTGGCATAGCCCATGACGTGGAAAATCTCGTTCTGCTCCATGACACCGCGCACCAGCTCAGCGCCGGGGCCGCTCGCGAAGATTGCAACATCCTCGCCGCCATGCGTCTCGGATTCTTTGAAGATCAGCGATTGCTGTAAATAGTTCTTGGCGCTGGTGTCGACGTCCGACAGATCCTGGCGCTTACAGAATTTGTCTTCGCCGCAGCCGGTTTGACCATTGGCATAGCCAAGCGTCGTGTAGGGCAGTTTGTCATCGGCTGTTGCCACTTCGCCGTCACCGCCGACGACTTTGCCGAGAATATCATTATTGCGGCGCGGATATCCGGCCATGGTCATTGTGTGGCTGTGGTCTGCGGTGACGATGATCAGTGTGTCTTGCCCGACCATCTCAACTGCCGCTGCAACGGCTTGGTCGAAGGCATCTGTATCGGCCAGCGCGCGGGCCGCGTTGACGCCGTGATGGGCGTGGTCGATACGCCCGCCCTCAACCATCAAGACATAGCCATCTTGATCGCGTGAAAGACGCGTGATTGCGGCCTCTGTGAGTTCGGCCAGTGAAGGCTCGGTGCCAGCATCTTCTGCGCGGTCGAGCTCGTATTGCATGTGAGACGGCTCAAACAGGCCAAGCGCGCGGGTATCGGAGTTGAAGTTCGTCGCGGCAAAGCCTGCGCCATCGGTGAAGGTCACATGGTCATCGGACTTTGCGGTCCACGCTGCCATGAGGTCAGTCTCGTCGCCGCGCCAGCCGGTCTTGTCGCTATATTCAGGATCGAAGGTTTCGTCGGTCATGAATGCGCCGCGTCCGCCGCCGAGCACGACTTCAAAGCCGTCACCTTCGGGCCATTCGATGAGTTGCCGCGCAATATCCACGCAGCCTATTGGCGTGGTCATATCGCTTTCCCAGCCGCGGCTGGCACTTTCAGCAAACGTTGATGCCGGTGTGGCGTGGGTAATCCGGGCGGTGGAAACAATGCCTGTGGCAAGGCCCTTGCGCTCGGCCAGTTCAAACAGGGTGTCTGTGCCCTGCCCGTCCTTGCTGGCGCATTCACCCGTCACGACGCCTGAGCGCAGGCCAAGTGTTCCAGACCGCGTTTTGACGCCTGCCACCATGGCGGTTGCTGTCGCGGCGCTATCGGGCACTTGATAGTCATGGCTATAGGTGCGTGACAGGGCGCTGTGCGGCAGGGTATCCATAGCCAGTTTATAGCTCTCGCCATCTACACCGCGCTGCTGCCCGGCATAGATACGCGCCGCTGTTATGGTCGAAATGCCCATACCATCGCCAACGAAGAGAATGACGTTTTTGGCTTTTGGCTGGAAATCGTCTGATTGGCGTACGGTGACGGCTTCGGCAGCTGACACATAATAAGGATCACTCGCCTGCATTGGCAGCTCGGCCCTCGCGGCAAGGGGTGAAACGGTCTCAGCAACTGGCTCGGGCACACTGATTGGTGCAGATGCTGTTTCAATGGTGGCACAGGCGCTCAAGGCGAGTGTGGCAGTAGCGGCGAGAAGGTAGGAGCGCATAGTGGACCTCACAGCGTTTCGGGTTTGGCTAGGGTGTCTTTAGCGCCCACATGTGACGGGTTTGAAACAGTTCGACGATTTCCGAGCTGGGCGATCAGGATTCCTGTAATGATCAAGCCGCAACCACCAAGTTGAATAGCTACGAGCGTTTCATCAAACAGTTGCCATGACAAGATCGCCGCAACGACAGGCTGGGACACCAGCAAGAGCCCGGCAATACTGGCGGGTGTGTGGGCGACGCCGACGATAATGAAACTCTGGCCGCACACCTGAACAACCAGCGCGAGGAAGAGCGGTGAATAGAAGCTGGACATGTTCGCAGGCCAAAAGGGCTCACCCGAGATCGCGACAATCCCGAACAGGACCACGGCTTCAACCACGGTAAGCCAGAAAATGGTCTCAAATCCGCCAAGGCTGCGCCGTGCGACTTTGGAGGCCAGCAAATAGCCCGACACCATGATCGCCGCCAGGATGGCGAGAAGGTCGCCGCGCAGGGCAAACGGCCGCGCTGCTTCATCATTGACGCCGCCAAGCGACAGCGCCGCCGCACCGACAATGGCGAGCAGGACTGCAACACCCCAGATCGCGGCGGGACGCTCCTTCAGAAAGATCCAGGCAGTCAGGCCGACAGCGACATTTCCGAGACTGACAATAAAGGTCGCATTGGCCACGGTGGTAAGCGTCAGCGACCAATGCCAGAACGCAATATTCAGCGCAAAGCAGACCCCTGCGATCAGAACGAACTTGTTTGGCCTGTGTGGCAGACGTTTCTGCGTGGCGATAACGACGAGAAACAGGACCGGGATCGCGAACAGGAAGCGCCACAGGGCAATCCCTTGCGGTCCAAGATCGCCTGCATTTGCCCCATCGGTTCCGAAGCGAAGACCAATCGGGGCAAAACCGATACAGATACCGCCGCACAAAACCAGCAGTGGACCAAACCAGATCGGCCACGCCGCTGCGCTGCGCGGGGTCGCGTTATCGCTCATGAAAATCCCAATCTCTTGCGCAACTCGCTTGGCGTCACGCCTGTCTGTCGCATGGCGCGCAGCGATACACTTTTGGCGGTTTTCGACAAGCGCTGGCCAGTCTCATCTGTGACAAGCGGGTGATGGCGATAGATCGGCTTGGGCCACCCCATAAGTACCTGTAGCAGGGTGTGGATATGCGGCGCGTCGATCAGATCCTCGCCGCGGATGACATGGGTAATGCCTTGCAGCGCATCGTCATGACAGGCGGCGAGGTGATAGGCGCTGGGGCTATCTTTGCGGGCGATAACAATGTCGCCGTGCAGGGCAGGGTCGGCCGGTGTGTCGATGATGCCGTTACCCGTCTCCAGCTTGTAGCTGAGCCTGTCCCAAGCCGCGCCAAGTTCGTTTCGAGCCGCTGCAAGTGAGAGACGCCATGCGAAGGGGTTTCCCGCTTCAAGCAACTGAGTTTCTTCTTTCGGGCTCAGGGGCGCTGGGTGTGTGTGTTCAAGCTCTGCGCGCGTGCGAAAGCAGCGATAGGTCAGCCCGCGGGCAGTGAGCGCTTCAACTGTTCGTGCATAGTCTGCAAAATGTTCTGACTGGACCCGCACGGGTTCAGGCCAGCTGAGGCCAAGCCATGCCAGATCCTGAAAGATTGCGTCTGTATAGTCCTGACGGCAGCGGGTCGTATCTATATCCTCGATACGCAGAATTGGCCGGGTCCCGGCGGTTTTTGCGGCGTCCCAGACATGGAAGGCCGCAGCGGCGTGGCCCAAGTGCAAAAGGCCGGTCGGTGAAGGGGCAAAGCGGGTGATAAAAGCCGTCATATCTGTGTCTCTAGATCATCAGCTGACAGGAAAGAACACTTGAATCTCGCCGCAAGCCGCCATTATTGATTGCAGCAGCCCCCTGCCATGCGCTATCGCAAGTACAAATAACAGGATGGCAATCTTATGCCCGGTAGTGCGTATACTGCTCAAATCATAGACTGGTTCAACCAAACCATTGCGGGATCGCCGCTTTGGGCCGGGATCGGTTTGGCTGCAGCCGGGCTTGTCGCGCTGTACATTATCTGGATCCTGCTCAAGATCGTAGGCCGCCTGTTTGGAGCTATTCGGGACAATATGGCCAGCCGACGACGTCGCCAGACGCAGGGCTACACGCTTGGCGTTGCGCCACTGCCCAGTGGCCGTGGCCGCAAGATCAGCAAGGCACTGATCCAGGCTTTGCAGGCACATATGTCAGATTTCAGCTTTGGCGCCGTGGTTGATGTTATCCGCGCGCCTGCGCCTTCTGTTGGCAATGTCATGGGGCAGCGCGAGGTCGCGCGCAAATGGCTGCGTACCTCGTCCAGCGACTTGATCGCCTGGGGCTATCGTGAGCGCGGCAAGCGCGCGCCGTTCAAAATCAACATGCTGTCGTGTGAGGGTTCTTTGACCCCAGCGGAAGCGCGCTCGGCGCAGGTTCAGCTGCCGCATGATTATCACAAGGCCTCCGCAACCGTGCAAAAGCTTGGGGCGTATCTTGTCGCCCGTTCCTTGCAGCCGGGTCTGGCTGCTGCCACCGCGTTCAAGGCTGAGAAACTGGTGCCGGTGGCGAAATTTCTCGCCGAAGTCTTGTCCAATCCCGGCTCTTTGCCAGTTGCGACGATTGATATGGTTGAGGCTGACTATTGCGCGATGGGGCTGCATATTGGCGGGATCGACCATTTGCAGGCTGTAGCGGCGCTGCGCCGCGGGCGCCTGGCGCGGGAAGATCAGCAGAGTATCGATACACAGATCGAAGCCCGGATTGACCTTGGCCGCGCATTGCTGGCCATGTCAGGCCACAGTTTTGACCCGGTGCGGGTTCGTGAAGCGATGGATCATCTCAAAGCGGCTGTTGATATGTTGCGTGACAACCCAACCATCCGGCTGGCCAGCCAGACCTCAGCGGCCGTTCAGCAAGGCCAGGCCATGTTGCAAAACCGCCAGCGTTTTTCAGTTACCGGCGGCAGCTCGATTTAGTCAGCTGCGTGCGCACCCGGCATCGGGCACGACACGCCAGTGCCGCCAATCCCGCAATAGCCCGATGGATTCTTGGCCAGATATTGCTGGTGATCGGCTTCCGCCGGATAGAAGGCGTCGAGCGGTTTGATCTCTGTCGTAATCTCGCCCCGGCCAGCAGCGCTTAACGCGCTTTGATACGCCGCGCGGCTGGCCTTGACCGCTGCAAGCTGTTCAGCGCTGGTTGTGTAGATTGCCGAGCGGTATTGCGTGCCGACATCATTCCCCTGGCGCATGCCCTGCGTCGGATCATGGCTTTCCCAGAACAGTTTCAGGACGCCATCCAGTGCGATAACTTTCGGATCAAATACTACACGCACGACTTCCGTATGTCCGGTCTGACCGCTGCAGGTCTCCCGATAGGTCGGGTTTGGAGTTACACCGCCCGCATAGCCGACTTGCGTTACATAAACGCCGTCGGCTTCCCAGAAGATGCGTTCAGCGCCCCAGAAACAGCCTAGCGCAACGACAATTTCTGCCATGCCTTCTGGTACTGGCGCACCAAGGTCTCGGCCATTGACGAAATGGGTCGCGGCTGTCGGGATTGGTGTGTCGCGGCCGGGCAAGGCTGTATCAGCGGTCGGCAAGTTTGCGGGCTTGGATTTGAACAGCATGGCGGTGTCCTTTTCAGTCTGCCTCGTAATATGGGAAAGATACAGCGCAGCGCAATGACATGTCTTGCAGTCTTGGGCTGCTGGGCTATAGACGCGAACTGATGGTGAGGTGGCCGAGTGGTCGAAGGCGCACGCCTGGAAAGTGTGTAGGCTAGCAATAGTCTCCAGGGTTCGAATCCCTGTCTCACCGCCAGATTTTCTTATTATTGGCAGTTGGTTGCGCGTGTCTGCGAGCAAAAACTTCCACGAATTCATGTAACTGGGCATTGCCATGCCTGTGGTGCTGCGCTTCACTTCCCGTAAGGATTGAAGGCTTTAGGAAGCGGAGAAACAGGCCATGGCGTCATCTGGGTGCGTGAAATGGGTTGCAGCGGCAGTACTGGCCGGTGCCGGGCCGTTTTTAGCCGCTTGCGGTGGCGGCGGTGGTGGCGGCGGGTCAACAATGCCGCCTGTGCAAGTTTCGCCGCCACCTCCACCGCCTCCTCCCCCAGGCGGGGTAGATCCAACCTGGACGGCGGGCGTCTTTCCGGCGGCCAGCTCGTTGAAAGACAAGTGCGAGGCCCCGCGCTCTGGTGTCGATATTGAAGGCAATGCCTTTCCCGATACGCCGGGCACTCTGATCAAGGAGAAGTTTTGGCTACGCTCCTGGACCAATGACACCTACCTCTGGAATACGGAAGTGCCAGATCAGGATCCGGCGACATTTGGCGATCGCCTGGCCTATTTCGCGGAATTGCGCACACGCGCGACGACGGCGTCTGGTGAGGACAAGGATGATTTCCACTTCAGTCAATCGACCGAGGATTATTTGCTTCAGCGCACCTCTGCGCCAAGCTCAGGTTATGGCGCTCGGATTATTGCGTTATCAAGCTCGCCGCCGCGCGACTATCGCATTCAATATACAGAGCCGAATTCGCCGGCCTCCACACCGATTGGCGGGCAAGTGCCATTTCCGCGCGGGACGCGCATTCTGACCATTGATGGGGTTGATCTCGTCAATGGCGGCGCGACGCAGGCTGAGTTAGATACGCTTAATGCTGGCTTGTTCCCGGCAACGTCCGGCGAGACGCATGCCTTCACCGTGCGCGATGTCGATGGCACCGAACGCGCATTCAATCTGACCTCAGCTGATGTTGCACCTGCGCCGGTAAATCGAACCTCGGTGATCAATACCGGCGCGGGCAAAGTCGGCTATATCATGTTCAACACGTTCAGCCCGTTCTCGTCCGAGGCGCAAATCGCCAATGCCATGGCGACGATGCAGTCTGAGGGTGTCACCGATCTGGTGCTCGATTTACGTTATAATGGCGGCGGCCTCCTCGCTGTGGCCTCGCAGCTCAGCTATATGATTGCTGGGCCAACGCGCACCAATAATAAGACATTTGAGCTATTGCGTTTCAATGCGGCGGCTGGGAATACCAATCCTGTTAACGGCACGGCGAATGGGCCAATCCCCTTCTATTCAACTGGGCTTGGTTTCTCTTTGAACAATGGAACGTCGCTGTCCAATCTCAATCTCAACCGCGTCTTCATCCTTTCGACCGGACGCACATGTAGCGCCAGTGAAGCGGTGATCAATGGCTTGCGCGGGATTGATGTCGATGTGGTCCTGATCGGGGATATCACGTGCGGTAAGCCGTTTGGGTTCTACCCGACCGACAATTGCGGCGAGACATATTACACGATCCAGTTTCAGGGCGTGAATGACAAAGGTTTCGGTGATTATGCCGATGGTTTTGTCCCGATGAATTCAACATTTAATTTCGGTGTCCGCTTGAATGGCTGCGTCGTTGCTGATGATCTTAGCAAGGAGCTGGGCGATGAGACCGAAGGCATGCTGGCGGCGGCGCTGAATTATCGCGCCACTGGCGCCTGCCCGGCCCTGCCCTCACCCAAACCGTCGCCCAAGATCAGCTATAAGACACAAGGGATGAGCGGTGTCGCCACGACGGACCTATCAGCAACAGAAGACTTCCTGCGCAATAATCGCGATATGCGCATGCCTGAATAGGAGGGTGAGATGATGCAGATACGCCATACACTTCGTATGCTGGCTGGCGCGGCCGGGCTTGCACTCGGCGGCTGCCAGTCCACCGCGCCCGCTGTGCCTGCGGTGATGATCTCTGATGATGAGGCTGCCATGTCGGCGCTTAAACAGGCTTTGGCCGAGGCGGTGGGAAAGGCCAGGGTTGAGCTTGGCGCGAGTGACCCAACCCGCCAGTCGCGCATCACGGTCTTGCCGCCGAGGCTGGGGCCACTTGAGGGCAATAGCCCGGCTTTGCCTGTTGCGTTTGATTTGATGCTGAGCGGCGAGACCTGTTTTCTGGTTCGCGTCGATACCGGCGCGCGCCACGACGCCCCACAGATTGCTTGCGCAGCAGCGTAACCTTGCCCAGACAGTGTGTGTCGGTATGGCTGTCGGTGAATCTTATGAAAACAAAAAGGAAATGCGTCATATGGCCAAACCCGTTAATGATAAAGCGCTCGACCAGATTTGGCGTGAAGGCCGCTCCTATAATGGGTGGACCGATGCATCCGTGCCAGAAACACTGATCCGGGCTGTCTATGACCTGACCAAAATGGGCGCCACCAGCGCGAATTGTTCGCCGGCACGCTTTGTATTTATTGCCTCTGATGAGGGCAAACAGCGGCTGCGCCCGCATCTTGGTGAGGGGAATGTCGACAAGACAATGTCCGCGCCATGGGTTGTCATCTGCGCGCATGATCTGGAATTTCATGAGAAGATCCCGCAACTCTTTCCGCATAATCCCGGAGCTAAAGACTGGTTCAGCGATGATGAGAACCGCCGCACAACCGCATTTCGCAATGGAACGCTGCAGGGCGCCTATTTGATGCTGGCGGCGCGCGCTTTGGGTCTGGATTGTGGACCCATGTCTGGATTCAACAATGCCGGTGTCGACGAAGAATTCTTCTTGGGCCGGGATGAGACGAAGAACTGGCGTTCGAACTGGCTTTGTAATATCGGGCATGGCGATGAGACGACGATTTTTCCCCGTAGCCCGCGCCTGTCCTTCAGTGAGGCGTGCCAGATTCTGTAACGTGCCGAAATGCTGATCCTCGGATTACATACGGCAGGTCCAGCTTGTGATGTGGCGCTCGTGCGCGGCGGCGAAATTCTAAGCCAGAGCCACACCCCGATGACGCGCGGGCAGGATGCGCGATTGCCAGAACTTGTTGCGCAAGCCTGCGCTGAAGCAAATGTGGGGTTAGGCGACCTTGACCGGATTGCCGTTGTCACCGGGCCTGGCAGTTTTACCGGCGTACGCGTCGGCGTTGCGTATGGCCGCGGCCTGGCCCTTGTCACGCCAGCAGATTGTGTCGGCGTCACCAGTCTCGAAGCGGCGCTACCAGCAGGCCAGCAAGGCTCAGCCATGGTGCTATTGCCAGCCCAGCGCCGCCCCCCTGACATCACATACTGGACCCAGCGCTTTCGCAGCGGTGTCGCAACCGGACCAGCCGAAGAGGTGGCGCTTGATCATCTTCCCGGGCTGCTAAACGCCCATCCCCATATGCTCTATGGCAATGCCGATGCCCTTATCGTCGCCATACCGGAGCAAAAAGTGCATCCGGCGCAGCCCACAGCCCAGCGCGCCGCAATGCTTGCTGCGGGGTTTGCCCCGGATACGCATCCGCCGCGCCCCACCTATGCCCGCGCGCCCGATGCGCTGTTACCGGGCGGCAAGCCGGCCTGATGACAGCCATTGTCATTCTGTCAGCAGAGGATGCTCCGCGAATGGCAGCCTTGCATCATCAGGCCTTCGAAACGGGCCAGCACTGGAGCGAAAGCGCGTTTGCTGACCTGCTGGCTGCGCCGACGACGCTCGCGGCGGGGATTGAGGGAAAGTTTGGATTGATCGCCCTTGTCGTGATCCAGAAAATAGACCCAGATGCCGAAATACTGACACTCTGTGTAGCACCTACAGCCAAACGCTCAGGCCATGGCAGGGCTCTAATACACGGTGTGTCGCAAATTCTGGCACAATATGGAATCGCCCGCTTAATGCTAGACGTGGCAGCGGACAATGCGGCAGCGCTTGGCTTTTATGATAATCTTGGGTTCACCCGCGACGGCCTACGCAAAGCCTATTATCACCGCGCTGAGACCGCAGCGATTGATGCGATATTGATGTCGCGCGCAACAGTCTGGACAGACCGAGCCTGACCGGGCATGAAAGCGCTATGGATCGACTTGAGAAATTGTGCGCCGAAAAAGGCCTCCGCATGACCGAGCAACGCCGGACGATTGCCCGCGTTCTATCGCTTGCAGATGACCACCCTGATGCCGAGGAATTGCATCGCCGCGCCAATGAGGTCGATAAAACGATTTCGCTCGCCACTGTATACCGCACTGTGAAACTGTTCGAAGAGGCCGGCATTATTGAAAGCCATGATTTCGGTGATGGCCGCGCCCGCTACGAAGAAGTGCCTGATGAGCATCATGATCATTTGATCGATATTAAATCCGGTCAGGTGATTGAGTTTCATAATGAGGAAATCGAGCGCCTACAGGAAGAGATCGCGGCAAAGCTTGGCTATCGTCTGGTCGATCACCGGATGGAGCTTTACGCCGTCCCGCTCGACAAAAAAGACTAGGCTGCATGAGCGACCGGCCGTCTTATCTGATTGCGATGACGGGCGGTTCTGGTTCCGGCAAGTCTACTGTCGCTGATGCTCTGGTTGAAGCCTGCGCCAAAACAGGCGTCGTGATTTTCCACGAGGATGGGTATTACTGGCCGATGAGCCATTATGGCCCGGCCAGCACAAAAGCCCAGCGCGACGAAATCATTGCAGGGGTCAATTATGATGACCCGGCCAGTAAGGAAACCAAGCTGATGGCGCGCCAGCTGGCGGACCTGAAAGCCGGGCGCACGATCCAGCAGCCAATATATGATTATGACAAGCATGACCGAAAAACAGATGAAACGCTGACCATTGCGCCTGCGCCAATCATTATCGTCGAAGGCATTCATGCTCTGTCTGTGCCCGAGCTGACGCCGCTGATTGATCTTAGCATCTATGTGGATACGCCAGACGACTTGCGGCTGGCGCGGCGCATCAGGCGCGATGTGGTCGAACGTGGGCGCGATGTGCCGGGCGTGTTGAATCAATATCTGAACACAGTCCGCGCGGCACATTACCGGCATACCTATCCCGCCATGTTTGAGGCGGATCTGGTCATCGCTGACGAGGGTTTGCCCGCGCATGGCAATGTGCGCGCTGGTAAGGCCGCGATTGAGCGGATGCTGGCCCCGATCCTGGCCCGCCTGCGCGCCGAAGGTGTTCTTTAAGGCCCGTTTCGGCTAGTTATGCGGGCTATGATCCGCTGTCTTGCTCTTATATTATTGATGTTTGGTACGGCCAGCGCCGCTGAGGCTTGTGAAATGCGCACCAGCGCGCGGGCCAGTAACGTCGCCGACTATGTCGAAGCGGGGCGCCTTTGCCTCAACCAGCCCACGGCGGGCTTCACCTTCAATGCGCAAATGGAAGTGGCTTTCATATCCCGCGTCAATGCTGCGCGCCGCGCGGAAGGTTTGCCGCCTTTGACACTGCGCTCTGAATTATTGCCTGCCGCCCGATTTCACAGTCTCGACATGGGCGTGAATGATTTTTTCGGACATGAGACACCGCGCGGCAAGTTTCATAGTGCCCGTATTTCGGCGTTTGATCGCACGCTGCTGCATCGCTTTACGGCAGAAAATGTCGCCAAGGAACAGCAAGTGTGTGAGAATCGCTGGGGCGATACAGTCACGTGCAAACAAGAGTATCACCGCGCTGACATGGATGTGGTCGCGGCCCTGCACACCCAGTTGATGAACAGTCCCGGCCACCGTGCCAATATCCTGTCGCCCAAAGCCAGCCATATCAGCATTGGCGTCGTACAGGGCAAGGGCGGGACATTCGTCACCCAGCTTTTTGCCACGCCTTCGGGTCGTTTAACTGCGCCGCTGCCACTTCGCCTGCCAGCCGGTCGCCCGCTAGAGATCACGGCGCTGACACCGGGATGGACCTTCAAACGCTTCGCGACGGAGCGAAACAACTCCCCAACCGATCTGAAGGTAGGCATGCTGCCGCGCCGGTTGCGGGGTGATTATGGCCTGATGGTGCGGGCCGAACGCTTGGGCGAACCCGAAGTCAAGCGGCGTAAAATCGTACAGCCATACGAGTTTCTCTATTTGCCGGGACCGTCTTTTACCGCGGTCGATCCTACAAAAATCGCGCGATCTGATCCAAAGGCTTCTTGACCAATGCGTGCTTGGGCACTTCGGCATCCTCTGCCGGATACCCCGCGACCAGAATAAGGAACGGTTTTTCCGTATCGGGCCGCCCACATATCCCATTCAGGAATTTCATCGGGTTTGGCGTGTGCACGAGTGTCGCCAGCCCAGCCGTATGACACGCAGCGATAAGCAGGCCTGTGGCGATCCCGACGCTTTCGTGGATATAGTAATTCTTCTTCTCATCCCCGGCATTCACGCCGCCTTTGCGCTGCGCAAAAATGCAGATCAGCCACGGCGCAATCTCCATATAGGGCTTATCAGCATCAGTGCCGATCGGGGCGAGGGCATCGAGCCAGTCTTGCGCGGCGCGGCCTGAATAGAACTCGCGCTCCTCAGTCTCAGCGGCCTGTCGAATTTCCCGCTTTTTCTCCGCTGAGCCAACACAGGAGAAGAACCATGGCTGGTGATTTGCGCCAGAGGGGGCCGTACCTGCAGCGGCAACGCATTGCGCGATAATCTCCTGGGGAACGGCCTTGTCGCTAAAGCTGCGCACCGACCGCCGCGACTGCATCGCCGCATGGAAAGCCACCGCGCGCGCCTGCATTTCAGCTTCAGGATAGCGCGGAAAATCACCGAGCGGGACATGCGTGTCAGGGGATGTTTTCATGGCCGCGAAACTGCGTCTGGTGCCCTGCCCTGTCAACGCCAAATAGTTGCATTTACATCTAAAAGTGCGGCAACCACATGAACATGAAAGCAAGCGCGATCCCTACCGCCAATATCAGCGTTAAAGCAATGAGCAGCGCGCCCATCGCGTATTTCGCCGCCGAACCCCCACGCTGACTGGCATAGTATAATTCCAGGATCAGCAGCGGCGTAAACTGGCCGATCGTCATGACATCGAGCATCCAGCCTTTGCCGGTGCTGGTATCAACCCCGATACCGCCAGACAGGATCAGCCAGGCCATTAGCAGCACCCGGAAGAACCACACCGCGCTGGCGGCAAGGAAAAGGCGCATCGCCCACCGCATATGCGTGTTGAAGTCTCGCGCTATGGCTCTGGTGATGGCCATCCAGCCGAACCATACGATGAGCAGCATCTGGATGCCAAAGCCGATCTTGAGCGGCAGCTCACCAATATCTCGCGCCAGCAGGAGATAGCCGCCAGCTGGCACAGTAATAATCAACGCGGCAAAAAAGCTACGTCCGATCCAGCGGTGCAGGGTCGGGGCGCGGCGGCGAAGTGCGGGAATGAATTGCAGCGGCCCGAGGCCATGAATGATCGCCGATAAGCCAAGGTGAAACACGACAGCGAGATTGTTGACAGTTGCGCCTTCGACATAGGCGCCAGAGAAATTCTTGTTCCAGAGGGTCAAGTCACCTTGCAGGATCGCGCCGCCATAGAAGGCGATGATATAGGCCAGAAACAGCCACTGGCCGACCAGGGTGACGAGAAACCAGAACGTTGCCGTGCCTTTAAGAAAGGCGCGTGATTGCCGGGATGCCACAGCTTGCGTCGTCATGAATATCCCTCGGGTCATCTGAATAACTCGAATATCAATAAATATTTATCGATTATCGTAAAGCATAAAGTGCAGAACGACTATCGGCGTCCGGCGTCAGCACCCATTTTGCGGGCTTGGCCCAGCCATTTCTCGATCTTTGCAGGCTTTGCCGTCTTCACTGTGCCGACCTGCAGGACGCGCACCGGCTTGATTCCGGAAAATTCCATCACGAGACGTTTGACCTGTTTCGCCGCTGGGCGATCATACTTGATCTGATCAAACCAGGCCGGGCCATCAGCGGTCATCAGAATGTCGCCGCTGCGCCCGGTCAGCAGTTTGTCCCACCATGGATCATCAGTGTGATAGTTCATCGCAAATCCCGGCAGGAAGGCACGGTCGAGCACGCCCTTCATCTTGGCCGGCATACCGCCCCACCATTGCGGATAGGCCCAGCAGGTGTGGTTGCACCAGGTCAGGTTCTCACGCCATTCTTCGAGGCACGGCTCAAGGGTCTTGCGCTTATGATAACCGTCGGTCAGGTCCGGATCGAAAATCATGTCATGCAAATGCATCCGCCGCACTTCAGCGCCCTGCGACTTTGCACCCTCCTCATAGGCATCCGCCATCCCATGGCTCAGCGAGCTTTCACGCGGATGCCCAACAAAGATGAAGAGTTTTGCGCTCACTTACTCCTCCGGCATCTCCGGCACACCGACGGCATGATAGCCGGCATCAACATGCAGCACTTCGCCTGCAACTGAATGACCAAGCTCTGACAAGAGATACAGCGCGCTGCCTGCGACGCCTTCCATCCGTGTGTCTTCCTTCAGCAGCGACCAGTCCTTGCCTGAACTCATTAGCGATTTACCGCCGCGAATACCCGCGAGCGACAAGGTGCGCATCGCACCAGCGGAGATCGCGTTAACGCGAATACCCTGCGGGCCGAGATCGCGCGCGGCATAGCGGGTTGAGGCTTCAAGCGCTGCCTTGGCAACACCCATGACATTATAGCTCGGCACGGTACGCTCGGCACCGAGATAGGTCATGCAGATGATCGCGCCGCCATCCGGCATCAGTTCCGATGCGCGGCGCGCGCAATCGATAAAGCTGTAGACTGAAATATCCATAGCGCGGCGAAAGCCCTCGCGCGTCGTATTGGCAACCATTGAGCCTTGCAGCTCATCCTTGCCAGCAAACGCAATCGAATGGACGAGGAAATCAATCTTGCCCCATGTGTCCTTGATCGTCTTGAACGCCGTATCCATACCCGCATCGTCGGTTACGTCAGCTTCGATCATGAAGTCCATGTCCAGGCTCTCAACCAGCGGCCGCACCCGCCGTTCAAGGCTCTCGCCCTGATAAGTGAAGGCCAGATCTGCGCCCTGGGCCGCGAGTTGCTGAGAGATACCCCAGGCGATTGAGTTCTTGTTGGCGACGCCCATGACCACGCCGCGCTTGCCATTCATCAGATCCCCGGTGGGCATGTTTCCATAATCGGCCATGCATAAGCTCCTGTCTGCAATCTTGTCTGCTGTGAGGGCTATTCGGGCGCGGCCAGCGCGTCAAGCGAGCGAAAGGGGAAGCGTTTCAGAGGGATGACGCAAATTCCGGCACGCAATCTGCACTGCGAATCATGATTGTTAAGATTTGCGTAACCAAGAGCCGCCCGTGACCCGACTATTTTGCCTTTGTAGTCTCTTATTTTTGAGCTTTTGCAGCTCGCCTTTGGCGCAGGCCAGCGCTGTCGATACGGTGCGTTTCGTCCAGCCTGCGAAAACTGTGGTCTGGGATGAAAGCGGCGACATGAAGTCTGGCAGCGAAGTGCTGTTAGGCGATGCATCGCACATTGTTCCAGCCGATTATGTGATGACTGGAACCCTGCTCCCCGTTGCGGCCAGCGCCAGTTTAGAGCGGCATGAAAAGACCATACGGCTTGCCAGTAATGCGGCTGTAACTCTTTTTGCCACGTCAGATAGCGCCATGCGCGATGTGGATGTTCGGATTATCTCCACCGGACCGAATGCAACAGTTTCCGGCGGAGCGCCTGCGCAGGCGGCACTTATACCCGCCCGCACCAAAACCCCGATCTTCAAGTTGAACGAGAAGACAGCGGCCCGCCCCGGCACTATTTCGAGCCAAACTGTCACGCTCAATCTGAGCTGGACCGGCGAAGCTACGCCGCAATTCTTGATCGCGGCGCACACGCGTTAAGCTTCCATTACCCTCAACCTGCAATGTTTCTTGCAGGAAGGGCGAGCGCTTGATTCACCAACGTCTTTACAAATGCAGCCGCTGGCTGGGCCTTGCGGGTCTATCAGTCTTGGCGGCTGCGCCCGGTTTTGGTTTGACACTGGATCGCCCGGCATTCAATGTCGAAGGCGTAGTCATCGTCTGGGGCTCTGATAGCAGCAGCAATGTGCCTGTCGTTGCAGACTTCGTTATCAACACGGGTAGCGGTACCGCTGCGGCCAGCTCTGGCGATATCGACCTCATTGCGGGCGACGCCCATACGGTTGTCACCGGGACGCTATCGCCAACACAGGATTCTTTTTCCGGCGCGACAGGCGGCATTCCGTTCCTGCTGACAAATACAGGCAGTGGCACGATCAATTCCGACACGAATAATGATGACCGGGTTTCAGCGCTCGATTCCTTTGCGCCGTTTGAACTAAATGGCGGCTCGGACGCAAGGGTCAGTGGCACACGGCAATATTCCAGCTTCTATGTCGCCTCGAATGTCCCTTTTGCCATTGATGCACAGGCCTTCACGCCCAGCACATTCACAGAGTTTATCCTGCTGCTGATCACCCGCGTTGATCTTAGTGTGACGCAAAGCGGCGATGATGGTCTGGCGTTTGGCGCCGATGCGCAATTGCCGCATTCTGGCGGCCCGACATCTGGCTTTGCGCCAACGCTGCGACTGTGGGATCTGCGCGTGGCGCGCAACGTGTTCACCGGCAACCAGCGCACAGCAGTCAGCCCCGGCACGATTGCCGATCAATCCGTGCGATTTAACGCAGAGTATTCAATTCCAGCCGCCAGTCTGGGTGGCTACGACCTCTCCCTCGGCACATTCGATTTCGAGGTTGAGGTCGTCTATACCGTCTACGTGCCTTGAGAGCCGGATTTATCGACCAGGCCCACACGCATATCTTTCGCTGTATAGATCTGAACGCCGTCGGCCAGCACCCGGCCATCCGCAATGCCGAGAATCAGCCGTCCGCGCCGCACACGTTTCATGTCGATCTCATAGCGTACCAGTTTGGTCGTCTGCAGGATTTCCCCGGTAAAGCGCACATCGCCAACCCCCAGTGCGCGGCCTTTGCCCTCAGAGCCTGACCAGCCGAGCCAATAGCCAACAGCCTGCCACATCGCATCAAGGCCAAGACAGCCCGGCATTACCGGATCGCCGGGGAAGTGACATTCAAAGAACCACAAATCAGGCGTGATATCGAACTCACCGATGACGTGGCCTTTGCCATACTCGCCGCCATCCAGAGATATTTCCGGAATCCGGTCCATCATCAGCATGGGCGGGATGGGCAGCTGCGCATTACCGGGGCCGAAAAGTTCGCCGCGTCCAGACTTTAGCAAGTCCTCTTTGGAGTAAGAGCTTTGGGGCGTGTGGTATTCGTGCGGTGAGGCCATGGGGCGCTGCCTTTCTCTTTATCGCGCATCATATTTGCGCGCAGACAGTGCCTGTAACGAGTGCCTTGCGCGGCGGCAAGTCATCGGCGCGATTACAGCCCGCCCGTCGCGGTCTCAACGCCCCACAGGGCGGACTTTTCAACCCAGCCTTTTTGTCGCTCAATCGCAATATGGCACCAGCTGCCATCACAGCGTTTCAACTCAGCCACCACGCCGGGCTTCAGCGCCGCGCGCGGATCAGAAGCCGCGTCAGGCTTGCGATAGAGCACCACATCACGGATCACGGCCACGGTCGGCGTATCTGACAACATCCGCGCCTGAACCCAAACCTCGTCGCCATCCTTATCGCGCACCCGCCGCCAGCCATGCGTCTCACGCACGACGAGCATTGGCAGTCCGGCCTTTTCGTAGCGCCACAGAATTGGATGATCGAGGCTGGGGCCATGGCGTCCGTGTACAGCCGAATAGCGCAGGCTCTCAAAACGCGGCACTTGCTTGCCGGAAAACTGGCTGACGCGGACGGTTTCCGGCTCGGTCTGCGCCGAAACCAGCGCTCCGCTCGCGGCGGCGGCCAGTGCCAAAATGGCAAGCAAACGAGGAAACAGCGCTGTCATACCCTCGTTTTTACCCAATCGTATGAATCCAAGGTAAAACAGAGCATTGGCGACTGCATCTGCCTTTGCTAAGCGATGAAGAAAGAAAGTGAGGTTCCATGCCCGCCAAGCGCCTGAAGGTCATTGTTACGAGACGCCTGCCGGACTCTGTAGAGCTGCGTCTGAAAGAACTTTTCGACACGCAGCTTAATCAGGCCGACACCGCCATGAGCACCGAAGACCTGATCAAAGCAGTACAGGATGCGGACGTTCTTGTTTCAACTGTGACAGACGGCATTGATGGCCGTGTCCTCGCGCAAGCGGGTGAGAATTTGCGCCTGATCGCGCAGTTTGGGGCCGGGGTGGACAATATTGACGTACAAAGCGCCGTACAGCGCGGCATCACCGTCACCAATACGCCGGGCGTGCTGACCGATGATACAGCCGATGTCACGATGGCGCTGATCTTGGCCGTGCCGCGCCGCCTGCATGAGGGTATCGAGCTGATGGAAAAGGGCGAGTTTGATGGCTGGGCCCCAACCTGGATGATGGGCCGGCGTCTTGCGGGTAAACGCCTCGGTATTATCGGTATGGGCCGGATTGGTCAGGCCGTCGCCCGCCGCGCCGCCGCTTTCGGCCTGCAAATCCACTATCACAATCGCAAACCGGTTAATTCACACATCGAAGAAAGCCTGAACGCGACCTATTGGGACAGTCTCGATCAGATGCTGGCGCGAATGGACATCATTTCGGTCAATTGCCCGCACACCCCGGCAACATTTCACCTGATGAATGCCCGGCGGATCAAGCTGATGCGGCCAGACGCCTTCATCGTCAACACCGCCCGCGGCGAAGTGATTGACGAAGCGGCGCTCGCCCGCGCCTTGAAAGCTGAAAAGATCGCTGGCGCGGGTCTCGACGTCTTCGAGCGTGAGCCCGCGGTGAACCCTGACCTGATCGGCCTGCCAAACGTTATTCTGCTGCCGCATATGGGTTCAGCCACGGTCGAAGGCCGCGTCGAAATGGGCGAAAAAGTCATTATCAATATCAAGACATTCGCTGACGGTCACAGGCCACCAGACCGGGTGATCCCGGCAATGCTCTAATGCACGCTCATCGGCTGTAGCGCATTGGCCTCAGCCGCAGCAAATGCAGCGCGGCGGCCTTCAATAATCGCCAGTTTCGTGCCATCGCCGTTGGTCAGCACATAGAGCCGATCAAGGTCATCAACCGCGTTCAACGCTTCATTCGGAAGGGCTGCGAGTTCGCTCGCATCGATCGCGCGAATATAGGCGAACTTGCTGGCATCAAAGTCAGCGCGTGGGAGGTTTTCCGTTTTCATCATCTCTTCCTTTCATGTCCTTCGGGTTAGACAGGACCGACACATCCACCGCTTAAAGGCCCCATCATGGCAGCCCCACTGACAAGAGGTTTGGTGTCAGGCTGAATCTAGGAAGCCAGCATGTCACCATCAAGGCGGTCGCGTTCATGTGATGTTGTGGTGCGCCTGGCGCCGTGCTGTTAGACATCATCTGACCAAAACACGTGAGGGATAAGCAGGGGAACATGAAATTCTTAACCGGCTTCAAACGCCATACAGATCAGATCATTTCTTTGTTCGCTGACACGTTCAAAGCCTCTGAAGGCATGGAGGAAGGCGAGGCGATCCGAACGCTTGCGCGTAACCTGCTGGAGATGACGCCGGACGAGGACTTGCTTGTGTACTCAGCCTGGATAGACGGACGGCTTGCGGGGTGCATCTGTTTTTCACGCTTGCGGTTCGGGCAAGATGACAGGACCGCCTTTCTTCTTTCCCCGGTTGCTGTCGAAACGACACATCAGGGGAAGGGTATCGGCGCCGCTTTGCTGAATTTTGGCCTGAGTGCGCTTCGCGATCAGAGGGTCGATATCGCCGTAACCTATGGGAATCCCAACTATTATGACCGGGTTGGGTTCGCGCAGATCGAAGAAACGGTAATACAAGCCCCGCATCGGCTAGAACGGCCTGAAGGCTGGCTGGCGCAGTCCCTGACAGATGCACCGCTCAATCCTGTTATCGGGCCAACCTATTGCGTTGAGGCCTTTAATGACCCGGCATATTGGTGATTCCCTTCGGCGCTGAAAACGGGTCACCACAGGCCCGCACCCTGAGTTCGCCCGGGCGCTGCATGCCGTGACGCCGAAAGCAGGCCTTTCTCTAGTCCTCTCGCTCCGCCCATTCTTTCAAAATATGATGCGCGACCGCGAGGCGGTGCGGGGCCTTGATGTCCGGGTGTGCGCCTGCCAGCACCTGCCTAGCTTCATCGCGCGTGATCCAGCGGGCAGCCTCAAGCTCGTCTTGCTCGACGGAAATATCTGTTGTTTGCGCCGGGATGATGATCCCGACCATGAGCGAGGACGGAAACGGCCAGGGTTGGCAAAACAGATATTCGGCGTCTTCCGGATTGGCTTTGATGCCCGATTCCTCTTCGAGTTCGCGCGCGGCAGCCTGCTCCACTGTCTCACCTGGCTCAACAAAGCCTGCCAGCGCCGACCACATGCCCTCCGGCCAGCTTTTCTGTCGCCCAAGCAGGCATCTATCATCATGCGTTGCGAGCATGATCGCCACCGGGTCAGTGCGCGGGAAATGCTCAGCCCCGCAAGCTGGGCAGACGCGCTTCCATCCCGCCTCAGCCGTTTCGCTGACTGCGCCGCAGCGTGAGCAATAGCCATGCGCCCGGTGCCATTCCAGCAGGCTACGCGCGGTTGAAGCGAGATTAGCCTCCATTTCCGGCATCGCGGCGGCGGCTGGGCGCATATCCATGAACGCGCCAGCGCCTTGCAGAAGCGAGCCTTCAAGCTGAAAATCAATCTCCAAATCCGCCACAAAAATAGGTGCGCCGAGTTTGTCCAACCCGAGGAAGATCGTCATGTCTGGTGACAGGCGCATCGCCTCTGGCCCAAGCCAGACCAAACCCTGTCCATCCGGGGCCATTAGCGGCATGCCGTCATGAATGAGAAAAATCAGCGCATCATCGCGTTTCAACGCGGTTTCAAGCCACGCTTTATCCGTGCGATAGTGGGCCGCGCGGTTCACCGGTGCGCTGCCCAGCGGAATGTCATTGGATGTTTTCATGGGCGCTGATTTAAACGCTTTGCCCCCCTTGTCACGGTCTAATGCAAGGGCGATATAGCGGGTAGGAGGCTGGCGGTGGACGAACTCCTCGCCAACCGGGTCAGGTCGGGAACGAAGCAGCCCTAACGAGTTTCGGTTCGGGTCACTGTCCAGTCTCCGCTTTCATGTGATAGCGACATGCCAGTTCAAGCGATTGAGAATACCGGAACGGCCTTCAATTCCAACTGCCCGGCGAGTAACCCTTACTGTTAAACTTAGCCTGCCTCGATGTTTGCTCAACTGGCTTAAAATAACCTAACGCAATAAGCCTGAACGAAGCTTGCCCCCGCGCTAAGACGCTGTGCGTCACGCGGTGCAATCGGATTCCGGTCGGGCTTGCGCCCGCCCATGAACCACGCCACCCCGGTCAAGCCGGGGCGCAGCGTCAGGCCCCTTTCCCGCAAAACACCCCTGCCACGACAGGCGATTGTACTTTTCTTTCCGCCCCCTCTCGCACCTAGCGTATACTCCCCGCATCTCCCCTCGCGCAGGGCGTTCCGGAACGGCTGGAAGGAGGGGTGAGCGGCGGTCTGAGGCTGCGGGTGGGGACACCGAAACCCTGCTCCTGGCGGTTTCAGTCGGGCAGTGCACCGGGATACCTCGTGCCAGCGCATGGAGGTTGGACGACAGTTCCGTAAAACCGACTAAGCCCGGACTCGGCAAAGCGCGAAGCTTGCCGGGATGACCAAAAAAACGCACCGCCGCGGGCGCGCTCAGCTTGGGCGCATATAGCTTCGCCGAAAGGCAGGCAGTCACTTCGCGTTCAATCAGAGCGCGCCCAGACCCTGCATCAGCGGGGCGAGAGATATACCGTGACGCCGAGGGGCGGTCCGGGCCTTTCCCTATACCTATTCGGCAAGCGCGCGTGTATGGGCGAGGATCGCGGCGCGGACTTTGGCATCGCTAATGCTCAGAAAGGCGGTTGTCAGTGCATCAGCCTCAGCCAGAGGCGCGGTCGCTTCGTGATCAAAGCGCGCAGGGGCTTCGGCCACACCGCGCGCAGTATCTTGGGCCGCGTCAGGTAGAGCACGCGGCAGCAAGTCATCAACATCGACGCCAAAAAAATTGGCGGCCTTGTAGAGATTATCCAGCGTGATCAGGCTCTCGCCATTTTCGTACTTTGAGATCTGGCCATGTTTGACATCCATTGCCGGGGCCAGCTGGGCCTGCGTCAGGCCGCGGGCTTTGCGCAATGCCGTCAACCGGGCGGCGAAATGTGTTGCGATCCACTTGGCGTCAGGATTAATCGGCACGGTTTTGTCCAATAGTTACAAGTTATTGGGCAAGATGTGCGATTTAGGCGCGCGGCGACAAGCAACCTATGGTTGCAAAAGCAGCTCACCTGTCAGCTAAAGCTGGCGCTTGAGCCCCGGCAAGCTCTCAACCTGCGCGAGTAAGCCGCCGAGTGTTTTGTGCGCCGCCAGCTGATTTGCCTTTTCATCAAACAAGGCAAACTCGGCCTCCGTCCGGCGTAGATGAAACTTCCGCCAATGGGCGCGGGTGCGATAGATGACGATCTCGCAGGGCGTATCCCCGCAGGCTGACCAGCCTGTCCAGACATGATCAGCCGGGATGGCGCGCCATAGGGCGTCAATCGTGTCGAGGTCTTCGGGCGAGAATGTCGTCATGTGCCTACCCATAGATGATCTGGTTGACCAAGTGTTAACAAAGTCGAAACGCTTGCCTCTAGGCGTTTTTGAATTTCCGGATTAGAGCGAGGCCATGAAAATACGCCTGTTTGATTCCGTCGCGCGTGAGAAGCGCGTTTTTCATCCGCAAGACCCATCGCGTGTGACGATGTATGTCTGCGGGCCGACCGTCTATAATCGCGCACATATCGGCAATTTTCGCCCGGTTATTGTGTTTGATACGCTGTTTCGTCTCCTCCGCGCCGCCTATGGCGAAGAGGCCGTGGTCTATGCGCGTAACGTCACGGATATTGAAGATAAGATCATCACCGCGGCGCAGGATAGCGGTGAAACGATTGAAGCCATCACGCAGAAGTTTGCGGCAATTTATGATTCAGATGCCGCCGCTGTGAACGCCCTGCCCCCAAGCATCGTGCCATGGGCGACGGCGCATGTCGGCGAGATGTTGGCGATGATCGAGGCTTTGGAGCGCAAGGGCTATGCCTACGCGACGGAGGCGGGCGTCTTCTTCAATGTCCCGCAAATGCCGCATTATGGCCGATTGTCAGGCCGTAAACTTGAGGACAATCAGGCTGGCGCTCGGGTTGAGGTTGACCATGGCAAGCGCAACCCGGCTGATTTCGCGCTGTGGAAATTTGCCAAGCCGGGCGAGCCGGAAGACGCCACATGGGACAGTAAATGGGGCAAGGGTCGCCCCGGCTGGCATATCGAATGCTCCGCCATGGCGGCCAAACATCTCGGCCGGACAATCGATATTCACGGCGGCGGGATTGATCTGCAATTCCCGCATCATGAAAATGAAATTGCGCAATCGGAATGCGCCCATGGCGAGGAAATGGCGCGCTACTGGATGCACAATGGCTTTCTCGACATGGGCGGCGAGAAGATGTCCAAATCGCTCGGCAATGTCGTCCTGCTGAATGATCTGTTGGAACACTGGGATGGCGAAGTGATCCGCTTTGCCATGCTATCTGGCCATTATCGTGCGCCGCTGGACTGGACAGATGATCTGCTTGAGCAGGCCAAAACCACTCTTAGCCGCATCTATGGCGCACTGCGGCGGGTCTGGGATGCGGAAGGCGGCAAGGCGCAAGATAAGGGCGTTCTGAAAGCGATCTGCGATGACCTGAACACGCCAATTGCGCTGGCTGAACTCTCACGGCTGGCTGGCGAAGCCAATAGCGCGGCTGACCGCAAGGATGGCGCGGACATGGCAACCGCGCGAGCAGACTTGCTGGCGGCGGGCGCGCTGCTTGGATTATTGACCAAGACCCCGGCGCAGTGGGAACAGGGCGGCGATAGCGATGACAATGCTCGCATTGACGCCCTCGTGCAGGCGCGCCTTGATGCACGGGCCGCAAAAGACTGGGCCGAAGCAGATCGAATCCGTGATACGCTGAAGGCTGAAGGGGTTGAGATCATGGATAGTGCAGGTGGAGCCACATGGCGGCGGGTTTGAGAACTGGATTGATCGCCCTGTTTGGCGCAATGCTGGCGGCCTGTGGCAGCGCCCCGGAACACAAAGCCTATTTGGTGCGTCACGCTGAGAAAGTGACGACCGGAGACGCGATGATGCTCGCTGATCCACTGCTGACAGAGGCCGGAATGGCGCGCGCTGAACTTCTGGCCGAAACCTTAGGCGACAAGGGCATTACGGCGATCTGGTCGAGTGGTTATATCCGGACGCGGAATACAGCAGCGCCCCTGGCGGCAGCTCTTGGGCTTGAGATTCAGATATACGACCCGCGTGACCTGGATGGCTTGGCGGCGCGATTGAAAGCGGCAGGCGAGACGGCGCTTGTCGTAGGGCATTCCAATACGACCCCGCAATTAGCCGAAGCGCTTGGCGGAGACGCTGGAACGCCCATCGATGAGGCCAGCGAATATGACCGCCTCTATGTCGTTTCGCTGACCAGCGGCGCAACACAAATTCAGCGCTTTGGCGCGGCTTATGTGCCGATAGAGGCCGATGCCGCAGGTCAATAATCTTCAATCGCTCTTGCGTTCGCTGTGTACGCAAACGAGCGGTGAGACTGTCAGCGTTCGCGATTTGCTGAACGCTGTCGGGCGGCGCTCCTACGGCCCGATCCTCTTGCTGTTGGGATTTATTGCGATTACCCCGCTGACAATTATTCCCGGCGCAAATTCGCTTGTTGCGGTGCTGATCCTGATCTTTGCGGTGCAGATGGTATTTGGGCGGCGTTATCCCTGGGTGCCAAAAAAGGCGCTCGATTTCACATTTGAGCGTAAGCACCTGATCTCTGGCGTCGCGGCGATGGACAAGCATGCTCATACAATTGATCAACTATTGCGTCCGCGTCTGATATTTCTGACCAAAACACCGTTTGTGTTCATTGTCGCTTTGGCCTGTGTGGCAGCCGCTCTGGTGACGATACCGCTATCATTCGTGCCGCTTGGCCCAGTTTTGCCGAGCCTGACAGTGCTGTTTTTTGGATTGGCCATTACGGCGCGAGACGGCTTTTTGCTGATCCTGGCTGGGGCAACACTTGGCGGCGCGGTGTATCTGATGATCCGGGTTTGGGACATCCTGCCATTCGTATGACTTGATTTTTCCATCTTTCAGCGCGACATGAGCGCTATGGTTGATCTGTATCATAACCGTGTTCTGGAGCTTGCCGCTGACATTCCAAATGTCGGCGCGCTGGATGATGCGCATGGTTCAGCCACCAAGCTTGCCCGGATTTGCGGCTCGACAGTTCGTGTTGATGTGAAACTGGCTGACGACAATCAAACCGTAACGGCGATTGCGGTTGATCCAAAAGCCTGCGCGCTCGGACAGGCGGCAACCGCGATCCTGTCTGAACAGGCTGTTGGCGCGACCTATGATGAGCTGGTCGACGCACGTGATGCGATGCAGGCCATGCTGAAAGAGGGCGGCGAGCCGCCGCGGGGCCGGTTCTGGGAACTGCGCCATCTGGAAGGTGTACGCGATTATCCGCCGCGTCATGCCTCGACCATGCTCGCCTTTGAGGCGATCCTCGAAGCGATTGAGACGGCGCGAACCAAACGGGCTGCAGCTGCTTGAACGGGGCGCTGTAGCCAGAAAATCACCGAAATCGGCCTGCAATTCAAAGGCTGCGCCGTTTCGCACCGTCTGTTACACCCTTTTCCAATGGTTCAATCTGGGGTCAAACCTGTTTCATGCCGGGTATACGACACGCACTCGCTCAGGGCCTGCTAAAGGCCTATAAGCTGACACTCTCACCGCTTTTCATGGTGCTGGGCGTGCGCTGTCGGCATGTGCCCACATGCAGCGAATATGGCGCCGAATGTGTCTCGCGTTTTGGCATCTGGCCGGGCGGCTGGATGACGCTGGCGCGGCTCAGCCGATGCCGGCCCGGCGGCTCGTCAGGATATGACCCTGCCCCCTTGGAAACGAATTCTGTACCCTTTTGGGCTCCCTGGAGATTTGGCGATTGGGCTTTGACAGAGCGCCCATTTCCTGATGAGGGGCCACCAGACGAAATGAAAAGACCGACCTCATGATAATAGTCACATTACCTGACGGCGCTATGCGCGAGTATGAAGATGGCGCGAGCCCGTATGATGTTGCCGCGAGTATTTCCGGATCGCTCGCGAAAAGAACGATTCTGGCGCGCGTAAATGGTGACCTGTGGGATGTCACACGGCCCTTGGAGGCTGACGCGTCACTTGAGCTTTTGGATGCCAAGAGCGCCGAAGGCCTGGAGCTGATCCGGCATGATGCCGCGCATATCTTGGCGCAGGCTGTCCAAGCGCTCTATCCCGATACGCAGGTCACAATTGGCCCCGTGATTGATGACGGCTTCTATTATGACTTTGCCCGCGAGGAGGCGTTCTCCAGCGAAGATTTCGAGAAGATCGAACAGAAAATGAGCGAGATTGTCGACGCAGACTATCCGATCATACGTGAGGTCTGGAGCAAGGATCAGGCGATCAAAACCTTCAAGGAGATCGGTGAGGACTATAAAGCGCAGATCATCGACGACATTATCCCGCCGGGCGAAGACATTACCGTCTACCGGCAAGGCGACTGGTTTGACCTTTGCCGCGGCCCGCACCTGCCGAGTACAGGTAAGCTGCCCAAGGCGTTCAAGCTGATGAAACTCGCGGGGGCCTATTGGCGCGGCGACAGCAATAATGAAATGCTGCAACGCATGTACGGTACCGCGTGGGCGAATGAGAAAGACCTCAAGGCGCATCTGCACCGGATCGAAGAGGCCGAGAAGCGTGACCATCGCAAGCTGGCGACACAGCTAGACCTGTTTCATCTCGACAGCCTCGCGATGGGGTCTGTGTTCTGGCACCCGAAAGGTTTTCAGATCTGGCTACAAGTCGAGGCCTATATTCGCCGCCGCCTGGCCGCAGAGGGCTATAATGAGATCAAGACGCCGCAACTGATGGACAGCGCACAGTGGGAGAAGTCCGGTCACTGGGGCAAGTTCCGCGAGAACATGTTCGTGGTGCCGGATTTTGTGCCCGATGGCGAAGGCGAAGTTGTGGTGCCTGCCGATAGCAAGCTGATGGCGATCAAACCGATGAACTGCCCGGCGCATGTCGAAGTGTTTAAATCTGGCCAGAAATCCTATCGCGATCTGCCGCTGCGGATTGCCGAATTTGGCTGCTGTCACCGCAACGAGCCACATGGCGCGCTGCACGGGATCATGCGTGTGCGCCAATTTACGCAGGATGATGCGCATATTTTCTGCCGTGAGGATCAGATTATCGCGGAGACTGAAAAGTTCTGCGCACTCTTACAAAGCGTCTATGATGATTTCGGGTTTACCGATGTCGCCGTAAAACTATCCACGCGTCCAGAGGTGCGTGCCGGTTCAGACGAAATCTGGGATCGCGCCGAGCACGATCTTGAGGAGGCCATCAAACATACCGGGCTGCCTTACGAGATTATGCCGGGTGAGGGGGCGTTTTATGGGCCCAAGCTTGAATTCCAGCTCACGGATGCAATTGGCCGTGTCTGGCAGTGCGGGACGTTGCAGCTGGACTTTGTGCTGCCGGAACGGCTCGGCGCAGAATATACGGCTGAAAGCGGCGCGAAAGAGCGCCCGGTTATGCTGCACCGCGCGATCCTTGGCTCAATGGAGCGCTTTATCGGTATCCTGATCGAGGAATTTGCCGGGGCGTTCCCGATCTGGCTGGCACCTGTGCAAGTTGTCGTGGCGACGATTACCAGCAGCGCTGATGCCTATGCTGAAGAAGTGGCTGAGACCTTGCGCGCAGCGGGTCTGCGGGTTGAAGTTGATACACGCAATGAGAAGATCAACTACAAAGTGCGTGAGCATTCCGTGCAGAAAGTGCCTGTGATCGCTGTGGTCGGTGAACGTGAAGCCACAGAGCGCAAGATGGCGCTGCGCCGCTTTGGCTCGAAAGCGCAGGAAATTGTGGCTTTGGATGAAGGCGCAGCCATGCTGGCGCACGAGGCGCTCGCGCCAGACCTGAAAGCGAAAGCCGAGGCAGGATGAACAGGAAAGGGATCAGCTACGCACCGTATTTTGCGGGCTGGTTTCTGACCTGGCCAATCATTGCCTATATGGGCGCGCAGGGCTTTACCGGACTTGCCGCATTCCTCGCGATCCCGGTCCTGTTTTGGGTGCGACCGAAATCTATACCGCTATACACGGCGATTTTTGCCGCGTTCATGGCTTGGATCATCGCGGTGGGATTTTGGTCGCCGGGGGCCAAGCCTTTGCTTGAAGGGAATCTGCTTCAGGGCACGTTCACCATGGATGCGGTTGCCGCGCGTGTCGTACTAACCGGGCTGGCTTGTGGGGCTTTCCTGCTCGCCATCCGCCACGTGCCCGAGCGCTCAGCCGCCAGCAGCCTGAATGTGCTTCGCGGTATTGGGCTTGTTCAGGCGGGCGGCGTAATCTTCACGGCCGTCATGATGCAGCCGATCATCAGTCTGATCGTGGGAAGCGGGCAGAGCGACCCTGCGAGTATGACGCAAAATTTGCTTCGCAATGCCAATGCCTTCCTGTTGCTGCTGCCCTTCCTGCTGGCGTGGCTTTGGTTTCAGGGCCGCCGCTGGATTGCGGGCGCTTTGGCGCTTGTGAGTTTCGTGGCTTTTGCCAAGACCGGCACACAGACGGCCGTGGTCGGTACAGTCTTCATGCTTGGTGCGATGGCGCTGGTCCACTGGATGCCGCGCCGTGGTTTGCGGGCGCTGTCGGCTGCGTTTGCGGGCTATATTTTGGTGGCTCCGGTTTTGATGTCGGCGGGATTGGCGCAAGTACGAAAGCTTGGCGTTCCTCTGCCCGATTCCTTTGCGTCGCGGTCTTATAGCTGGGAGCTTGTCGGGCAGAAGATTCTCGAAAAACCTGTGACCGGGCATGGCCTTGAAGCATCGCACAATTGGGCTGATACGTTTGGTGACCATCCAGCGTGGTTGGCCGATATGGTTGCCGCCCAAGGTCTGGATAAAAGCTGGGAGCTGGCCTGGAGTGCTTATCCTGTGGTGCCCACCCATCCGCATAATATGGCTTTGCAGATCTGGGCTGAGACCGGGGCCGTGGGTGCGGCTTTGTTGGCAGCTACGATCATGGCGCTGGGCTGGCGGCTCAAGCGTCCGTTCGCCTGGTCGCCTGTCTCGCGTTATGCGGCTGCTGGATTGATTGGCGCAGTGTTTGCCATGTTCAGCTTTTCCTACAGCATGTGGAATGAAGCCTTTTGGGCAGGCGTGGCATTGGCTGCGGCGGTAGTGATGCTGCAAGCCCGGCAGGACGCGGCGCAATGAACCGCCCACAAGTGACGGCAATCGTCGTCAGCTACAGGACTGGGCCGCGCTTGTCGGAATGCCTTTATGCTTTGCGGACTGACCCGGATGTGGCGCATACGATCTTGGTCGATAATGGTAATCCGGCTGAGATGACAGCATGGCTTGATCGTTTTGTCGCGGATCGCGAAGATATTACCCTGCTGCGACCCGGCGAAAACCTTGGCTTTGGCCGGGCTGTCAATCTGGCGGCGCAGGACAGACGCGGTGATCTTCTGGTCATTAATCCAGATGCGGTGCTGCGGCGCGGATCAGTTGCGCCCTTGCAAGAAACTGCCAGAAGCGGCGTCAATCCTCGTATCGTCGGCGGGCGTATATTCAATTTGCGCGGCGCTGAAGAGCGCGGCGCAAGGCGCAAAGAGCTGACGCTATGGCGCGCGATCACGAATGCGCTGGGCTGGAATACATGGACACTGGAGCACACACCGCCGCCAGACGGGCCGGTTTCGATGCCAGTTATTTCAGGGGCTTTCTTCCTTATCCCGTCAACTGACTTTGCCGCGCTCGGTGGTTTTGACGAGGCGTATTTCCTGCATGTTGAAGACATAGACCTTTGCCGCCGCTGCAGTTTGGCGGGCGGGCAGGTCATGTATGATCCACGTGCCGGGGCGCTGCATTATGGCGCGACCTCTGACGCCAGCAGCAAAGTGGTTGCCCGGCATAAGGCAGACAGCCTGGCGCGGTACTTTAAAACTTATGCGAGGGGGCCTTTTGAGCGCGCGGCGGTGCACATCTTCATGCCGCTAATGCGTCTGGCCATACTGTCCAGAGCGCGTTAGCTGCCGCGTGTCACGAGGCTGGACACAGCGGGGGTAAAATCCTGAAAATCATAATCGGAAAGCCGAAAAGCCCAGCCTTCGGCTTTGTCATTTATCGCTTGCGCCCGGCGCGCGCCCTCACCCGCTTCAACCGCGCGTAACGTAACCCAGAGTCCATCGGCCTCGCGATAGGCCTTAAGGTCCACTTCAAGACCATCAAACGTCTCACTGATATGCTGTGCAATCGGCGGTGTGATCAGATCACTTGCAGGTTTGGCGTCGAGCGCTGACAGCCGGGTAATCGCCAGCGCAGTGGTTGAGGCAACAAGGCGGCTGGTGAGCGCATCATTCTGGTGAGGCGGAGCCGGACGAAAGCTGCGCGCATCACTGCCGGGTGTGCGGCTAAGATAAAGCGACTGGCCAGTCTCATCCAAGATCCGCACAGAGCGGATAGCCGACGCTTCAATTCCGATAATATCGAAATCAAGCCAGGCGCGGCGATTATAGAAGGGCGGCAGGTCGCCAATCGCGCGGAAGGCCTGTGAAGCGCCCGGCTCGCGGATATAGATGCGTTCATCCTTACGCCCAGCAACAAGGCTAGCAGTGAGGTCTTCGTCAGGGCCAAAAATCTCAATCAGTACGCCTGTGCCGCCTTCGGTTGGATCACCAAGGCCGATCCGGTCGAGCTTGTAGGGGTCGTTTGTGCGTCTCTCACCATAGGTCAGGTTTTCGAGGCCGCTCGCCAGCTCTGAAAGGCGATCTGCACGAATTGGGAAGCTGCCCGATTCTTCCATCACCCAGCCCCTGGCTGCGCGCGCCAGTGTGTAACTATCATCGGCCATCGTGAAACGGATTTTCTGGGCATCGCCGCGTGTGTCGGCAAAGCCCTTTAATATCGGTTGGCCCATGGCGTCATGTCGATCATGGGCCGGGCCAGACATCATGCCGGACAGCACAACAATCGCCCACAGCGCTGCGGCTGTTGCGGCAAGCATAGTGATTACTCGGCGGCGGGCAGCGTTGCGTGCGGCGCTCATCCTTTGGCCCTCCGCCGGTTGCGCTGCCAGACCACAAGGCCGAGTACAAGCATCAGGAACGGCCCGCCAAGGATCGTGAACAGTTTGAGCTGAAGCTCAAGGCGATCAATATCGCTGCGGAAATCTCGCTCGATCTGGCGCAGGCGCCCGCGCGTGGTGACGATATCTTCGCGCAACCGGGCAAGTTCTGCGCGCTCAGCATCGGTGAGTTCAGCGCCGATATCGCCGTCAAAAAATCCGCCTTCCGCGCCAACTGACTGTAGCTCTGCAAGGCGTTCTTCAGAGCGCGCCAGCCGAGATTCTAGCCGCGCTTGCTGGTCGAAGAATTTCTCCTGCGCCGCCTCTCGCATGTTCTCGACTCGCACCATGGGGCGCAGGCCCGGCGCGCGTGCGCGCAGTGACATCAGATCAGACCCACCTGACAGGCTGTCGAGCGCGTTCAGGATGAAAGCCGCATTGTCGGCAAAGGCGACGCCTGACTGCAAGTCCACATGCAGGCCGTCGTCTAGCATGTCGGCATCAGCCAGAATGATAATTTCAGCGTCAATCTCACTGGTGGAGACATGCGGCAGCGCTTCTTCAGCGGCGGCGCGGGCCAGTTCCCCAAAGATCGGATCATCGGGAATATCTGGCTCAGGTGTGCCGTCTGGAAAGGCAGAGATAAGCGGGCCTGTAAGGCGCGCGGCAAGGATGGCCGCGCCGCTATTCGTAGGTTCGTATAGGGCGAGGGCTTCATTGGCCGGAACGTCATTGGCGGCCAGCGCGGCTTCTATTCTGGCGGGCGCTGGGCCAGTTTGCATGAGGATTTCGCGCTGGCCCGGAGCTTCATCTGAAAGGATCAGACGGCCAGGTGCCCCGAGGTTTACGGCGCGGCCTAGGTCTGACGTCACCATATTTTCGCGCGACATCAGAGCTGGCGGGATGGACAGGAAAAGTGGATGGCGCAGGATTGTCGTGCGGCCTTCGCCGGCCTCGGCCTCGATAGACAGGGCCGTTTCAGTATCGGCCACGGCGTCTTGACCGAGGGTGATGCCCCAAGCGTCGCCAAAGGCATCAAGATCAGAGCGAATTTGGCGGTCTGTCATATTGAATGGCCCGGTGCCCTGCGCTGTCTTGGCAGCCGGATCAAGCAGAATCAGTGCGCGGCCCTTACGCATGATGAATTGGTCAATCTGCCAGAGCTGCCACTTGCTCAACTCCGGGGGGTGGGCGAGCATCAGGACGTCAATTTCGGGGGGTAAAGCCGTGAAATCTTCGGAGATAGGTTCAATGGTGAATGTCTTGCCGATCTCGCGCAGGATAACATAACCTGCCTCCTGCGTGACGGCCGTCATGCCTGGCAGGTTGGATATCAGGCCGATACGGGCAGGTTCAGGTCGATCCAGCCGCGCGATCATGCGTGTCAGGTCATATTCGAAACTGGTTTCCTGCTCCGGCGCGAGGAAAGGCAGGACGCGTTGGTCATCGACGCTGTTGCGGGCAATCAGGCCAAAATAAAGCGGGTCGCCGCCATTCGTGTCTACCGCCACCAGACCTGCAGACAGGGCTTCGTCCTCGGCTGTTGAGAACGGGGCCGGGTCAATCTCACGCAGGCGGAACTTGCTGCCCCCGGCTGTCTTATAGGCCTGCAGCAGCTCGCGGACCCGGACCGCATAGGCGCGCACGGCGGGATATTCCTGTCCAACACTGGCGGTATAAACAAAGGTGACGTCGATGGGATCGGACAGATTACCAACCGTGGATTTGGTGCCCTCAGACAAGGTGTAGAGTTTACTTGTGGTGAAATCAGCGCGGGCGCCGCCTAGCCATGATTGCGCGAGCAGGTTTGCCCCAGCAAATACCAGCACGATTAATGCCGCACAGAGCAGGAGATAACGCTGCGCGCTCACTGTGCGCCGCTCCGCCGATGGCTGACAAAAAGCGTATTGAGCGCGACGCAAAGCGCCATGAACCCAAAGAAGAAAACAAGGCCGCGCAGTTCAAGCACACCGCGCTGGGCCGTCTCGAAATGCGTCAAGAAAGAGAATTGGGCGATAGCGTCCCCGGCCTCCGTGCCGAGCAGGCTGGAGACAGCGCCTGTCACCATCGGCCAGCCTGCAGCGGTCAGCAAGAAAGCAATGACAACGCCAGAAACAAAGGCGAGGACGGGGCTGCGCGTAAGAGCTGAGACTGCCGCGCCAATGCCCAGATACGCGCCTGCCATGACAAGGCTCATCAGGTAGGACAGCGCAATCGCGGCATTGTCGGCGGGCCCAAGAATATTGACCGCGATCCACCATGGAAGGGTCATAGCGAGAGCAAAGGCGGCAACGGTCCATGCCGCGAGTAGTTTGCCGATCACGATACCGGGCAGGCTGACGGGCAATGAAAGCAGGAGTTCAGATGTACCAGCGCTGGCTTCATCGGCCCAGAGACGCATGGCGAGGGCTGGCATGAACATCATATAGAGCCAGGGATGCCAGTAAAAGAAGGGGCCAAGATCGGCCGCGCCCGTGTCGAAAAAGCGCGAAAGCTCCCACGTGAACACGCCGAGCACGAGCAGGAATATCGCTATGAAGACATAAGCCAGCGGGGTTGCGAAATAGGCCGAAATCTCCCGGCGCCATGCCGCCTTGATGCCGGTCAGGAGACGGGACGCTGCGGCGCTCATGTGCGGGTCTCCTCTGAACCTGTAGCAAGCGTTATGAAGGCTTCTTCAAGACCGCCAGGCCGACTGGCTGCGAGCGCGTCTGGTGTTTTGTCAGCGACTACACGGCCTTTATCAACCACGATGACACGCGAGCACATGGCCGGAACTTCTTCCAGCGTATGGGTTGAAATGAGGATCGCTTTGTCCGGGGCCATTCGGGCAATGAGCGCGCGCACGGCCCGTTTTTGAATCGGATCAAGGCCGTCAGTTGGCTCGTCCAGTAACAAGACGGGCGGATCATGCAGGATGGCGCCTGCAAGGCCGACGCGGCGGCGATAACCTTTGGACAGGGTCGCGATAGGTTGATTGGCAACGCTCGCAATGCGGGCGTCTGCGATTACCCGCTCAATCGCTTGTGTAGTTTCGGTGCGATTGAGGCCATGGGCTTGCGCCATGAAGCGCAAGAAGCTGGTCGGAGTCATGTCGCGGTAGAGGGGCGCGCCTTCAGGCAGAAAGCCGAGCGCCCGCTGCGCCTCTTGTCGCTGCGTCGTTATTGAGTGACCAAGAATTCGCGCGTCGCCTGAATCCGCGTCCAGGACACCTGCGATCATGCGCATTGTGGTCGACTTGCCGGCGCCATTAGGCCCTAGGAAGCCGAGAACTTCGCCTTTTTCCAATGTGAAGGACAAGCCGTCGACCGCCGCGGTGTCATTAAAAGTTTTGGACAGGGCGTCGAGTTCAAGCATGAGCCATTCGTCAGTTCGGGTTGCCGCAACCCGGCGTTAGTATCGCCGTTTTGAGGTCATGACCAGTGGTGCACACAGCAATGACGATAAAGTCAGGTTTCACAGCTAAACCGGCGCGTCGGCACGTGCCTAGCGCGTTAGCTATGTGTCTGATTTAGAAGAAAGTGTGTCAGACAAGGAAGGTAGTCTCCCCGGGGGGCTGGGGGGGCTGATGGGTCCAGGAAAACTATAGACTTCCCTGTCCGACAAGTTCAAACTGAAGTGAAACTGTGGCCTTCACAAGGCGCGCAGCTGCTCAAAAAGAGGTCTTTCGCATTAAATATGCGTCATGAAAGGGGAAAAATGGAGAGCCTACTCGCCTGATGGGAATTGTAGCACACTTCTCTGGCCGCGCGCCAGCTCCTAAAGTGGCTTTTCAGCGCGCTGAAATGAGCCTGATTCTCAATGCCTACGGGCGAATGGTGATGACGGGACAAGCCAAGGATTATGCCGTAGGAGCCCATAAGGATCAGGCGGTTTTTGCAATTTTCCATCGATTTGCAGACAATCCAAGTTGGCGAATCCTTAAAACCCCGGCTTTGGCGCGGGCGCAGGGCATGTACACAGTGCTTGGCGCGCAGGGCCAAGTGTTAAAGCGCGGGCACGATTTGCGCCGCGTCTTACGCCTTTTCGAGACGCGAAAGTTTGAAATCGTCAAGTAGGACCAGGTCAGACTTTGCTTGCAGATCAGCTGGCTTCGGCATTTCAATTCCAAACGCAGTTGGACCAGGTTTGCTCATCGCTCGTTAATCAGTCCTGTCTTATTTACGCCGTATGACTGTTGAACAAAACAGCAGGCCGTACGGTCTAATTGGATATTTCGGAGCGTATATATGTCTCTCAGATTGCTGACTTGTGTACTGGCCTCGGTCTGTCTGGGTGTGCCTGCAATGTCGGCAGCGCCAAGCGCCGTTGGAAAATTCAAGGATTGGACTGTCTTTACCGACACGGTGAACGGCGAAAGACTTTGTTACGCCGCAACTGAAGCGACGGACAAGGCGCCGAAATCTGCCGATCATGGCGATGTCTGGTTTTATGTGTCGAGCTGGCGATCAGGTAAAGCCAGAAGCCAGCCGAGTTTGAAAGTCGGGTTTGAGCTACGCAGTGACTTGCCGGGCAGGGCTCGCATCGGGCGCAGCACATGGACATTGTTTGGCATCGGTAGCGAAGCATGGGTACAAGATAAGGATGACCCGGCCTTGGTGCGGCAATTGAAAAAGGGCAGCGAATTACGGGTTGAGGCGACATCCGAGCGCAATACGCGCGTGACCTATCACTTCTCACTATCTGGATCATCAGCGGCTATCGACAAAGCCGCCGCATCTTGCCGCTAGTGACAATTACAGCTGCTAAGCAGCCAATTTAAGACAGCGTTAATCGAAACAGACGAGTTTGCAGTCAAACAACTGCGGAGAGGCTCACATGTTTCGTTCAACATTTCTTGCACTATCAATGCTGACGGCTGTGTCAGCGCCTGCTTTTGCCAGCGGACTATCAGCGGCGCAGACCGTTGAGGTTGCCACTGTCATCACTGATGAAAACGGGAATAAAACAACGGTTTACAAGAAAGCCGAAGAGGTCGCGCCGGGCAATGAGGTTCGCTACATCCTCGATTTCGCCAATGATGGCGAGGCGCCAGCCAGCAATGTTCGGCTTGATATGCCGGTGCCGGCCGAAATCGAATTGATCGAAGGGTCTGTCGAGACCGGCAATGCTGACGTGACCTATTCTGTCGATAGCGGCGAGACATTCTCGCGCCGCGGCGATCTGACGGTCAGCGTCAACGGCTCACAACGCGTCGCGACAGCCGAAGAAATCACACATATCCGATGGACGTTTTCTGAAGCGATTGCGCCAGGTGATGCCGGACAAATCAGCTATCGCGGTGTCCTGCAATAGCATCGAAAAGCAGCTGGATAACAAAACACTAGCTGGTTTCACGTCAAAAGGCGGCAGCCAGTCAAGATCAGGAGTATAGGAGCGGGCGAATGAGAAAGTTTGGATATGGGCGGGCGCTACGGCGCATCGCGGTAATTGGCGCGATATCGGCGCTGTTCACAGGTACAGCTCAGGCTGGCAACACGCTAACGGAGGCGGGGCGGCCCGTGTCGAACACATTTACGCTGGTCTATGATGTTGGCACAGTGACGCAGCCTGCGATCACCAATAAATTGGCGACGGACCCAACCTTCCCTTCGGGCGGTACGATTCAGGGTACGCCAACAGCCTTCACGGTTGACCGTAAAGTCGACCACATCATCACCGCGACCAATAGCACGCTGACAACCCCTCCGGGGACAACAGTGACGCTTACTTATGAGCTTGAGAATGAAGGCAACGATACACAGGCCTACTCATTCTCACTTGCTGACCTCGATAATGCCGCGGGGACATTTGATGGCACGATTACCAGTATCACGTACTATATTGATACCGATGATGATGGCGACTTTTCCGATGAAACCGGCGTAACGATTACCCAGACGCCCATTGGCAATGATCCGGATTCCTCGGCAGTTGATGTCACTGGCGATGTGCCGAAGGGCGTGAAGGTGCTGGTCGAAGTTGCAACAACGATTACCGCCGCAACCGCCGATACTGAAACCGACGATATCACGCTAGTTGCCGAAGCGCGTAACCCATCAGCCTGGGCATTTGAAACGCTTGGTGCTGGTGAGGAAGAGGAAGTTACTCTGGCAACAGCTGGCGCTAACGTCGTCGAAGGCGTCGCTCAAAACGTTCTGGCTGACGGTACAGGCGTCCTGGCGGCTGAAACTTCCGGCGATGCCGACGGTATCTACGCCGTTACCGGCACGATTGAAGTCCAGTCACCTGATTTGACCGCGACCAAGGCGGTCTCTGCGATCAAGGAACCAGGCATTGCTGATCCGTTTGTCGCCCTGACCGACTGCGCCACGGCAACAGCGGTTGCGCAGGCCAAAACGATACCGGGTTCATGTATTGAATACCTGATTGAAGTTGAGAATACCGGGGCGACGGCGCCGGCTGAAAATCTCGACATTCAGGATATTCTGCCGGCAGGCGTTACCTTTGTCAGCGCGACACTGGATACCACGACAGGTACTGGTTTTGCTGACGATACAGCCGTTACTGGCGCAGGACCTACACTGACCACACCTGCAGCCAATACCGATTGTGACGGTCTGGTTGGGACATGTAATGTCCAACTCACCGATGCGATCCTTGCGGCGGGTGAGATTGGCCAAATCCGCATTCGGGCGCTGGTCGACTAAATCAAGACCACAACCTAAACGTGATAAACCCTCGGTGTAACCACCGGGGGTTTACTGCATTTAGGCATGATTTCACTGCAATTTCTGGGCAATTAGATCAAATTTGATCGATTAACCAAGGCTGATCCTAACCACGTTTCGCTAATTTCCACGCATCAGAGGGCTGTCTCAAAGGCCCCGATACAACTGACGAGCCGAATATCTGGCTCGCTGAGCGTGGTGGAGAGTGGCGATGTCTTCCTTCTGGAAGCACATTTGGGTTGGGGTAATGCTGTTTGCGTTTGCAAGCGCATTTACGCTGACATTTGCGCCCGCCGCGCAAGCTGCCTTGGGCGACGAAATTACGAATATCGCGACTGTATCGCAGGAAACGCCGGATGGACGGGCCACGCTGACCACCGTTCCTGCCACATTCATTATTGAAGCGCGGCGCACAGATTCGCAGATCGACTTTTTCCGGATTGCCCCGAATGCGCCTGATGCCCAGGCCGTTCAGATCGTTGGATCAGACTATAGCCGGACAGGCGACCCGATGGGGCCGTTTGCGCCGGTGAGTATGTCGAGCACGCTGACCACTGTCCCGCCACTGGGAAGCAGTTGGCAACTTATCCCTGCCACGCGTTATCTACCAGGTGAGTTGATGATCGTAAGGGTCAGCGATCTTGGTCAAAACGGCGATCCGGATGTGGTTGAGACCGTGGTCATTACGGTTCGCGCTGACAATGGCGATCAAATTACGCTGCGCTTGTATGAGGATGGCCCCAATTCAGGTCAATTCTTCGGCTTTTTCCCCAGTACTGCGGTTCAGACCCCAATGGGTGACACGCTTATCACGGCGCCGGACAATACAGTTCTGACAGCGACTTACGTCGATGCGTTTGATGCCAGTGAAGTTTCAATCGATACCGCGCTCGTCGATCCGTTTGGCCGGGTTTTTGACAGTGTTTCGGGTAATTTGCTGAATGATGTGACAGTTACGATCGTTGACGCGGCGACTGGCGCGCCGGCTGCGGTATTTGGCATCGATGGCGTCTCGCCCTATCCGTCGACCCTGCAAACTGGTGGTAGTGTTACAGATGCAGGCGGCCAAACCTACCAGTTGGTAGAGGGGCAATTCCTGTTCCCACTCATGGCACCTGGTGAATACCGCCTCGTGATTGGCGAGCCAGCGGGGTATTTGTTCCCATCTGTCCGCGAAGCCAGCGATTTTACCGATATCAACAATGCGCCATTTGAGATTATCCCCGGCTCGTACGGTGAGAGCTTTACGGTTCTCAGTACCGGACCGCTAAATCTTGATGTTCCGCTAGATCCGAATGGCGACCTGATTGCGCGCAAGGATGCCGCTGAAGATCGCGCATCAGTCGGCGATTTTGTCGGTTATACGGTTGAGCTTGAGAATGCGGGTAATGTACCAGCCGTGTTCAACCTGCGCGATACGTTGCCTGTCGGTATGCGCTATGTCAGTGGATCGGCGCGCCTGAATGGCGAACTGGCAGCTGACCCAGATATCTCAGAGAATGGTCGCGAGTTGACATTTACGGGCGGCGCAGTGCGTGTCGGCGAGATTACCCGTGTGACGTATCTGGCAGTGATTGGGCCGGGCGCGCAGGAAGGCGATCTGGTCAATCAGGCGGTTGCTCTGAACAGTAGCGGCGGTGTGCTGTCAAATGTCGCTGAAGCTGTTGTGCGGCTTGAGGAAGACCTTCTGACATCGCGCCTGACCATTGTCGGACGGGTCGCTGATGCGGCGTGTTCACCTGATGATGAATGGGCGCGTCCGCTGCAAGACGGGATCGGGATTGCTGGAGTTCGCCTGTACATGGAGACAGGCCGCTATGTCGTCACTGACGAAGATGGCTTGTATCATTTCGAAGGTATCAAGCCGGGTACGCATGTTGTCCAAATCGACGAAGCGACGCTGCCCCAGGGCTATGAGCCAGTTATCTGTGAGGAAAACTCGCGCTATGCAGGTAGTGCCATCTCGAAATTCGTGGATGCCACTGGCGGCACGGTATGGCGCGCGAATTTCTACCTGAAACGCAATGGTGAGGCACTGGAAGAAGTTGCCGAGGCTGCAGCCCGCGTGCGGGATACGGACCGCTATGACCAGATCTGGCTGGATACGCAAACAGATGCCTCACCGCGCTGGGTCTATCCTGGTCTCGACGACACACCGAGTGGACGTTCTGTCGGCCTTGGCCTGATCCACGGTCCACAAGATCGCGTAGCGATGACGCTGAATGGACAACCTGTGTCCGGCCTGAACTATTCCGGCTTGGATACTTCGACAGACCGCAAAATTGGCCTGTCGCGCTGGAGCGGTGTGGATATTCAACGCGGTGAAAACAATTTTGTCGCGACAGTCACCGGACCGAACGGCGAAAAGGTCACGACATTGCAGCGTACCGTCTGGTTCGTTGACGAGGTTGGCCGCGCGCGTCTGGTTGATGATCGTTCAATTACGGTGGCTGATGGCCGGACAAAGCCAATGATAGCTGTACGTCTGGAAGACAGTGATGGGCACCCTGTGCATGCCGGGCGCTTGGTCGAGATTGCCGTTTCTGATCCTTACCGTCTGGCACAAGCGGCAGAGCGTGAGTTTGAAGCGCCTGTTTCTGCAGCGTTTAGCGCTGTCACCGGCACACGCGTTGGTGAGAACGGTATTGCCATGGTCGAACTGGAGCCAACGCTGCAGTCTGGCCGGGTGCGCCTGCAAGTTGAGCTGCAGGATGGACGGATTGAGGACATCGACGCCTGGTTACAACCCGAGAAACGGGAGTGGGTGGTCGTGGGTCTTGCGGAGGCAGAAGGCCTCCTGCTGGACCTGGAAGAAGAGGCCCGAAATGACCTTCAAGGTGATGGGCGGATTGCCTTTTTCGCTAAAGGCTTGATCAAGGGTGACTGGCTTCTGACTGTAGCTGTGGACACGGCCAAGCGCCGCGGTGCCAGCGATGGTGAGCTGTTCGATCAAATCGATCCAAATGCTTATTACACGTTGTATGGCGACCGCACGATCCAGTATAATGACGCCAATAGCCGCTACCCGGTCTATGTGAAACTTGAGCGTGAAGCGGCGCAAATCCTGTTTGGTGATTTTGAAACCGACCTGACCGATACTGAGCTTGGCCGTTATTCACGCCGCCTGTCTGGACTGAAAGGTGACTTTGAGGGCGAGACCTTATCTGTGACAGCGTTTGCAGCCGAGACCAATCAGGGTTTCGTCAAGGATGAAATCGCGGCTGACGGCACATCAGGCCCGTATACGCTGCGCCAAGCGCCACTGATCCGTTCATCTGAGGTGATCTATGTCGAAACGCGTGATCGGCTGCGCCCGGATGAGATCGTCTCTGTGCGCCCGCTCTCGCGGTATGTTGACTATGAGATCGACTATTTTACCGGTGAGCTGTTCTTCCGCCACCCGGTGGCCGCAGCTGATGCTGGGTTCAATCCGAATGTGATTGTTGTTGATTATGAAGTTGCAAGTGACGTTGAGCGCAAGGTGACGGCGGGCGGCCGCGCCGCTGTGCGTACTGAAGATGGCGCGCTTGAAATTGGTTTGACGGTCATCCACGAAGAGGATGGAGGCGGACAGAAGTCCGGGCCGTCATCACTGGTATCTGCTGACGCAACTCTGATGCTGAATGAGCATACAGAAATTCGCGCTGAAGCGGCGACAAGTGAAGCAGATACTGAGCTTGGTGAGCAGGACGGTGAGGCCTGGTTGATCGAGGCGAGCCGCCGTACAGAGGCGTTAAGCGTGACCGGGTATTACCGCGAAGAGAGCGAAGGCTTTGGGCTGGGCCAGCAATCGAGCGCCACGAGTGCGCTGCGCCGTGTTGGACTGCAGGTAGGAGCGCAGCTCGGCGTCGAAGAAGTAGAAGGCGGGAGTGACCGTCAGGAGCGCCGCGTTGATGCCCAGACCTATCGTGAGGAGAACCTGACTACAGGCGCGCGCCGCGATGTTGCTGACGTCACGTTCCGGCAGGAAAGTCAGGCTCTATCCCTGAGCGGCGGTGTGCGCGCGATTGCCGAAGATTATGACGCTGCAGCAGATCCGCGCCAGTCCTTTCTGCTTACGGGTAGCGTCAGCAAGACATTTGCCGAACAAGGGCTGACTTTGACAGCCGCGCATGAAGAGCCACTGCATGGCGGTGGGTCAAATGATGATGATGCTACCCAGTTCCCGGGTCGCACTGTACTGGGTCTCGACAAGACGCTTGGCCAGACAGCCACGCTAACCTTGCGGCATGAAACGACCAATGGCGGCAACGCGTCGGGCGAAAACACAATTGCGGGCATTAGCTGGACGCCTCGCTCTGGAACGCAGGTTCGCGCCGCAACCGATATGGTGACGCAAGATAATGCCCAGCGTATTGGCGCCACCGTTGGTGTCGATCAGAGCTGGGTGATTGACGAGAACTGGAGCGCTGGTGTTGGCCTTGCCAGTCGCCGAGATGTTGCTGGCGATGATAACCCGCTGGACGTGGCACCAGATATTGCTGATGGTCCACTGGAAAACAGCCTGCGCGGTACGATCCAGGAAGCCTATACGTCCGGCTATGTCGGCGCAGGCTATCGCAGCGAGAAAGTCGCGGGATCTGGCCGTATAGAAGTGCGTAAAAGTCAATCCGGTCGCCGGATTGTGGCCGATCTTGGCGGTGTGCGGGAAGTGTCTGAAGCGCTCTCTTTCTCAGCCAAAGCGCGCTACCAAGACGAGCAAATGACGCAAACTGCTCACTCAGAGAGCCTGGATGTGCGTTTTGGCGCTGCTTGGCGTCCCCGTCCGGATGGCCTTGTAGTGCTCAATCGGTTTGATGTTGGCCACGCCAAGATTGAAGGCCTGCATCAGAAGACCAAGGCGGTGAATAATCTGTCGCTGAATGCGATGGTCACCGAGCGCACGCAAGTATCGGTCTATAATGGCATTAAATATGTCGAAGTTGACTTTGAAGGCGCGAAAGAAAGTGGCTTTACGCATTTGATCGGTGCCGAAGCGCGCCACGACATTACTAAAAAGGTTGATATTGGCGTCCACGGCTATTGGTCATCTGGCGAGGTAAGCAAAACCTCAGCATGGGCATTTGGCCCAAGCATTGGCTTTACCCCGAAGAAGAATGTCTGGGTTAGCGTTGGCTACAATATTGAAGGCTTCGAAGATGAAGACTTCCAGGCGGCTGAGTACACGCGCTCTGGGCCGTATATCAAATTGCGGGCGAAGTTCGACCAGGACTCGTTCGAGGGCTTGATTGAGGGATTGGGTCTTGGGCGTGATAGGCAGCTTGACTAAACGCCCGCTCGGCCTCACCTGCGGGCTATGACTGACATAAAGATTTGTGGACTGACCGATACTAGCATGGTGCGCGCCGCCGCCGAAGCTGGCGCGACATGGGTTGGGTTTGTACTCTTCCCGAAAAGCCCGCGAAATGTGCTGGGTCGCGGTGATGACGCGCTGGACGAGCTACAAAGCCTGTCTGAGTTCGCCCAAGAGCTTGGTGTTCTCAGCGTTGCGCTGATGGTTGACCCGGATGATGAGCTGTTTGAACACGTTCTGCATGATGTCGGCCCGAATGCGATCCAATTGCACGGCAAAGAGAGTTCGAAACGCGTTGAGCGCCTGTGGCGCGACGCGAGCGGTATCTGCGAAGTGTGGAAGGCGTTTGGGGTTTCGGACCCGTCAGACTTTGAAATGATTGAAAGTTATACCGGGTTAGACCGGGTTTTACTTGACGCAAAACCGCCAGAGGATGCGAATCTGCCGGGCGGTAATGGCGAAACGGCGGACTGGTCTTTGCTGGATGGGTTCGCGCCTGAAACGCCCTGGCTATTGGCCGGCGGGCTAACGCCTGAAAACGTCGCGGATGCCATAGCTGCGACAGGCGCGCACGCTGTCGATGTCTCCTCTGGCGTTGAACGCGTCCGGGGGGTAAAGGACGAGGACTTGATCCGCGATTTTATCGACGCGGCAAAATCCGCTTAAGGACCGACAATGGATATGCGTAATACGTGGGACCAATGGCCCGACGAAAATGGCCGGTTTGGCGAGTTTGGCGGGCGCTATGTCGCCGAAACACTGATGCCGCTCATTCTCGATCTCGACGCAGAGTATCGCGCCGCCAAGAAAGACCCAGCTTTTGCAGCCCAGATGGATGATCTGTGGGCGCACTATGTTGGCCGCCCAAGCCCGCTCTACTTCGCTGAGCGCCTGACCGAGCATTTTGGCGGTGCAAAAATCTATCTGAAGCGCGATGAATTGAATCATACAGGCGCACACAAGATCAATAATTGCCTCGGGCAAGTTCTACTTGCCATGCGGATGGGCAAGACTCGGATCATCGCTGAAACCGGCGCGGGCCAGCACGGCGTCGCGACCGCAACTGTCTGCGCCCGGTTTGGTTTGAAATGCGTCGTGTTCATGGGTGAGACAGATGTTGAGCGCCAGAAGCCGAACGTGTTTCGGATGAAGCTGCTTGGCGCAGAAATTGTCCCCGTGTCGAGCGGTACAGGCACGCTGAAAGACGCAATGAATGAAGCGCTGCGCGACTGGGTCACAAATGTTGACGATACATTCTACTGTATCGGCACAGCGGCTGGGCCTGCGCCCTACCCTGAACTTGTGCGCGACTTTCAGAGCGTCATCGGCAAAGAGGCGCGCGCACAAATTCTTGAGCGCGAAGGGCGCCTGCCAGATGTTGTGATGGCCTGTATTGGCGGTGGCTCGAACGCGATTGGCCTGTTTCATCCATTCATCGATGATGAGAGCGTGCGAATGATTGGGGTTGAGGCCTCTGGCCACGGCGTTGAAACGGGCAAGCATGCAGCCGCCCTGAATGGTGGCGCGCCCGGTATCCTGCACGGTAATCGAACCTATCTGCTGCAGACCGATGATGGTCAGATTATCGATGCACATTCAATTTCCGCAGGGCTCGACTATCCCGGCATCGGGCCAGAGCATAGCTTCCTGCGCGATACGGGCCGGGCTGAATATCTGACATGTACTGACACGGAAGCGCTTCAGGCCTTTCAGCTCTGTACCCGGCTTGAGGGCATCATCCCGGCGCTAGAACCAAGCCATGCACTCGCTCGTGTGGGCGAAGTTGCTGAGGAGCTTGGCAAGGACGGCCTTCTTATCCTCAACATGTGCGGGCGGGGCGACAAGGATGTGTTCAGCGTCGCTGAAGCGCTTGGAGTGGAGATGTGACCGACCTTCTCCTTATCCGTATTACCTGCCCGACACAGCGGGTTGCTAACGGTATTGCCGAACAGGCGGTTGAGCAGCGCCTTGCAGCGTGCGCCAATGTCGAGGGACCGATGATGGCGACCTATCGCTGGAAAGGCGTTATCGAGCAGGCGTGGGAGTTTATCCTGTGGCTGAAGGCGCCTGAGAGTAGTTTCCCCAAGATTGAAGCTCTTTGCGCGGACCTGCATCCCTATGATGTTCCGGCGATTATTGCGATGCCGTGCAGCCATGTCAGCGCCGACTACGCGCTCTGGACGAAAGAGAACACATCGAAATGACGACTTCCCGAATTACGGCGCGCTTTGACAAGGTTAAAGCCGAGGGCCGCGCGGCGCTCGTGACCTATTTGATGGCCGGCGATCCGGACCTTGAGGTGAGCTATGAAGCGCTCTGCGCTCTGCGCGATAATGGCGCTGATGTGATTGAGCTCGGGGCGCCGTTTACGGATCCGATGGCGGATGGCCCTGCCATTCAGAAAGCGGCGCTACGGGCGTTGGCGAATAAGACCAAGCTGACAGATGTGCTGGCGCTGGCGAAGCGGTTTCGGGCCGACGATCAGGTTACGCCGCTGATTTTGATGGGTTATGCTAACCCAGTCCATGCCTTGGGCTATGCCGAGTTCGCAGAGGCCGCAGCTGGGGCTGGAATTGACGGCACCATTCTGGTCGATTTGCCGCCAGAAGAGGATCAGGCATTGCGCGATGAATACGCCAAGCATGACCTGTCGGTCATTCGGCTGGCCACACCCACCACGAATGAAGCGCGTATGGCCAAAGTGGCCGAAGGCGCGAGTGGGTTTTTATATTATGTTGCTGTTGCAGGTGTTACAGGTGCAGGCTCGGCCAATCCGAACGATATCCGTGAGGGTGTCGAGATGGCGCGACGCGTTTCAGGTTTGCCCGTATGTGTCGGATTTGGCGTGAAAACAGGCGCGCAGGCAGCTGAAATGGCGAAAATTGCTGATGGGGTTGTCGTTGGGTCAGCTTTCGTGGAACATGCAAGACTTGCAAGTGAGGGCGGCACACCGCATCTTACAGGACAGAACATGGGCAAATTGGCCCGCGAATTGAGTGAGGCGCTAAAGGGGACAGCGCCAGCCGTATAGGCGAGACAGGAGTCGCACAGCGATGAATTGGCTGACAAATTTCCGTACGCCGGGTCTGAAGAACCTTCTTGGAACCAAGAAAGACACACCCGATAATCTTTGGGTGAAATGCCCGAAATCTGGAGAGTTGGTGTATCGCTCTGATTTGGAAGAATCAGCGTATGTGACGCCTGCCGGGGCGCATTTGCGGATTTCACCGCGTCGACGCTTCCGTTTGTTTTTTGATTCTGAGCGTTGGGAACCCATCCCCCTGCCCCCTGTTCAGGCGGACCCTCTGAAGTTCAAGGATGACAAGCCCTATCCGTCCCGGATTAAGGGTGCCAAGACCAAGATTGCCAAGCGGGATAAGGAAGAAGCACCTGATAGCGGTGCTGTCTCACCGATTGCCCAAGATGATTGTATGGCTGCAGCCTTTGGCAAGGTTGATGGTATTCCAACAGTCGTACTGGTGCAGGACTTTGCCTTTATGGGCGGATCGCTTGGTATGGCCGCTGGTGAGGCGTTTATCGCTGCGGCGCAAATGGCTGTCGCGCGCAAAGCCGCTTTTGTAATTTGTACAGCTTCTGGCGGTGCGCGGATGCAGGAAGGCACGCTATCTCTGATGCAGATGCCGCGCACGACGCTGGCGATCCAAGAAGTAAAAGATGCTGGCTTGCCTTATATTGTCGTCCTTTGTGATCCAACATCCGGCGGCGTCTCGGCCTCTTATGCGATGCTCGGGGATATTCATATTGCTGAACCGGGCGCGATGATCGCGTTCTCCGGACCACGCGTGATCGAACAGACAATCCGCGAGAAATTGCCAGAGGGTTTTCAGCGTTCTGAGTTTCTTCGCGAGAAGGGCGCTGTCGATATCGTCTCGGACCGGCGCGAGCTAAAGGAAACGCTGGCGCGGGTGCTTGGCCACTTAATGCCGAAACGCTCAAGCACGAAGAAGGATACATCAAGCCTTCCCGTCACGGCGCCTTCCGCAGACGTACCTGCCCCGAAAGCTTAAAACTTGAGCGGCGACAGTCCGGCCATTGCCGCTGCGTTGGCACGGTTTGAAGGGCTTCATCCAGATACGATTGAGCTGTCACTCGGGCGCATCAAGGCGGCTTTAGAGGCGCTGGGTCGTCCACAGGATAAATTACCGCCGGTCATTCATGTCGCTGGAACCAATGGCAAAGGTTCAACCTGCGCCTATTTGCGCGCCATGGTCGAAGCAGCTGGACTGTGCGCGCATGTATTCACCTCGCCGCATCTCGTCCGTTTTAATGAGCGTATCAGGCTGGCTGGTGAACTGGTTGATGATGATCGCCTTGTTGAGTGGCTGGACCGCACCTATGAAGCGGTTGGCGGTGGTGCAATTACCCATTTTGAAGCGACGACAGCTGCGGCTCTGCTTGCTTTCAGCGAAGTTGAAGCAGATGTCCTGATCCTCGAAGTAGGACTAGGCGGCAGGTATGATGCAACCAATGTGATCGATCAGCCTGCAGTCAGTGTTATCACGCCAGTTGACTATGATCATAAACAGTTTCTCGGCACAGATTTAGCCAAGATAGCGGGTGAGAAGGCTGGCATTATCAAGGCAGGGCGGCCGGTTGTATCGGCCATCCAAACCCGGGTTTCGGCGGATGTGATCGCGGCGCAGGCCAGCGCTCTGGGCGCAGCGCTTCAGACCCTCTCAATATCAGATCTGGATTTGGTCCCTGAGACAGTTGCCTTGCCGGGCGAGCATCAACGTTACAATGCGGCTTTGGCCGCTATGGCTTTACGGGCTTGGGATCATCCAGCGATAGATGCGGCATGCATTCGGCGCGGTGCGATGGAAGCGACCTGGCCAGCGCGGATGCAGCGGCTGTCAAATGGCTCGGTGACGACGATGGCGGGCGCCGCTGAAGTCTGGCTGGATGGGGGGCATAATCCGCATGCAGCTAAGGCGATTGCAGGCCTGCTGCGCACGATGGGGGGGCGGACGGTGCTGGTCTGCGCTATGATGGCGACAAAAGACCATGAGAGTTTTTTCTGGGCGTTTGAGGGATTGGTTGACAGTGTGTTTGCGATCCCAAATGCACCGGGCCATGCCGGAGCGCAACCTGAAGACCTCGCCCGCGCGGCGCGCGCCTTCATTCCAAATGTCAGAGCTTGTGAGAGCTTCGAGGAAGGCATGGCTGCGGCCAAAAAAGAAGCCGCAGATCGCATATTGATCTGCGGCTCACTTTATTTAGCCGGGGAAGTACTCGCTTTGAACCGGGAAGCCCCGGTCTAGGCGAACTCTTTTATCCACTCGGCGATGCGCTGTTTTGACATTGCGCCCGTTTGCGTTTGGACAACTTTGCCATCCTTAAAGAGCATCAAGGTCGGCAGTCCGCGAATACCATATTTGGAAGCGGCCATCGGGTTGTCGTCAACATTGATCTTGGCAACTTTGACCTCGCCAGACATTTCGGTCGCGACAGCATCAAGATGCGGTGCCATCTGCTTACAGGGGCCACACCATTCGGCCCAGAAATCGACGACTACGGGTGTTGATCCTGCGACGGCGTCGTCAAAATTGTCATCAGTAATATGTTCAGCGGCCATTTCTGCCTCCTTTGAAATCTCGTGTTGGGTATAAGATAGGGACTCTTTTCCGGCGTCAAACAGGGCTTTTTACACGGTTTAGTGATGCTGACATCATTTCGCCAGGTAATTCGATTAGCCGAGGGCCATCTGTATACAAAAGGGCGCAGCGTATATCTCGATCGGCGTAGAGTTGTTGCAGAACCGCGCGATATGCGGCCATTTGGACAATATAGGCCTCGCCAATACCGCTTAAGTCTTCTGGGGCAGGTCTGTCGGTCTTGTAGTCGATGATGTGGACTTGCCCTTCGGTAATGACAAGCCTGTCTACGCGGCCATTCACAAGCTGTCCGCCCGGTAGCGCGCCGACAATGGCGGCCTCATTGCGACCGCCCTCAGCAAATATCTGTTCAAACTCCGGATTGTTAAGTGTTGTCAGCGTTACGCCTAACATTTCAGTGCGGTCTGCTGGGCTGAGATCGGGTTCGCGCTTCAGGAATCTTGCCCCATATGGCTCGCGCTCATCTTCGGGAAGTTCTGGCAAGGTTTGAAGTAGCGCATGGATAAGGCGGCCACGCCGAAGCGCAGCCGCGCGACCTTTGCCAAATGGCGCTGAAACCTGCGCTTGGTCTTCCAGAAGGCGGCTTGGCGCAGCAAGCCGCATCGGCGGCTCAGCTTGTTTGGCAGGCTGTTTTAACCAGCTGGGCACGGGGATATCCGAATCTGGCTTGAGTCTAAATGGCTGTGTAAGCGCCGTTTCTTCGCCATAGACGAGCGGGGCTTCAAAATCGGCGGTGGGGTCGCCGCCCTTAAGCGCCTGCATGGCCGTCAGACACCAGCGATACCAGGAGGACTTTCCATACCCGTCTGTGATATTGCTCACGCCAGCGCCGCAGATAATGAGTTGGTCAGATGCACGCGTCATGGCGACGTAGAGAAGGCGGCGGGATTCGCGTTCACCAGCTCGATTGGCGTTGTCTCTTAGGGCTGCGGTCGCGGCGCAATCCAGCCGTGATGACGGGGCATATAACGGGGTACCATCGGGGGCAAAGAACAGCGCGTCCCGCGCCGCCTTTGTGGCGCTTGTTGTGTCTGGCAGGATCACCACTGGCGCTTGAAGGCCTTTGGCGCCGTGAACCGTCATCACTCGTATCGCGTCCTCAGGCTCTCCAAGCTCACGTTTCAGTTCTGTGTTCTGCCTCTCCATTTCTGCCAGATAGGCTTGCAGGCTTTTCGGTTCGCTCATGTCATGGCCGAGCGCTGCGCTAATCAAAGCACGGACCGGATCACGCACAGGTTCACCCAGGCGTTGGATAAGCTTGTCCCATCCAGATAAATTGGCCCGGTCGCGCGTTGTCAGCACATTGGTCAGGAACTCGAAAGCGGGTTGATGACGTGCCTCAATAAGGTTCGCGCAAAATGCTTCGGCGACTGCAAAATCGGGGTTTGTGGTTTGCCTCAGGCGGTTCCAAAGCGTTTCGCTTCCGCGCTTATGCGCAAGCTTGAACAGATGGTTATCATCATCGACGAGACCGCAAAACGGTCCACGTAGTATCTCCGCAAGCACCAGATCGTCTGCTGGTTGCAAGGCAAAGCGGATCAGGTTCAAGCAATCCTGAACCCCGATATTATCAAGCAATTTCAAGCGATCAGCGCCGGCAACAGGCAGATCAACCTGTTTCAAACTATCAATCAGGGCATCGAACAAGTCGTTACGACTGCGCACGAGGATCAATATATCTTCGGGGCGCACGGCGCGACGTACCCATGTGCGATCAGCCGATTCTTGCCAAACGGTCTCTCCGCGATCAATCATGGACCGGATGTGGCGTGCGATCTGTTGCGCAAGGCGGCGGCGCGGTGCATCTTTTGGGACATGATCAGGCGGCGCGGTCCAGTCGGATCCTGCATCGCTTGGCTGCGGCATGATGAGGGGCCACAGTTCAACCCGGCCCATTTGATTGGCGCGGCGCGTTTCATGAAATTTCAGATCAGCATCGCGCGGGGGCAGCTCGTCAGTGGCATCATCGTCCAATGGGACGTGCGCGCGAACTTCGTCCACAAACTGCAAAACTTCTGGTGTAGAGCGAAACGACATGGTCATGTCGGGGCGGTTCACGGGCCGGTTTTCGGCTATTGCGAGCGGCTCTTCGCGGCGCAGAAAGCTCAGGCTTTCAGCACTAAAATGCTCTTGATTGGCGCCCTGAAAAGAGTAGATCGATTGTTTCGGATCACCCACAACGAACTGGGTTCTGGGTTCGCGGGCAGAATCCTTGCCGAGGCCTGACTTGAATTCTTTGACAAGCGCGTTGATCAGATCCCATTGCGGGGGACTGGTGTCCTGGGCTTCGTCAAGCAGAATATGAGTTAGCCCGCCATCAAGCTTATACAATACCCATTCGGCGGCGTGTGATTTCGTCAGCAACCGCTGTGTGAAGGCGATGAGATCATCAAAATCAAGCGCTGCACGTAGTGTCTTTTCTCGCGCATAGGCTGCAATCATCGGTAAGCCCAGGGTTAACAGGGCGACCGTGCGTTCAGCCGTAAAGGCTGCACAGAGCGCAATCTGGACAGACTTCATACGTGTGATTTCACGGCCCTCGGGCGCGTCTGCGCTGGGTTTGCGTGTAAACAGGTCAGAAACCGCGCCGCCTACCGGGACGGCTTTGGTGAAGGGGTTTGAGCCCGATGGCCAGTTATGGCTGCTACCGGCGATCGCATCCAAGTATAACTGATAGCGCTCTGCAGGGTCTGTAACTGCAAGCAAAGCTTCGAGTGCGTTGAAAAGCTTATCGTCTGTCTTGGCGCGTTTTGCGGACCTTAGCTCATCAAGTGCAGCCTTTATGTCACCCAACGGAAAATCACGCACCATTGCGGTTTCCAGCAGGGTTTCGGGGCATTCATCAGGGGCATTCGCGGCCTTGCGAATTGTTGCTGCTATGGTTGAAATATCTGCGCCATCATGGCGGCGGGCAAAGGCCGCGAGTTCTTGCCTTTTTGAACGTAGAGCGTCCAGCGGCGCTGTTGCCCCAAAACCACCCGAGACTTCAGATACGATACGTATAGCCTCAGGATGCGCTGAGGCTGCACCGATCAAATGCGTTTCAAGGACGCGCTGCCATAATGCGTCAGCTTCCGCGTCTTCGATTTCGGTAAATCCGGGCGATACTCCTGCTTCAAGTGGGAAGCGGCGCAAGATGCGAGCGCAAAAGGCATGAATAGTTTCAATGCGCAAACCGCCCGGCGTTTCGAGCGCTTGCGCAAAAAGGGTCCGCGCCTGTTTCAAGGCGGCGCGATCATAGTCTGCCGGGTCGCGGTCTTCGAGCGCCGCGAGTTTCTCACGCAAGGCATCATCGCTCGCGATTGACCAGTCGCCAAGACGGTTGAACAAGCGCGACAGCATCTCATTGGCAGCGGCTTTGGTGTAGGTGACACATAGTATTGAGGCGGGCGGCGCGCCAGGTCGACCATCAGGGCGTTTCAGCAAGAGCCGTGCGACCCGGTCAATCAGGACTTTTGTTTTACCGGATCCTGCATTGGCCTCAACCCAGGCAGAAAGCGCCGGGTCAGCCGCCTGCGCCTGCGCGCGCTTGGCACTTTCGAAAGCTTCACCTGGGGGTGAGGAAATAGGCGTAGGCTCAGTCATAGGATCTCAAACCCAGCCACTCCTGGCGCCGCGCGAGACGTGTATAATCGGATTCGTATATGACCCGCTCGGGCTGCGGCGCACTCAAATAGGGGTGTTGAGGATCAGAAAACTGGGTCAGCAATTGAGTGAGACCCTCAGCGGTTTCGGCTATGATGTCTGCAACTGGCTTCTCATCTTTTTTGCCAGGATTTCCGATCTCTCGGACCTCAAATTTTGTCCCGAACTGGATATAGGTCAGCGCGTCTATGTCAGCCTTGCCAAGCGCTTCGTAACCGCCGCGCTGTGCAATCAGGCCCTGTAACGGCATCTGCGGCGCAAGACCGGAGCGAACTTGTTTTTCAGATGGCGGCGCACCCGTTTTGAAATCCAGAATGGCTGTTTTGCCGCCACGTCGTTGTTCGATTCTGTCAGCCGTTCCCGTGAGTGTGAACGGCTCGCCTGCAATGTCGAGGGCGATAGCGCCTTCCTCTTCGGTCAAGGCTTTGGCGACAAGCATTGGCGCTGTGTCCTCTCGCCATTTCAGGTAGTTCGCCGCGACCTCAAGCCGCTTATGATGCAGAGCGATGATCAGGGCGTCCGGTTCACCCGCATCGCGCATTTTCGCCTCGATGAGACTGACAAGACCCGCTACATCGTCAGGTGCAAAGCCGCTTAGTTCAAACTGTTCCAGGGCCGCATGAATCGCGGTGCCGCGTTCACGCGCATCGACGGGCATGTCCAACTGATCCAGTTTGTAGAGGCCCAGGACATACTGGCTGTAAATGGCATAGGGGTCGCGAATGAGGCTCTCGATACGGGTTACTGAGAGTTTACTCGGGCGGGCCGCACGTGGTGGACAGGGGCGCGGGTTGGCTGTGAAGCCTGCGGGCAATTCAGGTGCACGCTCAACGAGCTGAATCCAATGCAATGGATCGCGGGTAGGATCTGGCGCCAGCGCGAGGTCAGCGCCGTCTTTACCGAGTGCGCCTCGAACCAGTGTTCGCAGTCGCCACAGCCAGCGTGATGCGACGGCAGGTTTGTCATCGCGCCGTTTTGAGGTCAGCAGTGTCACGTCTGGCGCAGCAGCCAGTTGCGCAAAGTCATGGGCCGACAGGCCGATGCGCTCGTCTGGATCAGACAAGCCCATCTTTGCGCGAAAAACACGGGGCAGAAATGCATCTGCGGCCGCTTGGGCGGGCCATACACCTTCATTTAATCCAGCGAGAATGATCCTATCTGCTGCTTGCAAGCGGGCTTCCAGCGGTCCCCAAATGGCGAGACGAGGGTGCGCCGCGCCCATACTTACGGTTATTTGTGTGGCTTCAGCCTTGAACAGGTCGTTCAATACACGCGGTGGCTGCAAGCCAAGCGGGTCTGAGAGTTCAGCGAGTTGGCCGAAAAGTGTCGCGAGGCTACCACCATCGCCGCCCGTCCAGGGCCGATTATCGCGGCTCAGTTGCGCCATGACCTCTGCGCCCGCTGCATACCATTTGCCACCGAGTATCGTTTCGGGTGCTGGCTCCGAAAGCTGGCTTGTTTCAAGCGCGCGCTCAAGATCGGATAAAATATCGATAGAAAGGCGTAAGTCTTCGTCAGTGTAGCGCGCGTGTTTAGGTGCGGGTAGGCCGATCTTTGTTTCCAGATTCTCGCGAAGACCTTTGAGTGTCGTCCAATGTCGCGGACCCCGCAAAATGTGCGCATCCATGCGTAGAACCTGATCTTGATCGAAGCGACTATAGGCATGTTTCAAGACAGCTAGTAGTTTTACTGGATGGGAGGGATCGGTGAGCCAATCGAGGGTCAAACCCGCAAAGCTGCCAGCATCGGTTTGCAGCAGAGGCAGTCCGGAAGAAGGCGCAACTTCGATATCCCAGCGCTTCATCAGCGCGCATACATGCCGCGCAAGACCTGCGTCCGGCGTGACGAGCGCCGCTGTCTGCCCTGGTGTTTCAAGTGTCTCGCGAAGCAGCAATGCGGCGGCAAATGCCTCATCGCTATCATCTTGCGTTTCAACAAGCGTCAAACCTGAAAGCGCGCTTGTCACGAAACGCTGTGTATCTCCATCCGGCGCAATCGCCCTCAGCCGTTCAGTCCAGTCGGCTGTGCTGGCTGCGGGTGCCAGCGCTTCGTGTATAAGGCGGCGGCGGGCCGTATGATCGGTATTGATTTTAATACCGGGCCAGAGCGCGACCTCGCGGGGCGCAACGTCCAAAGTTTTGAGCGTTCGGGCTAAGGCAAATTGCGGATGGCTTGGTGTGTCAGGTAGATCCTGCCATACACCTTCGGGAATGGTTCGATCCAGCCCCGGCAGTATGACGCGGCCTTTTGGCAATTGAAGTGCTCCCAGCATCAGAGCGCGGCTGGCAGGTGTAGCGCCAGTTGAGCCCGCAATGAGCACCGGCGTCTTCGGAGGGGTAGCTTGCCATGCACAAACCATTGCCTCGGCAGCGGCAAAGCGCCGGGCATAAGGGTCCATTTGGGTCGCTTTGGTCAGCTTCACAGGCCATTGCGCGGTAATGATTTTCAGAAACGCGAGTGATTGGGCCCAATGTTGTGCGAGCTGGCTGTCGGTGACAACGGTTTCAAGTGCGCTCCAGTCGACATCACCCGACAGCGCGGCTTGATCCAGCAAACGCGCCAACTCGCGGGCCGCCGCCAAGGCCGACGTTGCCGGTATGGTCAGGCCCTGAACGCGGTAATATTCCAGGACAAGCCGGGTTAGCTCGCCAATCCGTTGGGCTGAAGGCATGGCGGGAGGCAAATCCGCCAGCACGGCCTCAAAGCCCGGCGGCGCCTCATCCGACTCAAGATCGCCAAGCGCCCTTATATCCGGCAAGAGGCAAGCGCCGCGCCCACTCGCTTCAAACAGCGCAAAAGCGAGCGCCGTTTTCGAGCGACTATTCGGGACGTAGATCAGCGTATCGGCGAGAGCTTCAGGATTTTTCTTTAACCCTGTCGCCTCAGCCAAAGTTTTGGCGAGCGCGCCAAGGAAATTTTCGCCGGGCGGTATCGTATAAAGGCGCGGCGCGGCAGGAGAGAATAACTCGCTCATGCGCCGTGACATCGCATCCACATTTCAGCATCCTTGAGGGCCTGCGGATCGCCAACATGTAGCCAGAACGCATCCAAAGCGATACCGCGCATGCGGGCTTGCGGAAGCAGTGTGTTCCAGATCCGGTTGGCTGAGAATGGCTCGACTGGCTGATTATCATAGAGCTGCGGTTTGAGAATGCGGACACCAGCATACGCCCAAGGTGAAGTTGGCGCTTCACCGCGACGCGTGAGCCTACCATTGCCATCCCGAAAAAAATCACCTGCGCCATGATAACCGAGACACCGCCCTGTATCAGCTAGAAGCAAAAGCTCGTCTGTCTGGTCAGGGTCAAAATTTCTTGTCAGGTCTTGTAGCGGCGAAATACTTGGCGGGCCCCAAAACGCATCTGTGTTGACGACGTAGATTGGATCATCGCCAAGCAAAGGCCGCGCTTTACTAAGTCCGCCGCCGGTCTCCAGCAATTCAGCGCGCTCATCAGATATGATGACCTCGATATCTGAACGGGCTTTGACGTGCGCCTCCACCTGCTCGGCGCACCAGTGAACGTTCACGATTGCCCGCTTCACGCCCGCTTCAACAAGTGGGTTTAGCAAATAGTCTATCAGCGCCGTGTCTGCGACCTTCAGCAAAGGCTTGGCGGTAGATTGCGTCAGGTCTTTCATACGGGTGCCAAGACCAGCGGCTAGCAACATTGCGGTATGGGGCGTATCAATCATGTATCAGCCTCCAGAATGAATGGGGCTGTTTCACCTATAAAGGCTGCCATTTCAGATGCGGCGGGATGTTTAAGGTTGCGTGCCAGCATAGCTTGTTGACGGGGCATAAAATCGCGATAGCGGGGTTTGCCATCACGCACGACAAGCCGGGCGAAAACGCCCGTTATCCGAAGCGCATTAAGTGTGCCGATAATGGCGAGGCGCTCGTTGAAAGCCGTTTCAGTGCGGCCCGTCGCATCTAGATAGGTTTGAATGGCGGCGCGGGCCGCCTTGTCAGACACAGTGCGGCGCGCATCTTGCGTCAGCATGGCCATGTCCCAAGCGTCCCAGCCCATGACGGCATCCTGAAAGTCGAGCAGGGCGACTTTGCCGTCCGGCATCCAAAGCAGGTTTTCGGCATGAAAGTCACGCAATGTGAAGGCTCGCGGGAACGCCTCTGCCTGCGCGATCAAATTGTCTCGAGCTTTCGCCCAGCGCTTGCGATCCTGTTTACTCATGCGTGCGCGTTTGTCATATGCTGGCAACCAATCAGCATAGAGATCGGCATTGGCGCGCAGGGCAATATCGTCAAAGTCCAGTATGGGCCAGCTTTCACTGCCCAGACGAATGACATTGGGATGAGGGTATGCATGCAGGAGCGCCAGCGTTTCAGCCGCTTTGGTATAGAGGACAGTTTCGTCAGCCTGCCCACATTCAATGAGCCGGGCGAACTCGCGACCGTGGCCAAAATCCTCAATGATGGCAAAGCCTTTTGCCGCGTCATGCGCAAATATCTTTGGCGCCTTGAGCCCAATGAAGCGCAGATGTTCGGCAATCAGGGCAAAGGCCTCAACCCGCGAGGCAGCGAGCCGGGTCATTGCGTTCCATCCAGCAGCCTCGCGTTCGGCTGGCGGCATATCCGGTGTGCACGGTGGGCCTTCAACCGGGGGAGCATCCATCAAGAGAACGCTCTGATTGCCATGTCGCAAGCGTGCGTAGCGCCGCGTCGAGGCATCTTGCCCAAGCCAGATCATTCGCGCCGACGTCCACCCGGTGCGGGCGCGAAAGGCGTCTATTTCGGCGTCTCGTTCGTCAGATACATTCATGCAATCTTGTCTGCCAGTCTTCGCCGCGCGGTTCTAGGGTCGCGGTTCGCGTTTCGTCATGGATGTTAAGCGTCAGGTCGAGCCGCCATTTTGGCAGATGCGCACCGGCGCGGTCTGGCCACTCGATCAGCGCGAGGCCAGTGGCTGTTTCATCCCAACCCAGCTCATGCACATCGTCAGGCGTCTCGAGCCTGTAGAGGTCAAAATGAAAGATTTGAAAGCCTGGTCCGTCATACGTCTGCACCAGCGTATAGGTCGGGCTTGGCACCTCGATATCGTCGCCTGATAGCACGCGGATCAAGGCGCGCGCAAATGTTGTTTTCCCAGCACCAAGCCCGCCATGGAGTGCGATAACATCACCTGCACGTAAATGCGGCGCGATGCGACGCGCCAAAGCCTCAGTGTCAGCAAGTGTATCAAGCTTGATCTCTGTCATACTCAGAGTTGGTCCAGTATTGTTGAAATCGCGCTTGTCAGCGCTGCTTCCGGTTCGCATCCGACTGATAAGCGGACATAGCTTTCTGGGACGTCATCGCCCCAGCGCGCGCGCCGTTCTGCGCTTGTGTGCACACCGCCAAAGCTGGTTGAGGGAAATATGGCTGGGCAGTCATTGATGAATCGTTCTGCTGTATCCGCATTATCAAAGTTAAGCCCCATGACGAAACCAAGACCGGGATAGCGCACAGTTTGGACGCGGTTGTGGCGCTCGAATAGTGTCAGCAAGGCCTCAGCGTTCTGGCACATACGGGTCATACGCACTTCGAGCGTCATCAGGCCGCGATGCAATAAAAAAGCCTCCCACGGCCCGGGCATCGCGCCGCTCAGTTTGCGCCACTGCTTGGCTTTGGAGAATAAGTCATCACGCCGTGTTGCGATATGACCGAACAGAATGTCTGAGTGTCCAGACATGGCTTTGGTATCAGACGCGACGACCATGTCTGCCCCAAGATCGAGCGGGCGTTGCAGCAATGGCGTTAGGGTTGTGTTGTCAACGATCAGCGTGCCGCCGGAAGCTTTCACCCGCGCGGCAAGACCTGCAATATCGCAATTGTCGAGACGTGGATTGGATGGTGTTTCGGCCCAGACAATGTCATAGCCCGACATATCCGCGGTATCATATGATGGGGTAGGCATCATATCGACGTTCAAATCGAAAGCGCCGAGGGCATCGAAAAGCAATGCGCGGGTTACAAAATACCCGTCTGATGGAAGCAGGATGCGATCACCAGCCTTGGCGCAGCTCATTAGGCCGGCCGTAATCGCCGCCATACCTGTCGGAAACGCGACGGTTTTGGCATCTTCCAAGGCGTCCAGCGCGGCTTCTACAGCTTGGATAGTTTCATTTGTGTCGCGTCCATAGACATTTGAATGATCGGGATCCCCCGGCAGAAAATATTTCGCAGAGGATACTATGGGCGGACTGATCGGGTCTCCCTTAGCCAGCCCTTTTGTCCGGGCATGCAGCATCGCCATAATGTGAGTATTGATATCATTCTTCATAATCGACTTGTGGCATGGCGGCGGCTTTGCGAAAAGCCATTCTGATTGTTCACACCACTGCGACTTGCAAAAATGTGACGCAGGCGTCATGTAAACGTAGAATTGGAGGCAGAGGCCGTCTTGGATATATCAACCGCAGAGAATATCGTGATCATTGGTGGTGGACAGGCTGCGGCTCAAGCGTGCGCGTCTCTGCGTCTGTTTGGCTTTGAAGGCGGGATCACATTGATCGGTGCGGAAGCGGCCTTGCCCTATCAGCGCCCGCCTCTTTCGAAGGCTTATATGAAGGGCGAGTTGAGTGAAGACCGACTCTATTTCAAAACCCAGGCTTGGTACGAAGATAGTGGCATCGATCTGATCCTCGGCACGAATGCGATCAACATTGATCGCAGTTCGCGAATGGTCGGAATTGAGCATGGCGGTGCCCTGCCCTATGACGCGGCGATCATCGCAACGGGCTCACGGCCCCGCCCGCTACCCGTTGAGGGTGCAGATTTGGGCAACGTCTTTGATCTGCGCGATTTAGCAGATGTGGAACGAATCCGCCCGCACATGATGGATGACCAGCGGCTGGTCATCGTTGGCGCAGGTTATATTGGCCTTGAAGCCGCTGCGGTCGCCCGGCAAATGGGGCTTGAGGTTACCGTGCTGGAAATGGCCGACCGGGTTTTGTCGCGGGTGACAAGCCCTGTGATGAGCGCCTTCTTTGAAAAGGTTCATCGCGGACATGGCGTCGATATTCGAACCGGCGCGGCCTTGGCGAGTCTGCGCGGGCAGGGCGACGTGTCTGCTGCGGTTCTTGCGGATGGGACTGAGATTGACGCGGATATTGTTCTGGCTGGTATTGGCATTCTGCCGAATGAGGATCTAGCCGTTGAGGCTGGTCTTACGTGCGATAATGGCATTGTTGTCGACCGTGATGCGCGCTCCAGTGATCCGCGCATATTCGCTGCGGGTGACTGCACGCAGCGTCCTCTGGTCCATTATGGCCGAACTGGACGGCTGGAGAGCGTTCACAATGCCATTGAGCAAGGCAAGCTTGCTGCGGCTGCAATTATGGGTCGCCCGCGCCCGCCGGAAGACTGCCCCTGGTTCTGGTCCGATCAATATGATTTGAAATTACAAATCGCTGGCTTGAGCGAGGGCTATGATCAGGTCGTCCTGCGCGGTGATCCCGATGACCAGAAATTTGCGGCTTTTTACCTGCGTGATGAAAAATTGATCGGCGTTGATGCCATTAATAGCGCGCCGGAATTTCTGGCGTCGAAACGACTGATTATTTCTGGCGCATCGGTTGCACCAGCCACATTAAGCGATACATCCCTATCAATGAAAGAGATTGCGGCTGGCGCCGCCTGAAGAAAGACCTCCAAATATGCCTACAATTATCTATGTCGATCACGACGGCGAAGAGCGCAGCGTTGAAGCCAAAACCGGTGAAACGGTGATGGAAGCGGCGATCAAGAATTCCATTCCAGGCATTGATGCCGATTGTGGTGGCGCCTGCGCCTGCGCGACCTGCCACGTCTACGTTGATGAGGCTTTCATGGAGATTGTCGGCGGCGCAGAAGATATGGAACAGTCGATGCTGGACTTTGCCGAGAATGTGCAGGCGAACTCACGCCTGTCCTGCCAGATCAGCGTCACAGAGGGTCTTGATGGATTGAAAGTGACGACCCCTGAGAGCCAGCACTAGATCTAATAAAAGCACGATACAAAACTTTCATACGCGGTTTGCTTGGCAAGTCAGCCCTCTCGCCTCTATTCTTGGCCAAAGGGGAAATCGCGATGACATATAGGTTTTTATCAGCCATCATGCTGGTTGTGGCGTGCACGGGTTGCAGTAGTGATACGTCTGAGGCTGATGGTACCGCTCAATCTCAAAACGAAATGCAGTCTTCAGATCAAGGCAGCGTCTCAATTAGCGCATCGCTCAAAGGCACCTTGTATTTCAATTACGCCCAGCCTCTGGAAGCACCGCGCGCGATGGCGCTCAATCTTAAGGCGAAGAATTACCGCGTTGCTGCGGATGGCATCAACCCATCTGTGCGCGGCCAGATTATCGCCTATGTTAATTTCTGTAGTCCTCTCGCCATCCAGCTTGCGGTGGCTGACGAAGATGGCTTTATGTCGCCTCTTTCCGAATGCGTTGAGCAAGAAGTGTTCTCAGACAGTTTACAGGGTCCGGCGATTAGCTCTGATGGTAAGCGTGTTGCTGTCCTGAACCACAAATTGCAGGGCCAGCCAGACAATTCTGATGATGATCCATATGGCCTGCAGGCGATGATCGGAACATATGAGTACAGCGCGACCCAGGTATTTGACCGTGATGGCAACATCGTGGCCGAGTTCAAGGATTTGGGGCCTGCAACCTGGACGACGGGCGGAGAATTGATCCTGGCAGGTCGCGGGGGTGATGCTGGCTATGGCATTTATCAGGCCGGCCGGGACCTCAAGTCCGTGAAGCGCCTGGATGACGGTCGCATAAAATCGACAATTGATGCCATTGATGCGCATCCCAAAGATGACCGGGTTGCCTTTATCTTCAACGGGCAACTGTTTGATATGTCGCTAAAACAAGGAAAGCCAAAACGACTTCATGCGCATAGTCATACGCTTGGGGGGTAGCCTACGCGCCAAATGGAAAGCAGATTGCTTTCGTATCGGTCGATACTTTGGAAGAAGGCCACCAGATGGCAGGCAGCGGATACCCGATTTTTGTCTATGACAACGGAGACGTCCACAGCATCCGGTTACCCTTTGTCATCAGCGGACCACTGGACTGGACGGACTAGCTTAGCAACGCTGCCTTGAGGCTTTCCAGATAGCTATACTGCTCTTCGAGGGCTTCATGCTGGCCGCTATCTTTTCCAGCGGCCAGTATTTGCTGGCGTAGCTCATCCATGTCTTTCTGGATTTGCTCGGCGGAAACACTGTCGAGATTGACCGCTTCTTCGGCAAGAATGGTCAAGCCCGCAGGTGTGACATCAGCAAACCCACCGCGGACGAAGAGACGCATTGTAACGGTATCGCCATCAAGGACACGGACAACACCATTCTTCAGTGTCGTCATGAAGGGCGCATGATTGACCAGCACACCAAACTCACCGTCCGTACCGGGCGCGATGACATGGTCCACCTCGCCAGAGAAAAGCTCCCTAGCCGGCGAAACGAGAGAGAATTGGAGTTTATCTGCCATGTCATTCACGTCCGTGGTTTAGAAATAGTTCGGCCCGCAAGCAGCGGGCCTGAACACATCGCTTTAAGCGTCAGCCAGCATCTTTTCAGCTTTGGCTTTAACAGCATCCATATTGCCAACCATGTAGAAGGCTTGCTCAGGCAGGTGATCAAACTCACCTGAGATCAGACCTTTAAAGCCAGCAATCGTGTCTTCCAGTTTGACCTGCTCACCTGGTGAACCGGTAAACACTTCAGCCACGTCAAATGGCTGTGACAGGAAGCGTTCAACCTTACGAGCGCGGGCCACGGCCAATTTGTCATCTTCTGACAGCTCGTCCATGCCGAGGATCGCAATGATGTCCTGAAGTTCTTTGTAGCGCTGCAGGATTTCCTGCACGCCGCGCGCAACTTCGTAATGTTCTAGGCCAACGATCAGGGGATCAAGGATACGCGAAGTGGAATCGAGCGGATCCACAGCTGGATAGATGCCTTTTTCTGAGATCGCACGGTTAAGAACCGTCGTGGCGTCCAAGTGCGCAAACGATGTCGCAGGCGCCGGGTCGGTCAAGTCATCGGCAGGCACGTAAACGGCTTGCACAGAAGTAATCGAGCCTTTGTTGGTCGAGGTAATCCGCTCCTGCAAGAGCCCCATATCGGTCGCCAGTGTTGGCTGATAGCCCACAGCAGATGGGATACGGCCGAGAAGCGCAGACACCTCAGAACCAGCTTGCGTAAAGCGGAAGATATTATCGACGAAGAACAGAACGTCCTTGCCTTCCTCATCGCGGAAATATTCAGCCTGGGCGAGACCTGTCAGGGCCACACGGGCACGCGCGCCTGGAGGCTCGTTCATCTGGCCATAGACCAGCGTTGCACGGCTTTCGCCTTCAAGGTCGATCACTTTCGCGTCTTGCATTTCGTAGTAAAGGTCGTTCCCTTCACGGGTCCGCTCACCAACGCCGGCAAAGACAGAATAGCCACCGAACAGTTTCGCGATATTGTTGATCAATTCCTGGATCAGAACGGTTTTACCGACGCCAGCACCGCCAAACAGGCCGATCTTACCACCTTTGGTGTACGGGCAGAGCAGGTCGATAACTTTGATACCGGTGACAAGGATTTCAGCCTCGGTGGCTTGGTCGACAAAGGCGGGGGCTGGCGCGTGAATGGGTGCGCGCATTTTCGCGTTCACCGGGCCGCGCTCATCAATCGGCTCGCCAATCACGTTCAGGATGCGGCCGAGTGTTTCCGGGCCAACCGGAACCATGATCGGCTCGCCAAGATCCGTGACGGGCTGGCCGCGAACCAGACCTTCAGTAGAGTCCATCGCGATTGTACGAACACTGTTCTCGCCGAGGTGCTGGGCAACCTCTAGGACAAGACGATTACCATTATTGTCGGTTTCAAGCGCGTTCAAGATGTCTGGTAGGCTGCCGTCAAACTCAACGTCGACAACAGCGCCGATGACTTGGGCGACGCGGCCCGTGGCTTTTTTGGTGCTCATGCGAGGCGCCTCCTTGGGTGAGGATGTTTTCTTGGCCGGAGCCGAAGGTGTTTTTGTTGTGCTGGCAGGGGCTGCTGCTGCTGCGCCCATCGCGCTGGTTGTTGCGGTGGCTGGTTTGCAAACTCCGCATGGCCGCGTGTCTTTCTGGTTCAGTGCGTTGGCGCTGCTATCAGCTTCTGCAAACGTGCCGAACGGGCCGTGCCATTTATCATCGTCATTTGTCTGGTCGCCGCCAACACCGACGCCATCATTACAATAACGGCACTCGCTGGTGTGGATGCGGGCGCGCTTATTGCCGAAATTTTCGTAAATCCAGTAAGTCATTTTGTTCCTAGAGCGCCTCTGCGCCAGAGATGATCTCGATCAGCTCTTTGGTGATTTGCGCCTGACGCGCGCGGTTATATTGCAGGGTCAATTTGTCGATCAGCTCACCCGCATTTCGGGTCGCATTGTCCATCGCCGCCATCGAGGCAGCTTGCTCGCCTGCCGCATTTTCCAGCATGGCAGAGAGGATTTGCGTGTTGAGATAGCGCGGCAGAAGCGTCTCAAGAATTTCCGGCTCGGAAGGCTCATAAGAATAGATCGCGCCATTCAGGTCGATCATTTCTGCATCTTCTGGAGCTTTGGCCGGGATCAGCTGCGCGGCTCTTGGCGGCTGGCTGAGGACGTTTTTAAATTCGGCATAGATGAGCGTTGCAATATCAAACTCGCCTTCATCGTAGCGCTTGGACAGATCGTGACCTAGGCCAATGGCAAAGGGTGTGAACTTGTCTTTCGCCTGACCCATATCGACATGGTCAATCATCAGATCACTAAAGTCGCGCTTGAGAGCATCGCGGCCTTTTTTGCCAACAGTGATCAGTTTCACGGTCTTGCCTTCGGCCTGCAGGCGCTCAATTTCCAGACGTGCGAGCTTGGCAGTGTAGGCATTAAAGCCACCACATAGGCCGCGTTCTGCGGTCATCACAATCAGCAAGTGAACCTTGTCATCGCCAGAGCCAGCTAGAAGTTTCGGTCCGCCTGCACCTTCGCCCATGGCTGAGGTCAGGTTGGCCACCACATTGGCCATACGTGTCGCGTAGGGTTTGGCCGCTTCGGTTGCTTCCTGCGCCCGGCGCAGTTTCGCTGCGGCCACCATTTGCTTGGCCTTGGTGATCTTCTGCGTGGACTTCACGCTAGTGATCCGGTTTTTCAGTTCCTTGAGGCTAGCCATGCGGTAGCAACTCCTGGTCGTGAGGGGTTAAGGCCTTAAGCGAACGTCTTGTTGAACGATTCCAGCGTGTCCTTGATCTCGGACTCAATGTCGTCGCTCAGCGCTTTTTTCTCGCGGATCGTCTTCAGCAGCGCTTTTTTCTCATTGCGCAGGTAGGACAACAGATCAGCTTCGTAGCGCGTCACGTCTTTTGCAGGGATAGCGTCAAGATAGCCACGTGTACCCGCATAAATAACGATTGCCTGCTCTTCCATTTGCAGCGGCGCGAATTGCGGCTGCTTGAGGAGTTCGGTCAGGCGTTCACCGCGGTTCAGAAGCTTCTGCGTTGACGCATCAAGATCGGAGCCGAATTTCGCAAAGGCGGCAATCTCGCGATACTGCGCGAGTTCCGACTTCATCGTACCGGCAACCTTTTTCATGATTTTCGTCTGGGCTGAAGAGCCCACACGCGACACAGACAGACCCACGTTCACAGCTGGGCGAATGCCTTGATAGAACAGGTCAGTTTCGAGGAAGATCTGGCCATCCGTAATTGAAATCACGTTGGTTGGAATATAGGCTGACACGTCGTTGGCCTGCGTCTCAATGATCGGCAGCGCGGTGAGCGACCCAGCGCCGTGATCTTCGTTAAGCTTCGCCGCGCGCTCCAGCAGGCGGCTATGCAGGTAGAACACATCACCCGGATAGGCTTCACGGCCCGGTGGGCGGCGCAGGAGCAGAGACATCTGGCGATAGGCCACAGCTTGCTTGGACAGATCATCATAAATGATCAGGGCGTGCATACCATTGTCACGGAACCACTCGCCCATCGTCGCGCCTGTGAAGGGTGCGATATATTGCAGAGGGGCTGGCTCGGACGCCGTCGCTGTCACAATAATCGTGTAATCAAGCGCGCCGCGCTCTTCGAGCGTCTTGACCACTTGCGCCACTGTTGAGCGCTTCTGGCCGATCGCAACATAGACGCAGAACAGTTTCTCACTGTCGTCTTTCGCCGCTTCATTGGTCGCTTTCTGGTTCAGGATTGTGTCGACGCAGATCGCTGTTTTACCTGTCTGGCGGTCACCAATGACCAGTTCGCGCTGGCCGCGGCCAACCGGGATCATCCCATCAATCGCCTTGATGCCTGTCATCATTGGCTCATGCACAGACTTGCGCGGCAGAATGCCGGGCGCTTTGACGTCGACGCGGTTACGACTGGCGACATTCGAAAGCTCACCCTTGCCATCAATCGGGTTGCCAAGGGCATCGACAACGCGGCCCAGCAGACCACGGCCAACGGGCGCCGCAACAATCTCGTCGAGGCGCTTAACCGTGTCGCCTTCCTTGATGCCGCGGTCATCGCCGAAAATAACCACACCGACATTGTCGGTTTCCAGGTTCAGCGCCATACCTTTAACGCCGCCCGAGAATTCAACCATCTCACCAGCCTGTACGCTGTCGAGACCATAGACGCGGGCGATACCATCGCCGACGGACAAGACTTGGCCGACATCAGAGACTTCAGCCTCGACGCCAAAATTTTCGATCTGTGACTTTAGAATGCCAGAGATTTCTGCTGCGCTGATCGACATAGAGCTCTAAGCCCCCTTCATTGCGGTGTTCATACGGTCTAGTTTTGAGGCAATGCTGGCATCGATCAGTTTTGATCCAATACGCAGCTGGATGCCGCCGACAAGGGCCGGGTCGACCTCTGTCTCAAGTTCAATATCACTGCCCACGGCCTTGGCGAGGACACCCTCAAGCTTGGCACGCTGGTCAGCGCTCATGTCTGTGGCTGTTATTGCAACAGCGCGCTTAACGCCGCGATGATCGGCATAGCGCGAATCAAAAGCGGCAATAGCGCTCAGAATTTCGTTGGCGCGGCCATTCTCTGCCATCGTGCCCAGAAAGCCCGTTGTGACTTTCGAGAAATTGGCCTTTGCCGCCAAATCGGTCAGGGCGCTGACCTTCTGGTCGCGCGAGAAGGCTGGGCTATCGAGCAGGCGTGCGAGGTCAGTGCTGTCTGCAACCATCGCCTGCATAACGCTGAGTTCGCTGGCAATATTGGCGAGATCGCCCTTGCTGTCGGCCAGATCGAAAATCGCGCCAGCATAACGCCGGGCGGCTTCACTTACATGCGTTGCAGAAGATGCGGCCAAATCCACGTCCGTCAGCTGAGGGGCCAGAAGCCCAGTCGAATCCAATAAAGAGCGCGCGTTCAACGCACTTGCCCCTTAACTTGTGGGGCACCTAGCACTTCGTTTCCGCACTGACAACACCGGCCAGCGGCTGTATCTGTGACTGAATCGCGCACCCTCTGACTAAAGGAAGGAATAGGGATCAATATCTACACGAACCCGCGCCGCATTCGGCAGTTTCAAACTGACCAGCCAAGCTGCCATATAGGCTGACAGATCGACGTCGCGCGGCGCGGTAATCAAGAAACGCAAACGATGCCGCCCGCGGACCATTGCAATTGGCGCCGGCGCTGGCCCGTAAACAGTTACCCCCTCGCCATGCGGGGCCTTGGAGCCAGCCAGTATGCCTATCTCTTTCGCCATTTGTGCATTTGGCGCTGACATAACCAGCGCGGCCATGCGGCCAAAAGGCGGCAAGCCGAGTTCGGCACGCACGTCGCGCTCGATTTGCAGGAAGCCGTCTCGGTCACCCGCTGCAAGCGCCAGCATCGCGGGATTATCGGGTTGATAGGTTTGCACGAGCGCCCTGCCTGGCCGTTCTGCCCGCCCTGCCCTGCCCGCAACCTGGCTGAGCAATTGGTAAGTTCGCTCCCCGGCCCGCAAGTCGCCGCCTTGTAGCCCGCTATCGGCATCCACGACGCCAACCAGTGTCAGGTTTGGAAAATTGTGCCCCTTCGCAACGATTTGCGTGCCAACCATGACATCAATCTCGCCCGCCGCCATACGGTCAACCAGATCGCGGACGGCTTCACCGCCGCGGGCTGTATCTGAAGAGAACACCTCAACCTTGGCTGCTGGTAGCAGGACCCTGACTTCCTCAGCCACGCGTTCGACTCCGGGGCCGACGCCCATCAGCGAATCCTTCGCACCGCAAAGCGGGCAGGCATCTGGCTTGGCCATCGACCAGCCTGTGAGGTGACACACAAGCCGCCCCGTATATCTGTGCTCGGTAAGCCAGCTCTCAGTGCCGGGGCTTTTTAAACGCTCGCCGCAGGACTTGCAGATAACAAGCGGCGCATAACCTCGCCGGTTGAGGAAAAGCAGGCTCTGTTCACCGGTCGCGAAATTTTCGGTCAGCGCCTTGCTGAGCACAGGTGAAAGCCAATTGCCCTTTTCGGGCGTATTGGCGCGCATATCGACCAGATCGACGTCTGGCAGTTTCGCGGCGCCCGGACGCGCCGATAATTTGAGTCGCTCGTATCGTCCCGCCTCTGCATTGACGACAGTTTCCAGCGCTGGCGTCGCAGATGCGAGAACAATTGCCGCGCCTTCCAGTTTGGCTCGCATCACGGCCATATCTCGCGCATGATAGGTGACGCCGTCCTCCTGCTTATAGCTGCTATCATGCTCTTCATCGACAATGATCAGGCGAAGTTTGGCGTAGGGCAGGAATAAAGCCGAACGCGCGCCGGTCACGATTCTGGCGCGGCCATGCACGACTTCCCGCCATGTCCGCCGCCGCTGAATTTGCGATAGGCCGGAATGCCAAGGTGCAGGCGCGGCACCAAATCGCGCCTCGAATCGCTCAAGTACAGCTTGGGTCAGGGCGATTTCAGGCAGAAGAACCAAAACCTGCGCGTCCGGGTCTTTTGCGAGGGTTTCTGCAATGGCTTCGAAGTAGACCTCTGTTTTGCCTGAGCCCGTAATGCCATCAAGTAGGAAGGGCGTGTAGCCGCCGCTGCGAATACTGGCGCGCAGCGCCTCACCTGCCGCGGCCTGCTCGACCGTTAGATTTGCGCCTGTACGGTTCGGATCAGGCCTGTTGAACGGCATGTCGGCTGGTTGTTGCATGGCAGCGAGGCTGCCTGCTTCAACAAGGCCCTTGATAACCGAGCTTGAAACCCCCGCTGCGCGCGCCAGGTCTGCGGCACTGGCGGCTCCGATCTCGCGCGCGGTATCCAGGACTCTTTCGCGCGCCGGGGTCATGCGATTTGTTCTGTGACCTGTCGCAGAATATGCGGTTTGGACGGGCGATGGTACAAGCGCACCGCGCGAGCGTAAAAGCATACCCAGCACTTTACCGTGACCTGCAACATTGTAGCGCGCGCAGAACGAAATAAATTTCCGCGTTGCCTCTGGCATAGGCGGTACGTCGAATACACTGAGAACGGGCTTTAAGGTCCGTTCCGGCGCGTCCGGCGCAATTTCCCAAACGACACCAACGCGCTCATTCGGCCCTAGTGGCGCAGTGACATAGCTGCCCGGCTCGACCACAATCCCATCGGGGACCAGGTAGTCGAATGGCTCGGGCAGCGGCAGCGGGAAGAGGATCCGGGCAATCGGCATAGCGCCTTTAATAGCAGAGCATGCGGCAGCTGAAACCCGCCATTAAGCTTAATCGCAGAACATGGTCTCATGGAATTGATACAAGCCTTTCTGGATTATGTCGCTGATGAGAAACGGCTCGCGGCGAATACGGTTGAAGCGTACCGCTGTGATTTAACTGAGTTCTTTGCCTTTTTGCGCGGGCATCTGGGCGGCGAACCCGGTATGCGCGCTTTTGCCCGGCTTCAGGCGCGCGACATTCGGGCTTTTCTCGCGCAGCGCCGCCGTGACGGGCTTGCAGATACATCCATCGCTCGGCTTCTATCTGCGATTAAGAGCTTTTACCGTTGGCTGGACCGTGCGCACGGCGTTGAAAATCCTGAAATTGCGTTCCTAACCGGGCCAAAGAAGCCAGCACGCTTACCGCGCCCCGTTTCTGAAGTCGCCGCGCGTGACATGATTAGCGAAGCTGAAGGCCTTCAGGCCGAACCCTGGGTTGCAGCGCGCGATGTCGCGGCTTTGACACTGCTCTATGGGGCGGGGTTGCGAATATCAGAAGCGCTCGACCTGCCCGGACATATCGCTCCAGCCCCAGAGCGGCTGCGGATCACCGGAAAAGGCGGCAAAGTGCGCCTTGTGCCACTTATTCCGGCCGTGCGAGACGCTATGGATGCGTATGCCAAGCTGTGTCCCTATCGGTTTAGCCGGGACACGCCATTCTTCTATGGCGCGCGCGGCAAGGCGCTGCAGCCAGCGGTATTACGGCGGCAAGTACAAGTCTTGCGCGGCGCATTAGGCCTTCCGGAAACGGCCACCCCGCATGCGCTTCGCCACAGTTTCGCAACTCACCTCTTGGCGCATGGCGCAGATTTACGCTCGATCCAGACACTTTTGGGCCATGCCAGCCTCTCAACAACGCAGGTCTATACAGGTGTTGAGGCTGGGCATTTGCGCAAAGTCCACGCCAGCGCCCATCCGCGCGGGTGATCAGGCTGATTGCGCGGCCGTTTCGCGAGCTGGCTTTTTCTTCTTGGTTAGTTTCCGGAACCGGTCGCGCCACGGCACTTCGATGAAGCGATAGGTGAGATAAGATACGCCGATCACGATGCCGACATAGCCGATAAGGGCAAGCGTCGCGAGGGGTTCAGGGAACTGGAAGCTCGCAAAATCATCGACGCCGGCAAGTGTGAAATCGGTACCTGTAATCTTGTCGAAGACTTTACCAGCATTGAGCAACCGCTCGATAATGAATTGATGCGTCATATAGATCGAGTAAGACAGCATGCCGAGAAATTGCAGCCACTTGTGATGGAGCATTTTTGAAACACGCCCAGCGTCAAAGGCAAAAACAATCACGACAAGACTGAATACCAAGGGTGCGGCGAAGGCGGTCTTGCTCCTTCCCGAGACACTGACGAATGCGATGACCGCAATAACTGCGATGACCTCGAGCACCGACCATTGCAGCTTGGTTAGAGATCCAGCCGTTAGCGCGAGATTTAATGCGCGCCATATCCGCCAGGCAAACACGCCTGCAAAGAAGCCGGCGAGACAGCGGTAAGCCCCAAATGTTGCATTAGCCGATCCCCATTCTGGATAATAGAACCAAAGGAAAAACATGCAGCCGACAATAGTTGCGGCGTAGAGGTAATAACGCAATGATTTGCCAAACATTGTCAGTACAGCGAACACGAAATACGCGAACATTTCGGTGCTGATGCTCCAGCTTGGCGCGTTCCAGGTTTCAAACCCATGCATTCCCAGGGAATGGATCAGCAAGAGCTGGGTTGGGATGGCTTGCCAGGGTTTGCCGCCCTGGAATGCGTCGCTATCTGCGCCTGCCGACATTGCAATGGCCAATTTGGCAAGCTCGACTGCGACATAGGCCAGGAATATGGCGAGATGAAGCGGATAGAGGCGCCCGATTCGAAGCAATGCAAACTTTTTGAACTGGGCTGTATCCTGAACCCGGTCGATATAGTTTGCGGCAATGACAAAGCCCGACAAGACGAAGAAAAAGTCAACGAAAAGGGCCGAGTGCAAGATGAAATCAGATTGCGTAATGAAGTTCGTGATGGGGATATGAAATATCGCCACGAGTGTCGCGCAAAGCCCGCGCCAGCTATCGAGAGCCACAAAATGCCCGGTCGTTTTTACCGGAGTTCGCAAACCAGCGGCACCCGTCGCCGATGAGGGCATAACAGCATCTGTCTGGGTCATGGGCGCTAAACTTTACTTGGGATAAATCAATAGACCCGAAAGCTACGCAATTCTGGTGCCAATCGGCAAGCTGGATGTTGCCGATTAACGACGTTTCATGCCGTAGGATTTCCAGAATGCGCGATCGATCATGCGTTTTGGCAATAAAATTGGCAGCCAGAAATTCTTCAGCTTGTTGGGTACAGGCGCGTAGCGGGCCTTTGGAGAAGGGTCGCTAAGCGCTTTCTCGATCGTCGTTGCGATGACATCAGGCTCTAGTCCATCCCGGCCAGCCTCCAACATGCTTTCGCTGAATATTTGGATCGCATCGCCCCAGGGTGAGTTCGCATAGGGTGTGTCTTTGTTCTTATCTTCAGCCTTGTCCCAAATCGGCGTTTTGACCGATCCAGGGCCAATCGAAATGGCGTCAATTCCAAACACGATTAGTTCCCGTCGCAAGCTATCGGTTACACTCTCCATGGCGTGCTTGGTTGCGGTATACGCGCCCAGAAAGGGAGAAGCGACCTTGCCACCGACGCTGGTAATATTGACGATCCGGCCCGGTGAACCTGTTCGCCGCTCATCCGTGCCTAAAAGAGGCGCGAATGCCTGTACAGCAGCCAGCGCGCCAAATAGATTGACGTCGAAATGGCGTTTAAACTCATCAAGCGGCTGCAATGGCAGCGGGCCCATGATGGCGATTCCAGCATTATTCACCAGTCCATCAAGCCGCGCACCATTCAGTGCGTCACTCACTGTATCAACCGCGGCAATTATCTGCTCTGGCTTTGTGACATCCAGCAGGATCGGAATGATGTTGGCGGTTTTGAGCGGTTCGCCATCCGTCATTTTACGAACGCCCGCAAACACTCTCCAGCCGCGGGTCGCCAGATGCTCTGCTGCTGCGCGGCCTATTCCAGATGATGCCCCAGTGATAACGACCGTTTTCATGTTTTGCGCTTTCTTTTCCTAAGGCCAATACGCTTCAGCGCCGAGTTTGGTTCACTCGGTCTCGCCGCCACCTTTGACGAGGCGCAAGTGCGGGCGGCCTTTCGGGCGCGGCGGCGCAGCTTGGGGTGTGCTTGGTGTGATCTCACTGGCTTTCACCAGTTTCGGTGCTGCGGGCTGCTGCGGCGGCGGGGCCTCGTCTTCGATTTCTTCAATCTGGCGAACATTGCCGCGTGGCCGCTTATCGGTGCGGTTACCAGACTTAAAGCCGGACTTGCCCTTACCGCGTGCCTTTTTATCGATCTCTCTTAGCTTGAAGGCTTGCAATGCTGATAAAGGTTCATCTCTGCCGCCCTTTTCAGGATCAGCGAACGCGCTGCCATAGGTTTCTATACGCTCTTCAACCTCTTCAAGGAATTGCACTTCCCAGTCTGAAAGCGGCGGGCCGAGCCCTTGCTCAGCCAACATCGCGGCTTTGCGCAGTTTGCGCAGGGCTTTTCGCTTTTTCCGTTCGTCAATCTCGCGGGGCATTTGCCCTTTCTAGTCGAGTTCGCCGATGGCGTCCAAGTAGAGTTCCAGCATCGCTTCCTGCTCCTGGCGATCCTGTTTGTCCTGCTTTTTGATCCGTACGACGGCGCGCAGGGCCTTTGTGTCGTATCCCATGGCTTTGGCCTCACCGTAGACATCTTTGATTTGCTCGGCGACTTCCTTCTTTTCCTCTTCGAGGCGCTCAATCCGGGCGACGGTCTGGCGCAGTTTTTCGCGGGCGGTTTCTGTCAGGGTGGTTGCGGCGATATCGTCCATGTCTGGGTTCCTTGAAAAGCAGGCGTGTCTGTTGGCGCCGGGTTCTAGGCGCGATTGGTAAATGAATCGAGAGGGTAAATGACGCGCTACTGACAGATTGGTGACGCGTTTGTGAGTCGTATTCAAAAATCGACGTGCTATTTCTAATCTCATGACGAAATTGACTTCCGCCTCATGGCCTCGCCGGGCCTTTCTCACCGCCGCACCTGCCGCCCTATTTGCCGGGGCGTGTTCTGCGCCGTCAGGCGCAAATAGCGCGCACGCGGAAACAGCAAGCGCCACCTATGCAGATAGCGAATGGCGTCAATTGACACCGGCTGAATGGCGCACACGCCTGTCGCCAGAAGCTTTTGCCGTGTTGCGCGAAGAGGCGACGGAGCGTGCTTTTACCTCACCTCTTAATGATGAGAAGCGCGAGGGCATTTATCATTGTGCGGGTTGCGACCTGCCACTTTTTTCCAGTTCAACAAAGTATAATAGCGGTACGGGCTGGCCTAGTTTCTTTGATATTCTGCCCGGCTCGATGGGGACGAAAGAAGACAATAAGCTGTGGATGAAACGGACCGAATATCATTGCGCGCGCTGCGGCGGTCATCAGGGCCATGTCTTCAATGACGGACCAAAGCCAACAGGTCTGCGCTATTGCAATAACGGTGTGGCGCTGACGTTTAAACCAGCCTAAGTGCCGCCGCCCTCATCATTGGGCAAATCAAACAATACCAACTGGTTTGGATCGACCGGTTTTGGCTTGCGCGGCGTCCTGGCGCGGCGAAAGTAAAGATCGTCTGTGTGATCTTCTTTAGGGCGCGGCGCTTTTGGGGCGGGCTTAGGTTTTTTAATCCCCCGCACGGACACTTTCCAATATGTGATAGCGATAACGGCTTTGCCATTGGCATCCTCATAATGCTGCACGAAGCCTGCGGCCTCCTGGGCCGTGGCTGCCGCCAGCAGTTTCGCAATCTCTTTTTCCGGTGGCGCTAGCCATTCTGTTTCCAGTCCAGAAATATCTGTTCTGGCAATCCGCCCCGCCTCGCCGCGTGAACTGGCGAAAAGCTCAGTCTTCAGCGCTGCGCGAGCAGTTTTGGCGATCGGATAAGCGAGGCTCATATCGCGGCAGCTAGGATCGAAACGTTGAAGAGTCCAGAGCTCATGTAATCGCGCTCTCTAGGGCCCGCAGCCGCGAGGCGGCTAAACGCGCAAAACGCAGCGTCAGGGCTTTGCGGCGCGCGGCGGCAAGCTTGGTCTCTTCCGGTTCACGCAAAATCGCGCCGCCAAAGGCGTCGGCAACCATCAGACCTGTATCTTCCGGTATCAGGTCTTGGGGAAAATCATGGCCCACAGCGAAATAGAATAGATCGCAATATGGCCGGTATTCAGGCCATTTCTGATCTGCGCGAAAGTCCGCAACCGAGGACTTGACCTCGACGATGATCACTTTTCCATCGGCGCCGACCGCCGCGACATCCGCGCGGCGATTATTGGCCAGCGTCATCTCAGTCAGGCCAGTATAGCCGTGGTGATGAAGCAGGCGCAGGACACCGCGTGCAATCTGCGCGGCAGCAGGATCCATCGCTGGGTCGGGACTGTCCTGAAGTTCAATGTCGGCGTCTGCCATGACAAGCTAAATCTATTCGTTCTTGTGATGTTCTTTCCTGCCTTCTGCCGCAAGCAAGGTCAACAAAAAAGCCCCGGACACGCAGTCCGGGGCTCTTCAATTCAATTTTGTGGGGTCTAGTCGCTCGACATGAGAGACAAGATAAACTGGAACATATTCACAAAGTTGATGTACAGGCTAAGAGCGCCAAACGTTGTTGCAACTGACATCGCGCGCGTGTCACCTGCAATCTGGAAGTACATTTCCTTCAGGCGCTGCGTGTCATAGGCTGTGAGCCCAGCGAACAGAAGTAGACCGACAACTGAAATGATCAAACCCATCATGCTGGATGCGATGAACATGTTGATCACCATGGCGATGATCAGGCCGATGACACCCATGAACAGGAATACGCCCCATCCAGACAGGTCACGTTTGGTCGTGTAACCCCAAAGTGACAGGGCTCCGAAAGCGGCTGCGGTTGTAAAGAAGGCCTTGGCGACAAGCAGCATACCGTCAGGCTGGCCACCATAAACATAGACGATACCGCCCATGCCGACACCGATCAGCGCAACAACAGACCAGTACACTAGGTTAGCTGCTGTGGGTGACGGGTTTTTCATTACGAAGGCTGAAATCAGTAGAATGGCCAGTGGCGAAAACATCACCACCATACCAAGTGGCCCTGTCAGCAATGTATAGGTTAGCTGTTCGTTGCTACCTACAGCGAAGGCAAGAATGGCTGTCAACGCGAGACCGAGGGCCATCTTGTTATAGACGCCTAGCATAAAGCCTCTCAGGCCCGTATTGATGGATGCATCCATCTCACGCCCTGCTGCGCCATAAGATTGGTTGAAGTCGTTCATCATATTCCTCTTTATCAAAAAGGCCCGCACGTAATGTTCGGATTACCGCCAATATGTGTGCATTAGCGCGTCATTTCAAGCACAACTCATAGCGATCTGTTCGTTATTCCTGCGCGGTGGAATTCTTGAGCTTGCCCGGTCATCTCAAGAAAAGCGATTCAGGGTTGCGAAATCGTCATGCTCGCCTTCTGCGCTAAAAAATTGACTTTCGAATTAACCAAAGGCAGCATTCGTGCGAGCCGTATGAAACGATACAGATTACGGCCGATAACGCGAAGGGGAAACACATGGCAGATGCCTCAAATTACGAAGACAACATCAAGAAATACGCAAAAGGCTATAACAAAGCCTCAGCTGAGAAAATCGTGGGACATCTCGGCATCGCACTGCGCAATCGCGACAGTTCGCTCGTGTCCTGTTCGGACGCTACAGAATTGCAGCGTGTTCGCGAGAAATGGTGCCGCGGCAAGCTATCCTTGGCGCATTCGAATGACGATCTTGATGCTGCAATTTCGAAGATTTGCGACAAGCTCAAGCCGGAAGGCAGCAATAAGGGTCGCGTGACATTCTACTACCTGCTCGCCGAGCATTTCGGCAAGCTGGACGATTTGGCGGGTTAACCCGGACAATCTGTTACAGGATAAGCCCGGTCGTGAAGGCCGGGCTTTTTTTGTTCAAGGAGACGAAAGTGCATCGAATATTTGCGGCGCTGGCTGTACCTGAGCATGAAGCCGATCGTTTGCTGGCCTTGCGCGAGGACGTGCCGGGCGCGCGTTGGCGGCGGCGTGACCATTTCCACATTACCCTTCACTTCTATGGGGAGGTCCAGCGTGATCTTGCTGAGGAAATTGCCGCATCTTTAGAACATGTTACCGCAATGCCCCTCAATTTGGAGATTAACGGCGTTGGCTGGTTTGGACGCAAGGCCCCACATGCGCTGTATGCACGCATTGCCGATACGCCAGAATTGACGCAGTTGGCAGCGGCCTGCCGCAAGATTGCGCGACGGCTCAAGCTCAAAATCGACGAGAAACCGTTTCGGCCGCATATCACGCTTGCTTATTGCCATGAGACCCCGCTGGCCGATGCGCGCGACTGGAGCGAGCGATATCAGAATTTACGATCTGAGCCGTTCAATCTCAGCCAGTTCGCGCTTTATGAGAGTTTTACCTCGCCAGGACAACAAAGCCGCTATACGCCGCAAGCGGACTATTTGCTTGGCGGATGAGCGGCTTTCACTGCGGTTGATGACCAGAAAGCCCTTGACAAAACCACCTCGAAGTCTGTCCATCCGTTAATGTATTCCGAGGGGAAGGGGAGCCTTGCGGAGAGCGGCGAACATGCCGTTCGCAGTAAAAACCTTTAGGGGAGTGCGATATGTTTCGAGTAATACTGGCTTTGGCCATGTTAGGATTGGCTGGCTGTACATCAGTTAAATCGAAGGGCGTTCAGTATAGTTCGAGCAAAATCCCGAAAGGGGTCCAATACTCGGCGCCGAAGGCGCTTGTCTGGGTTGAATTGTTCGAAACCTCAAATGAGCTCGTATTAACCGTTTCCAAGCCCTTCATGATTGGGGATCATGACGCGACGTTTGCGCTGTCATCGACGTCCAGCCCGTTTGTGGATGAGGATTATTACTTCGTCGTCGATCCAACCAGCCGCCTTCTCAATTTTGTTGATAGCAAGACTACCGGCCGATTGGACGATATTTTGGTAAATGCGGGCCAAAGCGCCGGTGGTTTTGGCGGCCTGCGATCAGAAAACGCTGACTTCTTCGAGGGCGAAGCGTCGAAGCTGATCTATGCAAAACTGATTGATCCAATGGCTTCTGGCCAGTGCGCTTATGGTCAGCAATGTACGATTACAGCCCCGTTGGCAGAGTTCAAGGACAAGGCCATGGCCTATCTTGGGTGTGGCCGCGCGGATGGCGGAAGCAATCCCGATCTTTGTTTCACGCTCGCAGAAGGGTCCGGTGTGTCGATTACGCTCGAGCCTTTATTTGATCCTGTCGCAAGCAGTGCGCCGCAAAAATCTGGCAAGGCGGCGACCTGTAATTCTTCAATTTGCTACCGGATTCCGGCCCCGTATTTGCTCAACCTCAGCTGGACAGGTGTTGCCCAGGGCGGTGATATTGTCTTCCTGCCAAACAAGGCGCCGTTCCATGCTTTGAGCCTTCCATCAGGTGTATTTGCCGATACGCGTTCAACCGTGCGCTTGGTCGGCGGTATGCCCCATCGTGTCGGGATCAATAAAGGCAATGAGCTTGTTGAGGTAGCGCTGCTGCCATCAAAAGTGATTGCCGGGTTCTTCAGGGCTGGAGCTGAGATGTTCAAGCTGCGTATTGATTACAATAATGCGCGCGGTGACGCACTCGAAAGCGATACCGAGCTTGAGGAAAAACAAGATGCACGTGACGAGTTTGTCCGCCAGCGGGCCTTGACCAATAAGGGCGATGATCCCACCGCTTCGGATAGTGATGGAATTAGTTTTGCGTCGGAAAACTCCGATAATCCATCCAGTCAGATTGGCGGGCGACCTGAAGATACTGAGATTGACAATGCTGCTGTCTTCACGCGCCAACGCGATGATGGTGAAACCCCGCTTCTGAAAATCGCGATTGCGAAATCAAGCGCCGACTAGACAAGGGCTCCAGATATGAATTTCTTCACCAAATGGATGTCGAAGAATGATGACGGCATTGATCTAACCGCGCCGCAGGAACAGTCAGGCCCGATCACGGCTGAGAGCGTTATCGGGACAGATGACCGTGTCAAGATTGACGATATTGACCGCGATCTCTGGCGACCGCTGTGCTGTATGCAGGTTCGCTTCGGCGATAGCGATCCGATTGTTGGCACAGGTGTCCTGATCGCGCCAAATCTGGTGCTGACGGCGGCTCACAATATCTACTCGCTGCGACGCAAGCGCTTCATCTCAGAGGCGAAAGTGATGGTTGGGATGAAGGAAACGGTCGCCAAGGCCGAAACGACAATCACCAAGGCTGAAGTCTATCCTGGTTATCGCGAACACGACTCCTCTGACCCGGACCAGTATGGATATGATTTCGGCGTTATGCAGCTTGCTTCAAACACCTTGCACGACTGGGCGAGAGAAGTCTTTGATGTACCCGGTCAGGCCCCGCTAAGCGACGCAGACATGGGCGGCTCTAAAATTACCGTTGCGGGGTATCCTTTTAATCCACGCCATCCGCAGCCGTTAAACTTGTTTAGTCACACGAGCGATGTGCTTAGCGGCACAGTGGCCAAGACGACAGTCGGGTATGACGCGGATACGGAGCCGGGGCAAAGCGGCGGGCCTGTTTTCCGCTTCAACGCGATGAGTAACAAGGTTGAGTTTGTCGGCGTGCATGTCGCGGGGACGCCGCACGCAAATTATGCCCGGCGATATAACAATGCTATGCGCAGCCAGATCAAAACATGGAAGCGGAAGCTAGGCGTCGGCAATGTCATGTCGTAACATATTGTGGACGAATTTTGCCCGCAAGACATGCGGGAAAACAGGTTGGCGTACAGTGGGAGTCTGTAATGAGCGATGATATTGCAAGCCAGAATGAAGGCTGGATGATGGATACGGCGAGCCGCCTCGCATTTGGCGGGCAACCGGCTGTCGCCCTGATGCGCCCGGCCGCAGGGGCCGCAGCTGTTGACCCGATTGAGCCCGGATCAAGCTATGTCTCGATGAAATTGGTTGACCAGAAACTATCCAAGCGGCGGGTTTTCACAACCCGGTTTGAACCGGTCTTCTACGCGGATGTGCACGTACCCCAAGGCGACTATAAGCCGGTCAATCACACGACGCTTATCCCCTATCTCACGCCGGAACTCTCTGAGAATGTCGCCAACAAGGCTGCCGCGCAGATGGGCGATCGGCAGATCTTCGATCAGACGCCGTATCAGGGTGCGATCAATGCGCAGATTAATCTGCTATCGTGTCGCTCCGAGGATATTCTAAAATCGCTGATGCCGGTCGCAACGGCAATCCGCTCAAGTATATCTAGCGCAGATGACGGCGCTGATATGGACGGGATCAGCATGGGCGGCGATCCGACGATGGAGTTCATGGGCGAAGCGGCGAGCGCCGTGGGCGGTGTAGCCTCGCGCATTCTGTTCCCCCAGAAAATCGCTTTTGATATCGCCAAGGCCACAGCAAACACATTCATGAAGATGGACGGTCAGTGGACGCCAAGGTTTGAGTTTGCGGCAACCATGCCAGACTTGCAGTCAGGTTATTATGTGATTTTCAGCGCGAAGTCACAGTCCGATGATCTTGCAGATTTGCACTTCGACCCTGAGCGCCGCCAGCTTTTCTCGGGCAAGAAACTGGTCAAAGGCCGTGACTATGCCGTGCTTGAAGTGACCCGCAGCAAAAGGCGAGAGAATATTGAGTCCATTCCTGGTCTCGGCACCGCGATGACTGAGCTTAACCGCGCCTTTATTGCAGGCGACGAGATCGACCGCGTCCTGAAACAGTTCCAGCGGCAGGTACTGGTTTCACCGCATTTGATCGACAGTGATAAGCAAGATCTCATCAACCGCGTCAGTGGGCGGATGAGTGTGTTGGCAGACGCCAAGTCGCAGACCGGTGTGACGGATAATGAGAGCCTGTTTGATCCAGGAAAAATTGGCCACCAGCTCAAGAACCTCAAGGCGATCTGGACAGCTGCCGAAACGATCGTGAAGCCGATAATTGCACAAGGTATTGAGAACCAGCGCAATGCTGCCGGAGCGCAGGATGGTGCCGCTACAGAAGCCCCACCAGTAGAGGTCGAGGAGCCCGCGCCTGTGCCTACGCATACACCGCGCAGCAACCGCTTTCAGACCGCTCTTAACTTTGCTTTACGCTGGGAGGGCGGCTTTTCCGACCATCCGAATGACACAGGCGGGCGCACCAATAAGGGCGTTACCGAGCGCGTATATCATGCCTGGCTCGACGATCGCGGCGAAAGCCCTAAGCCCGTTGAAAACATCACTGAGGATGAAATTCACGCGATCTATAATACGCGTTACTGGCTCACAGGGCGCAGCGATGCACTGGCGCCCAATGTGGACTGGATGCAGTTCGATGCCAGCGTGAATCATGGGCCGGGCGGCGCGAAAAAGCTCTTGCAACGCGCCTTAGTGGCGTGTGGTCATCAAATTGCTGTTGATGGCGCTGTAGGTCCAAAAACGCTCGGCGCGGCCCAGCTGACCAAACCTGAAGACCTCGGCCGCGCCTATCTTGAACAGCGCCGCGCACTTTATCACCGCATCGTAGAGCGCAATGAAAGCCAGAACGTGTTCTTGCGTGGATGGCTGAACCGCGTGGCTGATCTTGAGCAGGCCACGGGCCTTTCGATAAATGAAAGCGCCCCGATTGAGCCTGAGAATACAGCCTTTGCAGAATTTATCGATTAGTCGCGTAGAGTGGGGATAGAATGTTTTCAGATGCTCTCAATGAGTTTGTAGCCGCAGTAAAAGCTGGTGATGACGAACTTGAAAAAAAGGCTGACCGCGTTGCGGGCGAAGCTTTAGCCGTAGGTTTGAACGTTGATGAAGCGGCCTTAACCAGCACGCTCAAAACCCTGCGAAATGCAGCGCTGTTTGAAGGTATCGCCCTCTTGGCGGATCGGTTGACAAATGTCGGTTATGAGAACGCCTTCCTGCTCAAAACCTATGCGCAATCAATGATCGAAAAAGGTCAGTACGCCCTTGCGGCAGGGGCTTTGAAAGAAGCACGCAGCGTCGCTTTCACGGCCGGAGATGCCGCCTGCGAAGCGGATGCCTGGGGTCTTGAGGGCCGTATCTACAAAGACTTGTTCCTGCGCTCGGTCGACCGGAAAAGCATGGCACCTCGCGATACCCAGGAACGCCTTCTGCGGCGTTCTATACTCGCTTATCACTGGGTTTATGCACGCGCGCCGAAAGTTCAGGACAGCCACTATCATGGCGTCAATGCGATGGCCGTACAGAAGCTTGGTCACCGTCACGGCTTTGCATTTGCAGATTTCGATGCGCCTGAGACCATCGCTAAGTACATACTCGACGCTATCGGAGATCCGCCCACGGACGTTGCCGCCATGACATCCGTACCGGGCGATGCGCTATGGAACTATGCCAATGCGGCGGAAGCCTGCGCTGCGCTGGGTCGCTGGGATGAAGCCATTGTCTGGATCAACCATTACCTCGTCATCGCTGCCGACAATGCGTTCGCCTTGAATGGGACTTTGCGTCAGTTCGAACAAGTCTGGGGTGTTGAAGCATCGGATCCGGAAAAAGGCCCTGTTGTAACAGCTCTACGCATGGCGCTGATTGCGGCTGAGGATGGTGGTTTGACGCTCAGCAAGGCGGACCTGGAAAGCTTCCAGTCCAATGCGCAGGACACAGTAAAAAAATTCCAGGACGTTACGCCCAAACATGACTTCGCCTTGCAGAATGAGAAGGTGCTCGGTGTTGAGGGGCCATTCTCGATCAAACGGCTCGAAGACATTATGTTGCGCGCCAAGGCTGTTGGCCGTGTGACAGTGCCATCTGATACGCGCGGCGCGATGACAATTGGCACAGGCTTCCTGCTGCACGGCAAGTATGTTGATGCCTCTTTGGACGGTAAGATGTTTTTCTTTACCAACGCGCATGTGGTGTCAGATACGCCCGAGCGCGATGGCAGCTATTTCGGGCCGGGCGAAGCGAGCGCTGTGTTCGATCTTGCCCCTGAGCTTGGCGAAATCGCGCTTGATCGACTGGTCTGGTGCTCAGGCCAGCACGACCATGATGTCACTGTCTTTGACGTCGATTGCCCCGTGCCGAATGTCGCTGATATTATGAAAGTCGGTAAAGGCCTGCCTAAACTGAAACGCAAAGTGACGCGCCTTAACTCTCGACGCGAGCCGGAAACCGTCAATGTAACCGGAAAAGTCTACGTTGTCGGTCACCCGCTTGGCGGCGATCTTTCGTTTTCCCTCAATGATAATGACCTCATCGATCATGAGGGCACTGTTGGCGAGGCCCCGGGGCCGGAACCGCGCCGTGTGCACTATCGCGCGCCAACCGAGCGCGGGAATTCAGGTAGCCCGGTATTCAATTCGCGCACGCTGGAGCTGGTTGGTGTTCACCATCGCGGCGGTCAGCTGCCGCGTCTTAACGGGCAACGCGGCCGCTATGCCGCAAATGAGGGCATGTGGATTCGCTCTGCCATCAATGCCCTGCGCATGCATTTGCAAAAGCCTGGCGATATGTTTGGCGGTTAATTGTCGTATTCACCGCATGGACAAGCCTGCAAACTCATGGTGAAAGCGCCGCCAATAAAGCATGCGACTCTGCCTGTTTTGGAGGGCAATTGAAATGTCAAAAGGTCTGGTCACGGTATTCGGCGGCTCTGGGTTTATTGGCCGGTATGCGGCGCGCACGCTGGTTGAGGCCGGATGGCGCGTGCGTATTGCGGTGCGCCGGCCTCATCTGGCGGGCGATGTCCGTCTCGCTGGGTCGCCTGGATGGGTGGACATCGTACAGGCCAATGTTCGTCATAAGGCCTCCGTCGCTGCAGCGCTGGACGGCGCAGACGCGGCTGTAAACCTTGTCGGTATTCTGTTTGAGAAGGGCCGTCAGAATTTTGAAAGCGCGCAGCGTGAGGGCGCGATAAATGTCGCCGAAGCCTGCGCCGCTGCGGGTATTAGCCGGCTCGTCCATGTCTCTGCAATTGGCGCGGACCCAGATGCTGAAGCAGACTATGCGCGCACCAAGGGCGAAGCCGAGGCGGCGATCCGCGATGTGGTTCCAACCGCGACGATCCTGCGCCCAAGCATTGTGTTTGGCCCTGAGGATGATTTCTTTAATCGCTTTGCTGGATTGGCATCGCACCCCGTTACAACCATTGCGCCTTTCCTGCCTGCTATTGGCGGCGGTAAGACAAAGGTTCAGCCGATTTACGCGGGTGATGTGGCTGATGCGATTGCGGCGGCTGTGTCGCGCGATGATACGGCGGGGCAGACTTATGAACTGGGCGGTCCAGCCACTTACACATTTAACGAGATTTACGCCTTTATCGGCAAGACGATCGCGCGTAAACGCTATGGCTTGCCTCTGCCTTTCTTCATCGCCAAGCCTCTGGGCCTGACATTTGGCGCGTTATGGCGCTACGTGCCGCCGCTCTCGCTCGGACTGTTTGGTGGTCCACCGATCACAGGCAACCAGGTTGAAATGCTGAAGGACGACAACGTGGTTGCAGACGGGGCAAAAACCGCCGCGGATCTTGGCGTTACAGAGCTGGAAAGCGTCGAAGCGATTGTACCAAGCTATCTCTGGCGGTTCAGGCCCTATGGCCAGTACCACCAGAAAGCTGAAGCGAGTTAAATCCGGGCCTATTCGCCGACGGTTTGCTCGATTTCGATTTCAATATTTTCTAGCGACTGCGGCGCATCATCGTTTGCCTATGCGGCAAGACTAACGGGCCCAGTCTTCACGCACTGGCACATAGTAAAAGGAAAAACCTGCCAAGACGCCATCAAAAAAGTGTCAAGACACGCTCACTGGTGTCAAATCAGGCCGAGTATGGGTGCGCCGATGAGCAGGGCAGCGCCGAGGACGAGTCGATAAAGCACGAAGGGGAGGAAACTGATCCGCTTGAGCAATTCCATGAGTGCCCAAATCGACAACAGGCCTGACACAAAAGACAAGGCCGCAACGATCAAGCCGTCCTTCAGTGTCGCAATTCCGGTTCCCGCATCTGCGCCTGCCAGCTTCAGGAACGCATAGGCGCCGACAGCGGCCAGCAAAGGCGCGCCGATCAGCATGGAAAACCGGGCCGCTTCACTGCGGTCAAACCCCAGCGCGCGGGCTGCGGTCATCGTGATTCCAGAACGGCTGGTGCCAGGCAATAGTGCTGCAACTGCTTGTGTTGCGCCGATGAGAACCGCATCGCGGACGTTCATATCGCTCTCACGGCGCACGGTGCCGCCCTTGACGTCGGCCCACCACAAGGCAAGGCCGAAAATGATCGATGTTGCTCCGACCACCCAGACAGAGCGCATGGCATCTTTGGTGCTGTCTGGCATGGCAAATTCGTAGATAACCATCACGACCAGTGCGATGGGCAGTGATGCAAGGATACGCAGCGCCAACTTACCCTCAGAAGAGAGCTGCGTTTCGGCAAATGGCGCGCGAATAAGCTCCATACTGCCGATTGTCGCGCGGCTTACATCCCGCCAGAAGTATGCGAGTACGGCAAATAGCGTTCCAATGTGCGCCATCGCGTTGATCAAATACTCATCGCGGCCTTCAAGTTCAAAATAGTCTGTGGCGAGCAGAACATGCCCCGAGGAAGAGATAGGCAGCCACTCGGTCAAACCCTGAACGAGTGAAATGATCAGCAATTGGAGAAATGACATTGCCGCCCCAGTGCGTGCTTCGAGTGACGCCATTTAGCGGATTTCCTATTAAAGGACACGTGTTTTATATATATTATTATAATATACAAATATAATTTCTGGCGTCTTATGCTTCGGAATAAGGTCAAATTGTGTAGTGATATATATCAATGTGATTGATAATGGCGATTCAATCTCTTGTCACATTATCCCTGCGGTCGCATAAGCAGGGCAGCAGTGAGAGGGAGTCTGCCATGTCGCAGCAAATGCTTCAGTTTATCAAAGTTGAACGCAGCATGCCGGGTAAACGCAAGGCAGGTGATCGCACAGCTGATTTCGCTGAAATTTACGGCGACTATACAACCAAGGCGGCCAAGTCGCAGGCATCACGCTGTTCACAATGCGGCGTGCCCTTTTGCCAGCAAGGCTGCCCTTTGCAGAATAATATCCCGGATTGGCTGAAACTCGCTGCTGAAGACCGGCTTGAAGAAGCCTACGCCATCTCCTCGGCGACTAATAATATGCCAGAAATCTGTGGACGCATCTGCCCGCAAGATCGTCTGTGCGAGGGGATTTGTACGATTGAACAATCAGGTCACGGGACTGTAACCATTGGCTCTATCGAGCGCTACATCACCGACAATGCGTGGGAGAAGGGCTATATCAAGCCGATAAGTCCACCAAAAGAGCGAGAGCAATCTGCAGGAATTATCGGCGCAGGCCCAGGTGGTTTGGCCGCCGCAGAACAGCTGCGGCGCAAAGGCTATCAAGTCACCGTCTATGATCGTTATGATCGCGGTGGCGGCTTGCTCATTTACGGTATTCCTGGATTTAAGTTGGAAAAGCATGTGGTCGAGCGCCGGATCAAACATCTGGAAGATAGCGGCGTCACATTCCGGTTTAATTACGAGATCGGCGCTGATTCCAAGCTCGCCGATATTCGCGCAGCGCACGATACGGTCCTGATTGCCACGGGTGTATACAAGGCGCGGGATCTGAAGCTTCCCGGCATCGGCGCCTCTGGCGTCTATCCCGCCCTGGATTTTCTGACGGCGTCGAATCGCAAAGGCCTGGGTGACAAAGTCCCCGACTTTGATAACGGCACACTCAGCGCTGAGGGGAAACGTGTCATTGTCATTGGCGGCGGCGACACAGCGATGGACTGCGTGCGCACAGCTGTGCGGCAGGGCGCAAAATCTGTAACCTGCCTCTATCGCCGTGACCGGGCCAACATGCCGGGAAGCCAACGCGAGGTGCAGAACGCCGAGGAAGAGGGCGTGGTCTTTGAGTGGCTATCTGGCCCAGAGGCGGTTCTGGAGACCAAGGCAAACAAGGTTAAAGGCGTCAAAGTTCGCCGTATGAAACTAGGCGCTCCTGACCCATCAGGTCGCCAGTCTCCGGAGAAAACAGACAAGACCAATGATATGGCCGCCGACATGGTCATCAAAGCCCTAGGCTTTGATCCTGAGGACCTGCCCGCCTTATTCGATGAACCGGCGCTGACTGTGAACCGCTGGGGCGCGGTACGTGTCGACTTCAAGACAATGGAAACAAGCCTTCCGGGTGTCTATGCGGCGGGCGATATCGTTCGCGGTGCCTCGCTTGTTGTCTGGGCCATTAAGGACGGGCGCGATGCTGCTGAACAGATGCATTTCGCGATGCGGGCAAAAGCGCGCAGCCAACTCGTTGCGGCGGAGTAGCGTGATGTCAGAAACAATCTCAGGTCAGTGCCTTTGCGGCGGTGTAAAGTTTGAAACCGGTGCAATTGATCATGTTGATGTGTGCCATTGTAATATGTGTCGGCGCTGGACGGGTGGCCCGTTCATCGGCGCTGATTATCGCAATGGCGAAGTCAAGATTACCCATGACGAGTCATTGGTCTGGTTTGAGAGCTCTGACTGGGCCCGTCGCGGTTTCTGTAGCACATGTGGCTCCAGCCTGTTCTACCGTCTGAACGGCGTCGATGAGTTCTGGGCAGTATGCGCTGGCGCGCTCGACCTGCCCGCAGGGACGAAGATTACCAAGGAAATCTTTGTCGATGAAAAGCCCGATTATTATGATTTAGCCGGCGAACGTCCGCGTCTGACTGGCCCCGAATTTCTTGCCTCTTTGGAGGGTGTTTCCAATGACTGATACAATCAAAACATATCTTGCCGAGCGCCAACGCCTGATTGATGCGCATGCCTATGACCCTGCGCATGAGAAAGACGCGTGCGGGGTCGGACTCGTTGCCGCGATGGATGGCAAACCATCACGCGAAATCGTTGAAATGGGTATCAAGGCGCTTAAGAATGTCTGGCATCGCGGCGCAGTTGACGCGGACGGCAAGACCGGAGACGGCGCAGGCATCCGCATTGAGGTTCCGCAGGACTTCTTCCGCGAGCAAGTTGAACGCGCTGGCCATAAGCCAACCGACGATCCGATTTGTGTCGGCCAAATTTTCTTGCCCCGCACCGACCTTGGACAGCAAGAAGCGGCGCGCTCTATCGTTGAAACCGAGATCCTGCATTTTGGCTTCTATATCTATGGCTGGCGCCAGCCGCCGGTTGATATCGCCGTGATTGGGCGCAAGGCGCAAGATACGCGTCCGGAAATCGAGCAAGTCATGTTCCGCGATGCCCGGGGCCGTAAAGGTGAAGAACTTGAGCGCGCACTTTACATCTGCCGCCGCCGGATTGAGCGCCGGGCGCGTGAGGCCGGTATTCCAGGTTTCTACATCTGCTCACTTAGCCACAAGTCGCTGATCTATAAGGGCATGTTCCTCGCTGCTGACATCGACAATTTCTATCTCGATCTGCGCGATCAGCGTTTCGTGTCGGCGATTGCGATCTATCACCAGCGTTATTCAACCAACACGTTTCCGCAATGGTCGCTTGCCCAGCCCTTCCGCATGCTCGCCCATAATGGCGAGATCAATACGCTGCGCGGCAACCTGAACTGGATGAAAAGCCACGAGATCAAAATGGTCTCTGGTTCATTCGGCGAGCATGTCGAGGACGTCAAACCCGTTGCCCCGCAAGGCACGTCGGATTCTGGCGCGCTTGATGCGGTTTTCGAAATTCTCTGCAAGGCTGGGCGTACCGCACCGATGACCAAAGCCTTGCTGATTCCCGAGGCATGGTCAAAACGCGCCTCGATTATGCCGGACACGCATGCCGCGCTGTATGCCTATTGCAACTCGGTGATGGAGCCATGGGACGGGCCAGCAGCTGTCTGTGCCTATGATGGACGCTGGGCTGTTGCCGGGCTAGACCGCAATGGTTTGCGGCCTTTGCGCTACGCCTTAACAGGAAGCGGAATTCTGGCTGTCGGGTCAGAAACAGGCATGTGCCCACTGACAGGACATGAGGTTGTACGTCGCGGCCACGTTCCGGCCGGCGGGATGATTGCAGCTGACCTTGAAACAGGAAAATTCTACGAGCATGGCGAAATTGTCGATGAGCTTGCGGCTGAACATCCATACGAAAAATGGTTGAAAAACGTACGCGATCTGGAGCCGGAAATTGGTCCCGGTGACGAACCGCGCCTGTTCGGCACTGAAGACCTCTTGCGCCGCCAATCCGTCGCGGGCTTTACCTTGGAGAGCCTGGAGCTCATTCTTGCGCCAATGGCTGAGGGCGGGAAGGAAGCCATCGGCTCTATGGGCGATGACAGTCCTGTCGCGGTTCTATCGGAAAACTTCCGTCCACTCAGCCACTTCTTCCGCCAAAGCTTTAGCCAAGTCACCAACCCGCCTGTGGATCCGCTGCGCGAAGACCGGGTTATGAGCCTAAAAACGCGGTTCAAGAATCTCGGTAATGTCCTGACAACCGATGCACGCCAGCAGGATGTGTTTGTGCTCGAAAGCCCGTTCCTCAGCATCGGCATGTATGACCGTCTCGTCAAAATGCTCGGCAAGAGTGTCCAGATCATTGATTGTACCTTTGATGAGACCAAAGCTACAGGCAGCGGTGGGGCCCTGAAAGATGCACTCGCCCGTATCCGCGAAGAGGCTGAAGAGGCTGTACGCGCCGGGCGCGAACACATCGTCCTGACCGATGAGGATCAGGGTCCGGGCCGGGTCGCCATTCCGATGATTTTGGCCACAGGGGCAGTACACAGCCACCTTGTCGCGCAGGGTTTGCGGACCTTCTGCTCGTTGACGGTTCGGTCGGCTGAATGTGTCGATACGCATTACTTCGCCGTGCTTATAGGCGTCGGTGCGACATGCGTGAACGCGTATCTGGCACAGGACGCGATTGCCGATAGACATGCGCGTGGTTTGTTAGGTGATATTTCACTCAATCAAGCGGTGCTGAATTTCAAGCAAGCGATTGAAGCTGGCCTTCTGAAAATCATGTCCAAGATGGGCATTTCAGTGATCTCGTCCTATCGCGGCGGGTATAATTTTGAAGCGCTCGGCCTCTCTCGCGCGCTTGTTGCAGACTATTTTCCGGGCCTGACGAGCCGTATTTCCGGGCTTGGTCTTGCCGGTCTTGAAGAGAATGCACTGGATCGCCATGAGCGCGCGTTTGACGAGGACATTATCGCGTTGCCGATTGGTGGCTTTTATCGCTTGCGCGCCAAATCAGAGCCACATGCGCTGGATGGCAACCTCATACACATGCTACAGGCGGCATGCGACAAGGGTGAATATGCGCTATACGAGCGCTATCAAAGCGCCGTCAAAGCGCGCGCGGGTGAGCACCCGATTCAGCTGCGCGACCTGATGGACTTCAAACCAGCTGGTCCTGAAGAGCGGCTGGAAGATGTCCAGTCGGTCAACGAGATTCGCAAACGCTTCGTCACGCCGGGCATGTCCCTTGGCGCGCTCAGCCCGGAAGCGCATGGTACGCTCAATGTCGCGATGAACCGGATTGGCGCAAAATCTGTTTCCGGTGAGGGTGGCGAAGTACGTGAGCGCTATACCCCGCTGCCAAATGGCGACAATATGAACTCAGCCGTCAAGCAGGTCGCGTCTGGCCGTTTTGGCGTGACGGCTGAATATCTCAACATGTGCCGCGAGATTGAAATCAAGATCGCGCAAGGCGCCAAGCCCGGCGAAGGTGGTCAGCTGCCCGGTTTCAAGGTCACCGAGTTCATTGCCAAGAACCGGCATGCGACACCGGGTGTGACCTTGATCAGTCCGCCGCCGCATCACGATATCTATTCGATCGAAGATCTGGCGCAGCTGATCTATGACCTGAAACAGATCAACCCGGATTGCCGGGTCTGCGTGAAGCTTGTGGCACAATCTGGTGTCGGCACCGTTGCGGCGGGTGTTGCCAAAGCCAAGGCTGACATCATCCTGATTGCGGGCGGCGTTGGCGGTACGGGTGCAAGCCCGCAAACGTCTATCAAGTATGCAGGCTTGCCATGGGAAATGGGTCTTGCTGAAGCGCACCAAGTGCTCAGCCTCAACAATCTGCGTGACAAGGTGACCTTGCGCACAGATGGCGGGCTGCGCACCGGGCGAGATATCGTGATTGCTGCCATGCTGGGCGCAGAAGAATACGGTATCGGCACAGCCTCGCTGGTCGCGATGGGCTGTATCATGGTGCGCCAGTGTCACTCCAATACATGCCCTGTGGGTGTGTGTGTTCAGGATGAGGAGCTGCGCAAGAAGTTCACAGGCACCGCCGACAAAGTCGTCAATCTGATGAGCTTTATTGCTGAAGATGTACGCCGTATTCTCGCGTCGTTGGGGCTGAAATCGCTGGACGAAGCGATCGGGCGTACAGATCTTCTGGCGCAGGTCTCGCGCGGTGCGCCGCACCTTGATGACCTCGATCTGAATCCGCTTCTGGTGCAAGTCGACACTCAAAATGCCGTGCGCTATCAGCCGACCCGGCGCGAGGAAGTTCCGGACACACTGGATGCGCAAATCCTGCGCGATGGTGAGCCATTCTTCACCCGCGGTGAGAAGATGCAGCTGCAATATGAAGTGCAGAACGTGCTGCGCTCAATTGGGGCGCGCTCCAGTTCGGCTATCGTTCGCAAGTTCGGCGAAAAAGAGCTGCCTGAAGGCCGTATGCATGTGCGCCTGACAGGTAGCGCGGGCCAGTCGCTCGGCGCGTTCTCCGTGCAGGGTCTGCTGCTCGATGTGGTGGGCGATGCCAATGATTATGTCGGTAAGGGACTTTCCGGCGCGACAATCCAGCTGCGTCCACCTGCTGATGCGCCCTTCGTGGCGGGCGATAACACCATTATCGGCAATACATGTCTGTACGGTGCCACCTCTGGCAAGCTCTACGCAGCCGGGCAGGCGGGCGTTCGCTTTGCCGTGCGCAATTCCGGCGCGGAAGCGGTGGTTGAGGGCTGCGGCGCGAATGGCTGTGAGTATATGACCGGCGGTCTCGTCGCGATCCTTGGGCCGGTTGGTGATAATTTCGGCGCGGGCATGACGGGCGGCGTCGCCTATATCTGGGACAAGGAAGGCCGCTTTACCCATGTTGCAAACCCGGATGGCATCGACTGGTATCCGCTGAAAGACATGAAAAAAGCGCGTCTTGACGAGTATCATCGCCTGCTGACGGAGCATGTTCAGCGCACGGCCTCGGCCCGCGCTACAGAACTGCTCAAGAACTGGGAACATACCGTCGCGGAGACCGTCATGATCGTCCCGAAGGAGAGCGCCGTCAGGATTTTAGGCAACACCAGAAAACGGAAGACAGGCTAGGCGACAATCAACCCTTGCGAATGTGTCATCTGCCCCCCATTTCTGGGGCCGGAGTTACTGTCAGACTGGTGAATACCTGAAAATGAGCAAACGCGACTATTATCAAGTGCTCGGCGTCGAAAAAGGCGCGGACGATAAGGCGTTGAAAAGCGCGTATCGCAAGCTGGCCATGAAGTATCATCCGGACCAGAATCCGGGCGATGGCGAGGCCGAGGCCAAGTTCAAGGAAGTCGGCGAAGCTTACGCTATCTTGTCTGATGCTGACCAACGCGCGGCCTATGACCGCTTCGGCCATGCTGCATTTGAGAATGGCGGTCCCGGCGCAGGCGGCGGCAATCCCTTTGGCGGCGGCGATCCCGGCGACATCTTCCAGGATATTTTCAGCCAGGTGTTTGGCGGCGGCGGTGGACGCCGGCGCGGCGGGCCGCAGCGCGGCAGTGACCTGCGCTATGATATGCAGGTCACGCTCGAAGAAGCGTTTGCGGGCAAGGATACTGAAATCCACGTGCCATCAGCTGCGACCTGCCAGCCCTGTAGCGGATCAGGCGCAGAGCCCGGCTCCAGCCCTGAAACCTGCGAGACGTGCGGCGGCGCGGGCCGGGTGCGCACCCAGCAGGGCTTCTTCACGATGGAGCGCACCTGCGCGCGCTGCGGCGGGCGCGGCCAGACCATTTCCAAGCCATGCAAGACCTGCCGCGGCGCCGGGCAGGTTCAGGAAGACCGCACATTGGCGGTGAAAATCCCGGCGGGCGTTGAAAGCGGTATGCGTATCCGCCTGTCTGGCGAGGGTGAACCCGGCGCGCAAGGCGGACCTAAGGGCGATCTTTATATTTTCGTTGATGTACAGGAACATGACCTGTTCGAACGCGACGGCCCGAACCTGTATTGCCGCACGCCTGTTTCCATGGTCTGCGCCGCGCTGGGCGGGGAAGTTGAAATCCCGACAATTGATGGTGCGCGCCAACGCGTCACGGTGCCGGAAGGCGCGCAAACCGGCCGCAAGCTGCGCCTGCGCGGCAAGGGCATGCCGTCTCTGCGAGGCTCTGGCCAGACGGGCGATCTCTATATTGAGATGTTCGTCGAAACCCCGCGCAATCTCTCGGCCCGCCAGAAGGAAATCCTGCGCGAATTCTGTGACTGTTCAGGCGCTGACTGTAACCCGGAAAGCGAAGGCTTTGTCGGCAAGGTCAAGAAATTCTGGGACGGCATGGGCGGCGAAGACGCGGCGAAGCATTAGGCTTCATCGACATACCAAACAAAACACATGTGATCTTTGAGGTTACCTTCGGCGCTTTCAAAGTCTCTAATGATCTTCCATTCGCGTCCGCGTGGTAGAAATTCATGCTCTTTTTCTAAGAGTCTATTGAATAGCATTAGACATTCCGATGCTGCCGCATTGCAATCACTCGTCTGTGTTGGGTCAACGCAGAACTCATAGGCTTCACAAGTTCCGCCGGGGATTCTGAACTGGAGTTGGCCGCCCTTATTGAGAAGGCCCAGTAATCTCGTAGCCTCAATTACTTCGGGGATGTCTTGCAAGCGCCACGCGTATTCATTTCCGCGCAGGCTGGCTTTGGCCATTAGGTCATCTGGGAGTCTTTCAATCACAGACCTTGGCATCTAAACCCCCGTCACAAACGTCGAAATTACTTTCTTCAAGCCGCCCTTTTCGAACGCCACTTGAAGTTTCGTGCCATTCGCGCCGAGGACTTGGCCGTAGCCGAATTTGTCATGGTGCACACGCTGGCCGATCTTGAAGCTGCTTGTGCTGGTCTCATTCGCCACCAGCGTCGCTTTGCCGTCAATGACCGGGCCACTATCATAGCGCCCGGCATTCTCTTTCAGGCGTTTCCAGCCGGGGCTTTTATAGCTTGAGCGCTCACCCAGGTCTTCCATACTGCCTTGAAAGCCAGTGTCGCCGCCGGGCAGGCTGGAATAGCCTGTCTCACTCGCCGCCTCGACATTTTCGTGCGGCAGTTCGTCAACAAAACGGCTCGGCAGGACAGATTGCCAGCGCCCGAAAATCTGGCGATTGGCGACGAATGATATCCGGCAGCATTCGCGCGCCCGCGTGATCCCGACATAGGCCAGACGCCGTTCCTCCTCGAGGCCCTTCATGCCGCTTTCATCCAGGCTGCGGCGGCTCGGAAACACTTCTTCTTCCCAGCCGGGCAGGAACACCATTGGCCATTCCAGCCCCTTGGCGCCGTGCAGGGTCAGGATCTGTACCTCGTCGCCATCCGAATTGCCGCCCACATCCATGACCAGTTCAACATGCTCAAGGAAGGCCGGAAGGCTATCGAACTCGCCCATCGCGTTGACGAGTTCTTTCAAGTTATCCAGCCGCGTCTGGGCCTGTGGGCTGCGATCTTTTTGCAGCATGTCGGTATAGCCGCTCTCGTCGAGGATGACCTGCACCAGCTCAGTATGGCTGAGGCCGCCATTCAGCCTGTCGCGCCACAGGTTTATTTGATCAACAAATTGCGTCAGCCCGCGCTTGCCGGGGCCTTTAATCTCGTCGGTCTGCAACACCATTGGCGTCAGCGTGAACAGGCTGCGGCCATCGTCGCGGGCATAGCGTTGCAGCTTTTGCAGCGTCGTGCCGCCGACACCGCGTTTCGGCTGGTTGACGACGCGCTCAAAGGCAAGATCATCATCGGTTGAGCGGATGAGGCGCAGATACGCCATCGCGTCGCGGATTTCGGCCCGCTCGAAGAAACGCGGCCCGCCGATAACGCGGTAAGGAATGCCCAGAATGATCAGGCGCTCTTCAAACAGGCGCATCTGCCAAGACGCGCGCACGAGGATCGCGCAATCCTCATACTTGCGGCCTTTATTGCGCCAACTCTCAATATCTTCGCAGATCAGGCGCGCTTCGGCCTCGCCATCCCACAGGCCGCGCACCAGAACGCGCTCGGCGTCTGGATCATCAGCATTGTCGCCGCCGACAAACAGCGTTTTGCCGAGCCGCCCCTTATTGTGAGAGATGACCGAAGATGCAGCCGCCAGAATATGCTTGGTTGAGCGATAATTGCGTTCCAGCCGCACCGTTTTGGCGCCCGGAAAGTCCTTCTCAAAGCGTAGGATATTGTCGACCTCTGCGCCGCGCCAGCCATAGATGGACTGGTCGTCGTCGCCGACGCAGCAAATATTCTTTGATCCCTGTGCCAGCAGCCGCAACCACAAATATTGCGCGACATTCGTGTCCTGGTACTCGTCGACGAGCACATATTTGAACTTGCGATGAAACTCGGCGAGCAAGTCCGGATTGTCCTGAAATAGTGTAATATTGTGGATCAACAGGTCGCCAAAATCACAGCAATTCAGCGTCTTAAGCCGCGCCTGATAAATTTCATAACAGCGAATGCCTTTGCCATCGGCGAAATTGTAGGCCTCATCAGCGGGCACTTTGGCGGGCAGTAGCGCGCGATTCTTCCAGCCATCTATCAGTCCGGCAAGGAAACGCGGCGTCCAGCGTTTCGGGTCTATGTTTTCCGCCGTAATGATCTGCTTACAGAGACGGATCTGGTCATCCGTATCGAGAATGGTGAAACTGGACTTCAGGCCCACAAGTTCAGCATGCTGGCGCAGGATACGCGCTGATATGGAATGGAATGTGCCGAGCCAGCGTAATCCCTCTCCCGCATCGCCAGTGAGTTTCAGCGCTCGCTCGCGCATCTCCCTCGCGGCCTTATTGGTGAAGGTTACGGTCAACGTTTGGCTCGGATAGGCAAGGCCGGATGCGATGATGTGCGCGAGCCGTGTCGTTAGTACGCGCGTCTTGCCTGTGCCTGCACCCGCCAGTACCAGAAGCGGGCCTTCTGTGTGCAGGACGGCTTCGCGTTGCTCGGGGTTGAGGCCATCCAGATAGTCGGCCTGGCTGGCGGCTTTGGGCGCGCGCGCCGCTGCGAGCTGTGAAATAGAGGGGCGATTCGTCTCTGACATGCCCGGAATATAGAGTGAACGAAGAGAAATGGCACGAATAGAATCAGTTGCGACTTGACGTAGACATAGCCTACCACTAGGTAGGGAAACATGAGCACGAAAGACGCCCTTCTCGATTCAGCTGAAAATGCCGCTCGCCGCCGCGGCTTTGACGGGTTTTCCTATGCCGACCTCGCAAAAGATGTCGGTATCCGAAAAGCCAGCATACACCACCATTTTCCGACGAAACATGATCTCGCTCTTGCAACTCTGGAGCGCTATTCAGTGACGTTCATGCATACACTGGATGGCATTCGCACAACGCACCGCACCGCCGATGCGCAGCTCTCGGCCTATGTCGATGCCTACCGTGATGCGCTGCAAGGCGGTGAGAAAGTTTGCCTATGTGTGGCGTTCAGCGCCGGCCGCGATAGCCTGTCTTCATCGGTATTGGCACAGTTAATGAAGTTCCATGAGCAAAGTCTGCTTTGGCTGAAAGCTGTCTTCGAGCACGCTACCGAGGATGGCAGTATAAGACATGTTGGCCGCCCCATCGCCGAAGCCGCCGCCTGTCTCGGCTTGGTTGAGGGCGCACAATTGATGGCGCGTGCGGCTGGTACTGTTGAGCTTTTCGATATGGCCGTATCTGAGTTTCGGATGCGCCTCGCCTAACACTTTTACCGTCAATACAAACCTATTAGTAGGAAGAAATCATGCGTCTTAATGCCGACCTCTCTCAGCGTATTGTGTCGCATCAAGCCGATCGCGACTGGGTTGCCTCGCCAATGGCCGGGGTTGAGCGTCAGATGCTCGACCGTATTGGTGAAGAAGTGGCCCGGGCGACTTCCATTGTGCGCTACGCCCCGGACTCCTATTTTAGCGAACACACGCATGGCGGGGGCGAGGAGTTTCTGGTCCTCGAAGGCGTGTTCTCTGATGAGCATGGTGACTATCCCCCCGGCACATATGTTCGCAATCCTATAGGTTCAAAGCATACACCGCACAGCAAGGAAGGCTGCACGATCTTCGTGAAGCTGCATCAATTCAACGAGGCGGATACAGAGCAGAAAGTCATTCCAACAGCCGACATGGCCTTTCAGCCGGGTGTTTTGCCTGGGCTCAGTGTCATTGGCCTGCACAGCCATGGGACTGAAAGTGCTGCGCTTGTGCGTTGGCAACCTGGCACCAAGTTCAACATGCATCGCCATTGGGGCGGCGAGGAAATCCTCGTGCTCGAGGGTACCTTTCAGGATGAGCATGGCGACTATCCCAAAGGCAGCTGGTTGCGTAGTCCGCATATGTCAGCGCACACGCCCTGGTCTGACGAAGGTTGCTTGATTTATGTCAAAACGGGTCACCTCCCCGCATAGACATAGGCCGCTAATAGGCGCAGAAGAGCCGCGCACCCCGCAGTGAAAGGCTTTTCCATGTCAGATCGGTTCGCCGCATTCAGACATGTGTCCTATCAGCGCTATTTTATATCTCGGTTCGGCGGGGCATTGTCAGGCAATGTACTGGCCGTTGCCGTCGCTTGGCAGGTTTATGCCGAGACAAAAAACCCGCTTTACCTTGGCTGGGTTGGTCTTGTGCAATTTCTGCCCTCGCTTGTTTTGGTGCTGGTGACAGGATTGGCGTCTGACCGTTTCGGTCGCAGGTCGATCATGGGGTTTGCAACCCTATTGCAGCTTGGGTGTATGATTGTCCTGCTGGCGATGACAGCGACCGGCCAGTTCAACGTGATTTTTGTCCTGTTCATGATGACTGTTGTGGGCATTGCTCGGGCTTTCTATTCGCCTGCCGCCACTTCCCTGGCGGTCAATCTGGTGCCGCGAGAGGATTTTCCGAATGCGGTGAGCTGGAATGCATCTTCGTGGCAGATGGCCAGTGTGCTCGGCCCGGCAATTGGCGGCGGCCTGACAGCGATATCGATGAATGTGGCTTACGGTGTGGCCGCGATAATATCGCTTACGACAGCGCTTTTGATCTTCTCAATCCCGAAGCCTGTTCAAGCTCGGTCAGTCACCCGCACAACGCTCGCTACCCTGTTTGGGGGGTTCCGCTATATGTGGAAAGCGAAAATCGTTCTGGGTGCAATCACACTTGACCTGTTCGCTGTTTTAATGGGCGGGGCTGTGGCTTTGTTACCTGTATATGCGAGCGATATTCTTGATATTGGTGAAGCCGGGTACGGCTTGCTGCGCGCCGCGCCGGGTGTTGGGGCTATTGCGATGGTATTTGTCATTACATCTGTTGAGATCAAACGCCATGCGGGCCTGATCCTGTTTGTCAGCACAGCGCTTTTCGGGGCGCTGCATATCCTGTTCGGTTATTCGACGATTGTCTGGGTGTCCGTTGCAGCTCTGGTCTTGATCGGTGCGTTCGACATGATTTCAGTCTATGTGCGCGAGACGCTTGTCCAGCTTTGGACGCCGGATGAGGTGCGTGGACGGGTCAGTGCAGTAAATTCAATCGTCGTTGGCGCTTCCAATCAGTTGGGGGAAACGCGCGCCGGATTTATGGCGGCGCGGTGGGGCACCGTGTTCACCGTCGTGGCAGGCGGCTATATCGCCATGGGCGTTGTCGCGGCGTGGGCTGCGCTGTTTCCAGACCTGCGAAAAGTGCAAAACCTACAAGACGGCAAGATCTGACAAAACGCCGCGACGATAGGTGCATCTCGACTGTGCGCGGATGCGTACTAAGTCTAGTGATAATCGCGGAGCCCATATGGCCGAAGATAACCAAGACCCTGAACGTAATCGCCTGAGCGCCCGGCTTGGCCGCACCGTGAAAGTTGGAACGAATCTTTCCGGCGCGGGCCTCAGCTTTGCTGCCAATTCCCTATTTGGCGGTGACAAGGGCGATGAACGTATCGCCAAATCGCTTGCTGCGGCGCTAGGCAAGTCAAAGGGTCCGCTGATGAAAGTCGCGCAGATGGTTTCTACCATCCCAGACTTCCTGCCAGCCGAGTATGCCGCAGAGCTGAGCCAGCTACAGGCACAGGCCCCGGCTATGGGCTGGCCCTTCGTGCGGCGGCGTATGCGCGCTGAGCTTGGCACCAACTGGCAAGAGAATTTCGCTGAGTTTGGTAAAGAGGCGGCGCATGCTGCCTCGCTAGGCCAAGTTCACCGCGCCGCCCTGCATGATGGTCGAGTGGTTGCGTGCAAGCTGCAATATCCAGATATGGCAAGCGCAGTTGAAACCGATGTCAGTCAGTTAAAAACGCTGCTCGGCCTGTTCAAACGTCTTGATGGCTCAATTGACCCGACCGAAATGCTCGGCGAGATCAATGATCGCTTGCGTGAGGAACTCGACTATGAGCGAGAAGCCAAGCATATGGCGCTCTACCGCCATATCCTCGCAGGCAAGAGCTTTGTGACTGTACCCGAACCGGTGCCTGAACTTTGTACAGATCGCCTGCTGACGATGACATGGTTGAGCGGTGATAAACTCACCGATTATGAGGATGCCGCGCCCGAGGTCCGCAACCAGTTGGCAACCAATCTCTATCAGACATGGTGGCACCCATTTACCCACTTCGCCGTTATCCACGGTGACCCGCATCTCGGTAATTACCAAGTCACGCAGGGCGGCGCTGGCGTAAATTTACTCGACTTTGGCTGTATCCGTATCTTTCCGCCAAAATTCGTTGGCGGTGTGGTCGATCTCTATCGCGCGCTTCTGGCAGAAGACTTTGATGCCAGCTATGCGGCGTACGAAAAGTGGGGCTTTACAGACCTTAACCGCGACCTGGCTGAAGTGCTCAATATCTGGGCGAATTTCATCTATGGCCCGATCCTTGATGACCGCGTGCGCACAGTCGCTGATGGCATCGCGCCGGGGGCTTATGGCCGCAAGGAGGCTTTCGCAGTGCGGCGTTTGCTGAAGGAGAAAGGACCGGTGACGATACCACGCGAATTTGTGTTCATGGACCGCGCCGCAATTGGCCTCGGCGCCGCCTATCTGCGCCTTGGCGCTGAGCTCAACTACCATCGCCTGTTCGAAGATAGTCTTGAAGGTTTTGACGAGACCAAGGTCGCTGCGGCGCAAGCGACCGCGCTCAAACAAGTCGGTCTTGCGCCAGATTAAGCGCGCGTCTTTCGCCCCGGTACCAGCTTACCAAAGAAGGCCCACACATCATTTACGCCTGCGCCATGTACCGCGCCGGCACGATACACCCGCGCAGCAAGATAAAGGATGGTGAATGCCGTTACTGACATTATCCCGAGCTGCGTCACCACCTCCCAAAGTGGCGGCTCAGTCGGCATTCGCAAGATCAGTAGGAAGGGCGTAAACACGGGCACCCAGGCCATGGTTTCAATCAAGGGGGATTGTGCATCATTGACGGCAAAGGCCAACATGGCGAGCGGTGCCATCAGCAGCACAAAGAGCGGCGTCATCAGGGTTTGGGCCTCCTGAATCGTGTCGCATAGCGATCCGAGCGCAAGAAATAACGAGCCATACATCAGGTAACCGAGCACAAAGCTGATTATAGCAGGAATTATCAATGTCGGCTTCAGACCGGCCGCAAGGACAGTGCCTAGATTGCTGGCGACTTGGGGCGGTATCTGGTCACGCGCAAAGAAGGTCAGTGTTGCAGAACCTAGCCCCCAGAACGCCATCAGGGTGAGTGACAGCATCAACACCGCAATCAGTTTACCCGAGAGCATTTGCGGTAATTTCACCGATGTCAGAAGCGAGTCAAAAATCTTGTTCGAGCGCTCTTCAATCGTCCCCATGAGGAGATAGTTGATGACCGAGAAAATCAAAAACCAGAGTGAGAACGCCATCATGACAGACATGATAAAAGGCGCGCGATCAGCGGTTGTAACCTTGCTGTCGGCAGGTTCACCGGCATCGCGCGTTCGCTGAGGGATGATTTTACGGCGGGCGAGTTCGGCGTCCTTGAGCAGGGTTGAGCGGACGCCGGCCCGCGCAAAAATCTCATCGGTTTTAAGCTGTTCCTCAGCCTGGCTGGCAATGCTCAGCAAATCCTGAGCTTGCAGGTTTTCGCTCCAATACTCGATTGGGCCATCTTCTGGGACAACAATCACCGCAAATAGCGGCTGTGGACCATCAGGCGTCTCAATCAGGCGCTCCCCGCGCAAATAGGGTTTTAAGGCCGTCATTTCAGGGGCGGGCGGCGTGACATAGATATAGGGTTTTTTGACCTCAAAGGCGCGCTCACCAAGTTCTGGCGCAGACTGGGGCAGAACCGAGCTTTGCTGATCCTGTTTGGCCTGCATCGCCTCGCTGAACTGGGTATCCTGTTCCAGAACCGTATAATAGCGGGTCGGCTGGGAGTTCGCCGCAAAACTCGGTGCGAGGATGAAGATGCCCAAAATGAGCGGCGTAAACAGCAAACCAAGCCAGAATCCCCAAGCCGAGACATAGCCCATATAGTCGCGCATCGCGACGAGATAGATTGCACGCATTATGCCGCCTCCACGTTGGCTTTGGCATCCGCGGCCAGTGTATCCGTCAGATCCTGCGCCTCTGCTGCATTCACAAGCGAGACAAAGACATCGCGCAAGCGCGCCTCTTGCGGCTGAAAGCTGGTAATCGGCGCACCGATATCAAGTGCCGCGCGTAGCGCTGTTTGGGGATCCTGATCCGGGGTTAGCGCGACGCGCCAGACATCGCCGTCTTGCTGCGATGTGTAGCCCTTCATGGCCAGAGGTTCGGCAAGATCAAATCCATCTGCAACACCGATATTGACCGCATTGCCAAGCGCGCTGAACGCTTCATCCAGTGTGCCGTCAAAGACTTTGCGTCCCCGTGCCATCATCACGATCTTTTCACAGAGCCGTTCGGCATGCTCCATAACATGCGTTGAGAAGACAATCGTTGCGCCGCGTTTGTGTTCCTCGACGATGAGGTTCTCAAGCGCCATCTGGTTGACTGGATCGAGACCCGAGAAGGGCTCATCTAAAATCAGGAAGTCAGGCCGATGTGCGAGTGCAGAGAGGATTTGGACCTTTTGTGCCATGCCTTTGGAAAGTCGTGACACGCGCGAGCGGGCAAACTCACCCAGCCCCATTGAGTCGAGTAACTCATCGGCGCGAGCTTTTGCGTTTCGCGCTGACATGCCTTTCAGGCGGGCAAAGTAGGTGATGATTTGGCGCGGGCTCATTTTTTTGTAGAGGCCGCGTTCTTCAGGTAGAAAACCGACGCGCCGCATGACTTTCAGGTTCGGCGTCTCACCAAACAGCTGCACATCGCCCGCGTCTGGCTGTAAGACGCCCAGCGCCATACGCAAACTGGTTGACTTACCGGCGCCATTCGGGCCGAGAAAACCGACAATTGAACCCTGCTCAACCGTAAAATCGAGTCCGTGGACAGCACGAAAGCCCTTAAACCACTTACTCGCACTGCTTATCTTGAGGGGTATTGCACCACTCATTCCGCGATCTCCTGCCATACCTAATCTACTGTGTTTTGCCTGTAGAGACTTGCCAAGCGGTAAAGTTCGTCACACGATCTTAATCATGAAGACGTCGCTTCAGACGATTACGGACGAATTGGCCGTCATTTTGGGGGAAAACAATAGCGAAATTCGCTATATTTCGTGGCCGCCGGAAACCCTTTCGCACGCATATAGCAACCGCAAATCCGCAAAGATAACCGAGCCTGAAACCGCGCTGGCGATGATCGACGCAGCGCTTGCGCGGCTCGATAGCGGCACATTTGGACTCTGCACTGCTTGTGGCGGCGAGATTTCACTTAAGCGCTTGGACCTTGACCCTTCGGTGCTTGATTGCGCCGGATGTGCATCTCACGCTGGTCTATAGCGCACTAAGCGCCTGCATCAGGTCAGCTTCCAGATCACCAGCATCTTCCAGACCGACAGAAAGGCGCAGCCAGCTTTCATCCAGTCCCATTTCGGCTTGTTCTTCTTCGGTTAGCGCGCGGTGCGTGGTTGAGGCCGGGTGACAGGCAAGTGATTTTGTATCGCCGAGATTGTTTGAAATATCGACAAGCTCCAGCGCATTCAGCACGTTGAAGGCTTCGGGTCGCACACCTTTGACTGAAAAGGCAATCAACGTACCGCCCGTCTCCATCTGTTTGGCGTGTATGGCATGGCCCGGATGATCCTCGCGTCCGGGATATCGCACGGCCTCGACAGATGGGTGGTCGGCAATAGCATCGGCGAGCCGGGCTGCTGTGAGACTGGCATGGCGTACCCGCAAATCAAGTGTCTCGAGGCCCTTCAAAACGGTCCAGGCATTGAAGGGAGACGCAGCCGGGCCGGTATGGCGTAGCCACGGGTCGATATGCTCTTCAATGAACTCACTTTGTCCTAGGATCGCGCCAAGCAGCACACGGCCCTGCCCGTCCATATGCTTGGTCGCTGAATAGACCGCGATATCTGCGCCGAGTTCTAGCGGTTTTTGCAGGATCGGTGTGGCAAAGACATTATCGACAACAAGCAAGGCCCCAGCAGCGTGCGCAAGTTCAGCCACAGCAGCTATATCGACCGCATCAAGCAGCGGGTTAGACGGGCTTTCAATCAAAACCAGACGTGTTGGTTGTGACAGGGCACGCTTCCACGCATCCATGTCATGGCCATTCACAAACTCAGTTTCAACGCCATAGCGCGGCAAGATCGTCGAGCAGATATGACGGCATGATCCAAACAAGGCATTGGCCGCGACAACCCTGTCACCAGCGCTACAAGGCGCAATAATGGCGCTGGAAATCGCGCCCATCCCGCTCGCTGTGACGCGGCACGTTTCCGCCCCCTCAAGTAAAGCTAACCGTTCAGCCAGCATTTGATTGGTCGGGTTGCCATAACGCGAATAGACGTAGCCTTCTTCATCGCCCGACATGCGCGCAGCAGCTTGCTCGGCATTGGCATAGGCGTAGCCCGATGTCAGGAATAGCGCTTCTGAAGTTTCGCCAAATTGCGACCGCATGGTTCCGCCGCGCACCAGCTTGGTTGCGGCTTTCCACTCATTTTCTCTGCGCTTGGTCATGGCAGTGTCTTTCCTTCATTCGCGCACCGTCATAAGCCTGTAGTCCAAGAAGGATCAAGCAATGACTGTTGAAAAGATAGGCGTACTGCCCGACCGTGCCTTGCACGGCCTGTTTGAGGATGGCGCGATCCGCAGCGAACTGCCATTGGACAGTGACCAAATTCAGCCCGCCAGTATCGACTTGCGGTTGTCAAATGTTGTCTATCGTATCCGCGCAAGTTTTCTGCCCGGATCGCAGCGAAAAGTCGCTGATATTCTGGAAAAGGGCGATATTGAATTACACCGGACAGATATTCTGACGGGCAGCTCAACACTGCTGGAAACCGGCTGTGTTTACCTCATTCCCCTTATGGAAAAACTGAATCTGCCCGCCGGGATTTATGGGCGCACGAATCCGAAAAGTTCTACCGGGCGGATAGATGTTTTCACGCGTGTTGTGACCAATCGCGGCAAGGCATTTGACGAGGTGCCACCAGGCTATTCTGGCCCATTATATCTTGAGGTCAGCCCGCGAACATTCCCCATTCTTGTCCGTCCAGGGGACCGGTTGGCGCAGCTACGGCTGCGGCGCGGCAAACCCAAAGTAACACATGAAAAAATCGTCTCTATTGATCTTGATATGGCTGACGATATGCCGGTTGGCTGGCGCGCCAAGCGTCATAGCGGTGCAATTGATCTGCGCGGTATCGGTCAACATAACGTGTCGGCCTTCTGGGAGCCGCTTTTCGCGCAAGCTGGACGTGTCGTCTTGGACCCTGAAGAGTTTTACATACTGGCCAGCAGCGAGGCGGTTAAGGTCATCGCCAGCAAAGCCGCTGAAATGGCGCCGATTGCACCAGAGCTTGGGGAGTTTCGGGCCCATTATGCAGGCTTCTTTGACCCCGGTTTCGGCACCAATACGGGGGGAAGTCGCGCCGTACTCGAAGTTCGGTCACGCGACGTGCCGTTTATTCTGGAGCATGGTCAGCCCGTCGCTAAATTGATCTACGAACCGATGAGTGCAAATCCAGACACGCTGTATGGCGGTAAGACAAGCAACTATCAGGGGCAGGGCCTCAAACTCTCGAAGCATTTTGCAATGCCGTGATGTTGATTTGATGAAGCATGTAAACAAGAAAGAGGCGTGAACCGGCCGATCCACGCCTCTCTTGGTTTCAATTCCGAATCAGTCCAACAAATACTTGTGACAGTTCTCATCGGTGATCGATACTGAACCCTGAAACTTCCCGTTCTGCTTGCGCAGTTTTGTTAAGTCTCGACTTTCCAACACACCTTTCGGCGGTTTTTAGTCCTGCGTTTCGGATCGTTCTCCGGTCGCAGATACAGTGCCGTTTGACCCATCTAGCTTAGGTCATCCGGACATCGCGTTGCCTATTCCCCTCATCTCCGCCGTTCCCTTCGCTCAGTCACCGTTTCCGGTTTTCGCTCTTGGTCCGGTTTCGTCCGGGCGCGATGCGCTTCCCGCTGTTTTTCTCGGTGGCTGCCGAGGTCCGCTGCGGAAGATTTGAGTATGACTCAGATTTTTAGAGAGTCGAGAGGTGAATCATCATTTCGAATGAGAAATGGTTAATGCTCCACAGAATTGCAGAAACTGTGGATAGAATCGATATTTGTTCTGGCTTCGATCTGGTTTTTAGCGCGGCGCGCGTTTCGCCAGAATACGCTGAAGAGTCCGGCGATGCATATTCAGCCGGCGCGCTGTCTCTGACACGTTGTGCCCGCATAGCTCATAGACGCGCTGAATATGTTCCCAGCGCACGCGGTCCGCTGACATCGGGTTTTCAGGCGGCTCTGGTAGGCCATCGCCGCTATTGGCGAGAGCGCGGACAATGTCTTCAACGTCTGCAGGCTTGGCCAGATAGTCCACAGCGCCTGCCTTCACGGCCGCCACAGCTGTCGCAATCGCGCCATAGCCAGTCAGTATGACAGCGCGCGCATCCGGGCGATAGCGATGCAAGACTTCAACGACATCCAGACCTGATCCATCTTCAAGCCGTAAATCGAACACGCCAAAGGCGGGCGGGTTCAGCCGCGCAATGTCGCGCGCTTCTGAGACTTTCGATGTTGCAGAGACGAGGAAGCCGCGCTGTGTCAGGGCGCGGGCAAGGCGCTGCAGGAAAGGGCCGTCATCGTCGAGCACAAGGCATGTGCGGTCCTCAACATCTTTTAGGCTGTCATGCAGTTTTACGGTGACTGGCGGTTCCATCTTATACTCCTTCAGCTCCCATATGTAGCTTCAAGTCTTGATTGTCCAAGGGCTGCAACACTGACCTAGGCCATACAGCCTGTACGATAGCACCGCGACGTGGTGCCGTGCGGTTACGTGTCGCAATTCGTCCCCCGGTTCTTTCGATCAGGGTTTTGGCAATGAAGAAACCCAATCCCATATCGCCGCCTCCCAAATGTGCTTCGCCGCGCTGTGAAACGTAGGGCTCACCCAGCTTGGGCATGACTTCAGCTGCAAATCCCGGACCATCATCACGTATGGTGACCATGATTTGAGTGTCGGTCCAGCTCCCGATTACCCGGACTTCCGTGTCTGCGAAACTGACAGCGTTTTCGATGAAGGCCCCCAGCGCGTGCAGGATTTCCGGGCTTCGCCGAATGCTCGGCGCTTTTGTTTCGCCGCGTTCTCCCGGTTCATAGGTTACATTCAACGCGACGCCGAGGCCCTTGTGCGGTGAGGCCGCCTCTTCTAGCAGGGCGCTTATCGGCATTTGGGCGTGGACAATATCCGTCGCCTCACGTGCCTCGCCAAGTTTCCGTAAAATCGTGCGACAGCGCTCGGCCTGTTCAGCAATCAGGCTGACATCGCCGTGATGCGGGCTTTCTGTATTCATTTCGTTTTGCAACTCGCGAGAAACCAAATGGATTGTCGCTAGCGGTGTGCCCATTTCGTGCGCCGTCATTGCCGTCATCGCGCCAAGCGCGGACAGGCGCTGCTCGCGCGACATGACAACACTTGCCGCATCCAGCGCGCGGACCAGCTTAGCTTCGTCTTCATTGATCCGCAGGGCAGACAAGGCGAAGAATATGATACCGATACAGAGGGCTGCAAAATGCCCACTTTCAAACAGTTCCGGGATTTCGAGCCGCTCGCCTTCGCGCCATGGTAAGTCATAGGCAAAAAGAGGCATCAGCGCTGCTACCGCGATCGCAAGACAAGCGATTGCGGCTGTATAGCGACCCTTCAAGCTCGAGGCCGCAACAGTAACCGGGGCAATCAAGAAAAGCAGGAAGGGATTGGATAATCCGCCCGTGAGGCTGATTAGAAGTGCCAGCTGTGTAACATCAAACCCAAGTTGCCAGGCTGCCTCCCAACCTTTCAGAAGCTGCGGTCCTGGCGCAGATATTGAGAGAAAGACATTCAGCCAGGCTGAGGCGGCAATCGTTGCAAGGCATAGGCCAAGGGGCAGGCGAAACCCCAATCCAAAATAGACAAAAAGGACAGCGACAGATTGCCCGGCAACAGCCATCCATCGCAGTGTCATCAATGTCGCCAGACGTGTCCGTCCACGGGTCGCTGCAACGGTCGACAGGCCTTCGGGTAGCAGGCTGTAGAGCGCTTCATCCATCCCGTCGCGCTGCGCGCTTGGCGTTTCCATCGATCTACTCCGATGCGGCACCGCGCCGCCTGTAATCTCTACGAATAGGTCGCCATAACAGATTTCATGAGACGGATACAAACACTTGCTCTTGGCCTGTCAGTCCTGGCGCTGACCGCGTGTGGCGCGCCTACAGGCAGCGATGTGCCAGCCAATTGTGTGACACGCGCCTATGATTCGATAGGTGGGCCGATCAGCCTGATCGCTCATACAGGTGAGCGCGTTACTGAAGAGACGTTCAAGGGAAAGCCGACCTTGATCTATTTCGGGTTCACCTATTGTCCAGATATCTGCCCAGGCACGCTTGTCGCGGTGAAAAATGCCTATGATCGCTTGCCTGAAGGGGTTGAGCCGCCGCAGACCCTTCTCATAACAGTTGATCCGCAGCGCGATACGCCAGAAGCGCTCAGCGCCTATGTCGATACGGCGGCGTTTCCGGACAATTTAATCGGGCTAACAGGCACAGATGCTGAAATTCGCGCCGCTGCGACGGCATTTGCAGCCGATTACGGGCGGATTGAAACACCGGAAAGTCTCGCCGAGTACACAATGGATCATACCTCCATCCTCTATCTGATGGACGAAGAGTGGTCGCTGGCGACATTCTTCTCAGAATCGACGCTGGATCCAACAGATATGGCGGCCTGTCTGGCACAGCATTTGCGGTAGATTTCGCTCGCGTCTGACGAGAGTCCCTTTGCAGACCTTACGAAACCGTCTATGTTGCACTGCAACAATCACATTGCGGGGCTGCATGTTATATTCTTTCGTGGAAATGAACCGCGCCGCAATGGCACCGATGCGCCTTATGGCCAAAGGCGCCCGTGCTATGCTCAACAATTCGGTCGGCCCAGTGCGCAATAGCACGTTCGGCCGTTCTGCCATGGCCGCAACCAGCGTTTTCGAGCGCGCCACCCGCTATTATGGCAAGCCTGAATGGTCGATTACCGACACTGAAATCAATGGCTGGAAGCATAAAGTTACGCCGACCGTCAGTTGGTCGACGCCGTGGTGCAAGCTGGTTCACTTTCAAACTGAGGGTGCACCTGCTGGGCGGCCTAAATTACTCATCGCGGCACCGCTATCGGGACACTTTGCAACTCTGCTGACCGGAACTGTAGAAGCCTTCCTGCCAACCCACGAAGTTTACATCACTGACTGGACCGATGCGAAAATGTCGCCGGTTTGGCTCGGTCGTTTCGATCTTGATGATTATATCGATCATATTCGCGGCGCGCTGACACATATTGGTCCTGACGCGCATGTCGTCGCGGTTTGCCAGCCTGGCCCGCCTGTACTGGCGGCGATTGCCATGATGGCCGAAGATAAAGATCCTGCCCTACCTGCAACAATGACCTTTATGGGGTCGCCGATTGATGCCCGCCGGTCACCAACGGTGCCAAATCTGCTGGCTGAAGAGCGCAGCTTCGATTGGTTCAAGGACAAGATGATCTACACGGTGCCGGCGCCGTGGCCGGGCATGATGCGGCGCGTCTATCCGGGCTTTATTCAGCTCACCAGCTTCATGCATATGAACTGGGATCGCCACGTCGATGCACAGGCTCGCTTTTTTGACCACCTTGTCGAGGGTGACGAGGATAATGCCGATAAGCACCGCGCTTTCTATGATGAATACCTTGCAGTGCTCGACCTAACCGAAGAATTTTATCTTCAGACGATCCGTAAGATTTTCCGCGAGCATCATCTGGCACGGGGCATCTTCCGCTATCGTGGTGACCGCGTGGTTGATCCGGGCGCTATCGAAACTGTTGCGCTAATGACGGTTGAGGGTGAAAAAGACGATATTTCCGGAATTGGCCAGACACAAGCGGCGCATGACCTTTGTGTCAACATTCCTGAAAAGCGTCAGCTCGATTATGTTCAGCCGGGTGTCGGCCACTATGGCGTCTTCAACGGCTCACGCTTTGTGCGCGAGATCGTGCCACGTATTCTGGATTTCCAGCAGGCCACGGCCAAAAAAAGCAAATAGGGCTAGCAGCCACCGCCTTTTTTCGCTGCCGCGCGCGCTTCAAATGCCGCTAGTTGCTCCGGCGTAGCGGGTTTTTGGAATTTCGCCTTCCACTCACTTTGCGGCATGCCGTAGACACGTTCGCGGGCTTCGGCTTTATCCATGGCAAGCCCGTCAGCGTGGGCAGCTTCAAGATACCAGTCCGCCAAACAGTTCCGGCAAAAATCAGCCAGAATCATCAGATCGATATTCTGGACGTCCTTGTTCTGGTCAAGATGTGAAAGCAAGCGCCGGAAAGCGGCAGCATCCAGCTTGTCTTTTATGTCCTGTTCCAGGTCTGCCATACCTTATCTGCCGACTTCTTTGACATCCGCCTTGACAATCAGCGTGAGCGGCTCGCCACCTGCTTCAAAGTTCAGAGTGATGTCAATTTCATCACCATGCGCCAGATTTTGCGTCGGGTTGAACATCATCATGTGATTTCCGCCGCGGCGCAGCCGGAATATCTCACCATCAGCAATAGCAAACCCACCTTCAGCGGGGCGCATACGCATTTTACCATCGACCATATCCATACTGTGAAGTTCGATGGCCTCAAACGCATCAGATGACGCATTGAGCAGCCGCACGTCGCTGCCTTCAACCGTCACTGTAACGCCGCCCATCGTCGGTTGGGTATCGCCAATAGGAACCATCACGAAGGCATCTGTATAGGACAAAACCGCCCCGCTAATTGTTGCTGCGGCAGGTGTCGGTGCATTTGCAGGTGAACACGCAGATGCCATAGCAATCACGAGGGCGGAAACAATCGTTCTGATCATGGTTTCTCCGTTGGGTTACAGTTCGTATTCTTAAAGCGAACTCACACCTGCCAAAAGCCTGCGATACGCCGCACTTCTTGTATTATCGGTGTTGCGACTGCATTGGCCTTATCTGCACCTTTGCGCAAGGCTGAATCGATCTCTGCGGGATCATTCATATAGTCGCGCATCCGAGCCGTTATCGGCGACAGGTGCGCGACCGCCAAATCTGCAAGCGCGGGTTTGAACGTGCCGAAGCCTTTGCCGCCATACTCGGCCAGCACCTGATCGGTACTAAGACCCGACATCGCGCCATAAATTCCCACCAGATTTTCGACTTCCGGTCGGCCGTCTAGCCCAGCTGCATCGACGGGCATGTCGCCCTGTGTATCTGTCTTTGATTTCTTGATCTTGCGGGCAATGGTATCGGCGTCATCTATCAGGTTGATGCGCGAATTCTCAGCCGGATCGGACTTGGACATTTTCTTGCTGCCATCTTTCAGGCTCATGATCCGCGCGCCTGGGCCTTTAATCAGGGGTTCTGGCTCCGGAAAAAAGTTCGGTACGTCAAATTGCTGGTTGAAACGCGCCGCGATATTCCGGCTCAGCTCCAGGTGTTGCTTCTGGTCTTCACCCACCGGGACATGCGTTGCCTTGTAGAGCAGGATATCGGCGGCTTGCAACACAGGATAATCAAACAACCCAACGGAGACGCGCTCGGAATTGTCGCCGCCCTTGTCCTTGAACTGGGTCATTTTTTCCAACCAGCCCATGCGCGCCACGCAGTTGAATATCCAGGTCAGTTCTGTATGCGCACGCACAGCCGATTGTACGAAAATCGTCGAAGTATCCGGATTAAGACCACAAGCCAGCATCGCCGCTGCAATTTGGCGAGTTTGATCAGCCAGACCCGCTGTTTCATAGGGCATGGTGATCGCGTGCAGATCGACGACGCAGTAGATCCCGTCCCATCCCGCATCTTGCAGATCGACGAACTTCTTCAGCGCGCCAAGATAGTTGCCCAGATGCAGATTGCCCGTCGGCTGGATGCCGGAAAAGACCCTCTGCGGGCCGGTATAGGTCGATGTATCAGTCATGGTGGCCGGGTTTAGCGCAAATTAGGCGATTGAACAGGGGGCAGATTAGACGCGCGGATCATCCCACTCTTTAGCTAGTCCTTGCCCGCCCCTACGCGTCAGCCAGAACATGCCCAACAAGTCGAATATCCCGGCACCCAAACGCCCTAGAAACCCATACTTTGATTGTCCGTGCCAGCGCACGCGGTCATTCACCAACTCTTCACGTACACTCCATCCCGCCCGTTTGATCAGCGCTGGCAGGAAGCGGTGCATGGACGCAAAATAGGGTAGCTCTCTGAACGCGGCTGTGCGAATCAGTTTCCACCCACAACCAGTATCGGTCGCATCATCACGCAGCATGAAACGACGCACACCATTGGCGACCCGCGATTGCAGCCATTTAAAGCCACTATCATTCCGGCTATTGCGTTTTCCTGCGATAATGCCGAGCGCGCCCGTATCTTGCCCGGCAATCAGTTCTGGCCATAGGCGTGCCGTATCATTCACATCATTCTGGCCGTCACCGTCCAGCAATTGCGTCCACGTCCCGCGCACGGCTTTGAGCCCGGTAAACAAGGCGGCAGACTTTCCCGCGCGCTTGATGTGGCTGTAAACACTTACACTATCTGGCCAGCGCGCTTTAGCCTCGGCTAATTCTTCGCCCGTCCTGTCAGCCGAACAATCGTTGACGCAGACCACTTCAAAGGCGATCCCGTCCAGCGCCGTATGCACTTCCTCTAGGAGCGGCAGCACGTTGCCTTCTTCATTGTAGAACGGAATCAAGACCGACAGGTCAGGCTGCGTCATGTCTCAGTCTCGATCCGGGTGACAATCGCCTCAATACGCGAAGCCGCGTCATCAATCGCTCTGGCCGCGCGGTCAATATCGGGGCTGACACCGGCCGCGCCATCCCGGCGCGCTGCATCAAGTTCATCGAGCAGGGCGAGTGACGCAATGAGCAGTAATCGGTCATCGCCGATGTCACCGACGGCGACTGCAATCTGTTGGACTCGCCTGTTCAAATCGCCAGCCAGTGTGCGTAGGCGATCTTCCTGTCCGGGTGCGCACGCCACTGAGTAAGTTCGTCCGCGCAGCTCGATGTTCGCTTTGGCCATTAGCTCTGACCCTGACGGCCGAGCGCGGCGCGAACTTCAGCAATTGCTGAGCCCAGAGCCTCTGAAGCTTCGTCTGCCAGTGCTTGCAATTCGCGTTCACGAGCCAGCGCGTCATCCAATTGCTGGGCGAGATAGGCACGGTCTTCGATCATGGCCGCCAGCTCTTTGCGCGCCAGTGCCGGATCGCCAGAGCGTTCCGAGAAACCCTCAATTGCGCTTTCAAGACGGGTCAGTGCCTTGTCGAGACGTTCGGTGGAAGAGGTTAGAGATGTCATCCCCTCCGGTTTGCAGTTTTTATGCCGAAAACTCAATAGTCGAGGTCCGCTAAGTCTTGACAGCCAGCGGTCGCCTGTCCATTGCCCGTAGCGTTCAAGTAGGGGCTGATAGAATCATGACGATTTCCAACCGTGAGATGGCCAATGCCGTCCGTGCGCTGTCAATTGACGCTGTTGAAGCGGCGAAATCCGGCCATGTTGGCTTGCCGCTTGGAATGGCCGATGCCGCCACAGTTCTGTGGACGAAATTCTTGAAGCACAATCCAGCTGATCCGGCATGGGCAGATCGTGATCGTTTTGTTCTCTCGGCTGGTCACGGTTCGATGCTGGTTTATTCCCTCCTGCATCTGACCGGATATGCCAGTGTCAGCCGCGACGATATCAAAAATTTCCGCCAGCTTGGTGCCAGCACGCCGGGACACCCAGAGAATTTTGTCACGTCCGGTGTTGAAACCACGACTGGCCCGCTTGGGCAGGGTATCGCGACCGCTGTAGGTATGGCGATGGCAGAGCGCCACCTGAATGCACGGTTTGGCGATGATCTTGTTAATCACAAGACCTATGTCGTGGCGGGTGATGGCTGCCTTATGGAAGGCATCTCACAGGAAGCGATCACGCTCGCGGGTCATCTTGAATTATCCAATCTGATCGTCCTGTTCGATGATAATGCCGTGACGATTGATGGCGGCACAGACATGGCAGACAAGACTGACCAATGTGCGCGGTTTGAAGCCTCTGGCTGGGTCACTAAGCGTGTCGATGGTCATGATGCTGAAGATGTAGAGGCTGCGCTTACCTGGGCACAGGACCAGTCAAAACCTGTCATGCTGGCTGTCAAAACCATTATTGGCTACGGTGCCAAGCGCGCGGGCACGGGCCCGGCGCACGGTGGTCCTTACGGCCCGGAGGAAGTCCAGACCGTGCGCGATGCCATTGGCTGGCCGCATGCACCTTTTGAGGTTCCTGGCGAAATTGAATCGGCTTGGGGCAATGCGTGCGAACGCTGCAAAGGCGACTATGACGCTTGGACAGCACGCGCTGCGAAATCGAAGGATAAGCAGGCGTTCGAGGCTGCCATGTCCGGCGTCGTGCCAGCTAATCTTGCGGACATCATCAATGCCCACAAAAAAGCCGTTGTCGAAGGCGGTGAAGATAAAGCGACTCGCCAATGGTCAGGCGCAGTCCTTGAGCCGTTAACCGCCGCTATACCTGAAATGATTGGCGGTTCAGCCGATTTGACTGGTTCAAATAATACTAAAACCAGCCACACATCTGTTCTCACCCCAGACAACTGGGCCGGGCGCTATGTGCATTACGGTATCCGCGAACATGCGATGGCTGCTGCAATGAATGGCATGGCGTTGCACGGCGGCGTTGTACCCTACTCTGGCACTTTCCTCGTGTTTGCAGATTATTCGCGTCCGGCCATCCGTCTTGGCGCGCTCATGGGAACGCGGGTTGTGCATGTTATGACGCATGACAGTATCGGCCTTGGCGAAGATGGCCCGACCCACCAGCCTGTCGAGCACGTCGCATCCCTGCGGGCGATGCCGAATATGGCGGTCTTTCGGCCGTGCGACGGCGTAGAAACGGCCGAGTGTTGGGAGCTTGCGCTGCGCAATCAGGCTGGCCCATCGACACTGGCCTTGACGCGTCAGAAGCTCGCCAGTGCCCGCAAAACCCATACCGATGAGAATCTCAGCGCCAAAGGCGGGTATGTCCTGTCTGACGCTGACGGCGCAAAAGCCGTGATCATTGCAACAGGCTCAGAGGTTGAAATCGCCCTCGCTGCGCAAACAGCGCTCGCCGATCAGGGCGTGCCGGTCCGTGTTGTTTCAATGCCGAGCATGGATGTGTTCGAGGCGCAATCTGCTGACTATCAGCGTGCGACACTCGGCGGTGATCTCCCGAAAGTGGCTGTCGAGGCCGGTGTTCGTTTTGGCTGGGATCGCTGGATCGGGCATGATGGTGGCTTTGTCGGCATGGACAGCTTTGGCGCCTCAGCGCCGTATAAGGATCTGTTCAAGAAATTCGGCATCACCGCGGACGCCGTCGTGGCAGAGGTTACAGCGCGGATTTAGAGCTGTTCAGGCATCGAACTTATTCGTCGCCAGGACGGCTGTGTAGGCGCGCCATGACCTCGGTGCGAACGGCAGATCGCGTCTCATCCTCAAGCGGGATAAGGCCCTTATCGGCCAGATAGCCATACGGTCCCCAACTGTCTTCATGAGTGAACTCTGCGATAAACTCACGGATGCCCGGCACTAGAGGCAGGTTCTCACCCTTTATGTAGACATACATTGAGCGCGACACAGTATAATTGCCGCTCGCAATCTCTTCGAAAACAGGTGCCACGCCGCCAATTCGCGCCCCTTTTACCCTGTCGAGATTTTGCTCAAGAAATGAGTACCCCATGATCCCGAGGCTTTCATCACTTTTCAAAAGTGTCTGGACGATAGAGCTGTCATTCTCGCCGCTATCAATCCATGCGCCATCATTACGGATCGTATGGGCGCGGCGCTTGAACGCCGCCGGATCGTTCTTTTTCAGCGCGGCCAACTCTGGCAGCTGAAGCGCGCCCTGCTCCATTGCAATCTCGGCAAATGCATCACGTGTACCCGATGTTGGCGGCGGGCCAGAAACGATAATGTCCATGTCTGGAAGGCTCGCATTTACCTCACGCCAGCTGCGATAGGGGTTTGACTGCCATCCACCGTTGCCATCTGGTAACTCGGCCGCCAAAGCGCGGTAAATATCGCCTTTGTTGAGATCGAGTTCAGGTGCCGCGCGTGCATTCGCCAGTACGATCCCGTCAAAGCCTATTTTTAACGCGATAATATCGACGATCCCTGCCTCAGCGCATAATGCACTTTCGCTGGGTTTGATTTGCCGCGAGGCATTCGCGATGGATGGCTCCTTCGGGCCAATCGCTTTGCAGAAGGCCTTGAAACCGCCACCCGTGCCGGTGCTTTCGACAATTGGTGTTGCGAACGGGGTTGTTGCCCCAAACTGTTCGGCAACGGCAATAGAAAATGGCGCGACGGTCGAGGATCCAACAATTTTTATCTTTTGTCCTGGCTTGGCGACAGCATAGATCGGTTGGTCAGCCGTTTCCGGCGTAGGCAATTCACCTGTCGGCGCGCAAGCGGCAGCCGCAAAAGCGGCCACGATCAACAGTATAGCGCGCATGTCAGTTCGGCCTTTCTGGTGCTTGCGGGAGTGGATCGCCTCTCTAGCGCGGGAGTGTGACAGCATGATGAGGCTCAACGATCCGGCATCACCGTCTCGACATGCGAAAATCCAAACCGCCGGCTGACTTCAACCAGGCGTGGGTGCTCTTCAGGCTTGCTAGTCAGGAATAGACGCCCGCCTGTTTTGCCACGAGAATCGGCAGCTTCCGGCAACACGCGTAAGGTCTGGCGGGCAATCGCTTCGCCGCTATCGATAAATGTAACCGGATGCGGCGCTGTGGCGGCCAGTTCGCCTCTGATCAAGGGAAAATGCGTGCACGCGAGTACCACTGTATCAATCTCATCGCCGCGCGGGCCTTCAAACAAGGGGGCCTGCGCCGCGCGGAATGCCTCAAGCGAGACAGCGCCGCCAGCAGCTTGCTCTTCAGCCATCCTGACCAACTCCACAGAGCCGTGCATAATCACATGCGCGGTGCTGGCAAAATCCGCGATGAGCTGCGCTGTATAGGCGCGACGCACCGTTCCAGGGGTCGCCAAAAGTCCGATAACCCCGCTCTTGCTGCTGGCCGCTGCTGGCTTGATCGCGGGCACAGTTCCGACAACTGGTACCTCAATCACGGCGCGCACAGCATCAAGCGCTAATGTGCTGGCTGTATTACAAGCAATCACAAAGACATCAGGTTTCAGCGTTTTAACCAGCGCCGCTGCTACAGCAGGCACGCGCTCGCGCAGGCTGTCATCCGACTTATCGCCATACGGGAAGAACCCGCTATCGGCGGCATAGTCGACACTTAGCTCCGGGGCGAGTGCGGATATTTCGCGTGCCACGGTCAAACCTCCCATGCCCGAATCGAACACGAGCACATGGCCTGATCTGCGCTGAAGGGGTGAGTCTGTATCCATCATGTGCCGCTTATACTGCTTCGCCCACGGCGAAAATATGGTGAATGCTCAAGCTCTTGCGAGCGTCTTCGATATTTGTTATGCTGCGGTGCAACAATTTTACTGTGGAGCTGCCGCTATGACTGACTCATCTCTACCTGATGATAATGCCTCACTTTCTGTTTTCGATTACTGGAAAGAGAGCCTTGCGACGTGGACTGAGTTCAATATGCGCGCCGGTGCTTTAGTGATGAAACAGCTTAACAGCGCCGCCACTAATCCTGGAATGGACGAAGCAGAAACCGAAACACTGACTGCTGAAATCCTTCGGACCATGTCTGACTTTAATCTGCGCCACTGGACCAATACAGCTCGCGCGCTTGAACAGACACCCTCGTGGTTCTCAGCGCCAAGCTTGCTGAATAGCGCCGCTATTACAGACTGGTTTGATCGTGTTCGTCGTGATCGCCTGGCTGCCTTCGAAGACATGTCCACAGGTTCAAGCACCCAGTCAGAAGCCGCTGAAGTGCCGACCATGGTTGCCCCGAGTGTACTGCCAGCGCCGCAAGGCAAGCCTGATGATCTGACTAAGATCAAGGGCATTGGCCCGAAACTCTCAACGCGTCTGAATGAGCTTGGCATCTACCACTTTGATCAGATCGCCGCATGGGATCAGCCGCAAGCCGAATGGATTGAAGACCAGTTGGCTTTTAAAGGGCGCGTGACACGTGAGAACTGGGTTACGCAAGCCCGCAAATTCGTCGGCAACGGTGCGAGCACGCTACATTAAGCGGCTTCAGTCATCAGTTTTTGTAAATTGCCAAAGGCGGGCGCCGCGAAGGTTCTGAACTTTTTCAGGAGCGCCTGCTTTTGGTCGTCATTTCGGTCGACCTGAGACGCAAGTCCGGAAAATCCGTCAAGACGGCTCGCCATTAGCCACTCGCGTAAGTCCTTATCCTGTGACCAGCTAATTTGGTTCATCATATTGGCTACCGTCACATGCAAATAGTCGTGGATCGTATCGGGTACGGGCACGACTTGGGCGAGGCGGTTCTTGGCTGCGTTATCTTCAAGGCTGAGGTCTAAATGCGCTGTCAGCGCCGCGCTAAAAGTCGGTTGGCATACGCGGAGCATTTGCAGGGTGATGAGATCATCTTGAAATACCGGAACATGCGGGCGGCGCTGCACAGCCGTTGCGGTGCAATCCACATAGACTGGGTTGCCAGATATCGTGATGCGGCCCTCGCGTAATGTCATACCACCTGTATCAATGGCGCTAACCCGTCCTTGGCGCACGACATTCTTGATCTGGCGCAGCAACTCGACCTCGCCTCGCGAAATCGTTGCGCAATGGTACATATCCGGCTTGCGGTCAGTGTGTATGCGGATCATCACGCCGCTGTCTTCTAACTGTTCAAACAGGTCTGCAGCGTTCTCGGCTCGCGCGGTGGCTTCCATGATCGCGGCCTGGCCGCCAAAGGTTTCATTGAAGAAATCCATTCCGGGCTGTGTGTGGTGGCGATCAAGGCACCATGAATCGCGGGGCATAACCCATGTGATTGCATCTGGGTCTATCCCAGACTCAATCAGCCAGACGCCAGCATCCATAGCTGTTTTACCACCGCCGAGAATAACATAGTGATCCGATTGGCTTTCACCTGCTGAGACCATACCGGGCAAGTCATTTAGCGGAACCAGCTTTACGCCTTCAGCGACGTCAAATTTCGGCGTATGGGTCGCCGGGATGGTTGTGCCGTAATATGTCGCGTCGACAGTTTTGCCCGCTGTAAACTGTGTTGCTTCCCCGGTCTCTAGCGATGTCACCTTGCCAGCGCCGCGATATTCGCTGCGCGGCATATACCGCACGCGCCCCGTCGGCAGCATGTGATCGTGCAGGACATGAGCGAAATAGGCCAGGACGTCTGGTCCTGATGCGAGCTCATAATAGCCCGCATTTGTGCCGCTCTCATCCTTGCGGTTTTCCCCAAGGGGCACCGAGTTGACGCCATAAAACGCCGAGGGCTGATGCAAGCGCACAAAGCTATAGGCATCGTTCCAATGTCCACCAGGTTTGGCGTTACGGTCAACGATCGTCACCGTCGCATCTGACTCAGTCAGGATAGTGTCAGCAAAGGCCAGCCCGACAGCGCCAGCCCCGACAATAAGATAATCTGTATGCTCTGCGTCCAAAACCTGTAATCCCCAATATTGTCCCCACTGCGAAATAGCTCGCTCTGCATTTACACGAGATTAATATGCGCAGCTTTTTCGCGAAAAATGACTTAATACACCTCCCGGTTGTCGCTAGCGCGTCACGCGCCTTGACGCGGTTGCCGCATGACTTAAGCGCCATAGCCGATGTCTGCTCGTCCTTCCCTCACAGATTGGTTCCTTTTCGCCGTGCTCAGCCTGATTTGGGCCGGGGCGTATGCTTTGACTCGTCTAGCCGTCAGCACAGGCGCGCCGGCAGAGGGGTTCCCGCCCAATGTGATTATCAGCATTCGCCTGACAATCGGGGCCGTGTGCCTGTTTGTTATCGCTGCGTTCAGCGGTCAAAAGTGGCCTGCCTTGTCAGACTATCGCAGTTGGATCGCCATTGCCGCTATGGGTATCGTTGGAACTGCGGCGCCATTTTTCCTGATTACGGTGGCACAAAAAACCGTCGATTCCAGTCTCGCCGCACTTTACGTTGCAGGCTCGCCTCTCTTCGTCGCCACGCTGGCGCATATTGTGTTTCATGACGAGCCGATGGGTATCCGCAAGGCGCTTGGCATTGCCGTTGGCTTTGCCGGTGTTGCTGTCTTGTTGCTCCCGGACGCTATGGCCTCGCTAAAATCTGCCAGCGTAATCGCGCAGGCCATGTGCCTTCTTGCGACCCTTTTTTATGCCAGCTCGTCGATCATAGCGCGATATGCGCGGCATATTCCGCCGCTAGTTTTTGCAGCGGGGTTCGTTGGCTTCGGCGCGGCGGCGACATGGCCCGCCCTTATTGGAACTGATTGGCAGGCTCTGACGCCCTCCACCAGCGCCATAATCGGCGTGATTGGCCTCGCGCTCGTGCCGACAGCACTCGCATCGGCGCTTTATATGGTCCTGATCCAGCGCACTAGCGCGACCTTCCTGTCGCTAACCGGCTATACAATCCCGATCATCTCGGCGCTTATTGGCTATATTGCCTTCAAGGAGGTGCATGGCTGGGACGCCATTTTGGCTTTCGTGCTGATCCTGACGGGCGTTTGGTTGGCCCAGCGCGGGGGCCGGGCAGAGGCCTGACGCCAGATTACATTTGCATCGTCCAGCCTTCGACGCCCATCGCCGCCTGACGTATGGCTTCTGATAGAGTTGGGTGAGCGTGGCTGGTACGCGCCACATCTTCAGAAGCAGCGCCAAACTCCATCGCGACACAAATCTCACCAATCATTTCGCCGACCCCGACACCAATCATATGTGCGCCAAGAATGCGGTCTGTACCTTCTTCAGCGAGAATTTTCACGAAGCCGTCGGTTTCGTGATTTGTCCGTGCCCGTGAGTTGGCCATGAAGGGGAACTTGCCCTTCTTGTATTTGATGCCAGCCTCTTTCAGCTGTTCTTCAGTTTGACCGACAGTGGCAATTTCCGGTTTCGTGTACACAACACCCGGCACCAGATTGTAATCAACGTGTCCGGCTTTTCCGGCGATCAGTTCAGCCACAGCCGCCCCATCATCTTCGGCCTTGTGCGCTAGCATTGGTCCGTGAATACAGTCCCCAATGGCCCAGACACCAGCAGCGACTTTGAAATGCTCTGTCGTCTCGATGACGCCGCGTTTGTCTGTCTTGCCGCCAACGCTCTCAAGACCCAGCCCTTCAGTATAGGGCCGGCGGCCAATCGCCACGATCACGACATCAGCGTCAAGCGTTTCAGGTTCGCCGCCTGCGGCAGGTTCGGCGGTAATCTTCAATTTGGTCTTCAATTTCTCAACGCTGGTTACTTTTGTCCCGAGCTTGAACGTCAGGCCCTGCTTCTTGAAGATTTTCTGCGCTTCCTTGGCGACCTCATTATCGGTCCCCGGCAGGATACGGTCGAGATATTCGATCACGGTGACGTCCGATCCGAGGCGTGACCAGACTTGACCCATTTCCAGACCAATGACGCCTGCGCCGATCAGCACCAGTTTTTTTGGAATAGCGTTAAGGCTAAGTGCGCCCGTATTCGTCACGATACGCTTCTCATCAATCTCAATGCCCGGCAGTGGCGTCGGCTCTGAGCCTGTCGCGATAACAATATGCTTCGCGCTAAGCGTCTGGGTTTTTCCATCCTTGCCGGTCACGTCGACTTTTCCGGGCCCAGTGATTTTACCCTTGCCCTGAATATGATCGACTTTGTTCTTCTTAAGCAGAAACGCAACGCCTTGCGTCAGGCCTTTCACCGCGTCTGCCTTCTGCGCCATCATCTGGCTGAGATCGACCTCCAGCTTGCCTGTCTTGATCCCCATGCTGGCAAAATCAGTCTTGGCGCTCTGATAGAATTCAGAGGCATGTAGCAGCGCTTTCGATGGGATGCAGCCGACATTCAGGCAGGTGCCGCCCAGAGTGTCGGCCATTTCGATACAGGCCGTTTTCAGACCCAATTGTCCGGCGCGGATCGCGCAATTATAGCCGCCGGGGCCGCCGCCGATGATGACGACGTCATAGGTCTCTGCCATGGGATATCTTGCCTGTGTCAACTGTTGTTCGCAATGCGCCGCAACCTAGTGCGGATCGCGCTAATTGCAATGTGACATTCGTATATTTGGCGGCCTTAATATCAGCGCGCCGCGCGGCGGCGTTGACGCTCCAGCATCCGGCGTCCATCCGCAGCAAAAAGGGCGCGCTGCCGGGCAATGGCCGCAGGCACCGGTTTACGACACTTTGGTTTTGGCGCGGGGGCAGGGGCGACCACCAGTTGCGGCTGAGTGATAACTGACTCTGCGGGTTCAGGCGTCACTTCTGGCTTGCGCTTACGTCGGCGCAGGTTCCAGGCGGCAATTCCCAGAAGTACAGCCGCCGCCGCAGCGCCCGCTACAGCGCCTTCGCCAGCGCTCGGGTCGCGCCACCATCCGGTTTCGAAATCGACCAGAAACACACATGGAAAGCCTGCCGCGCAGCCCATGACATACCAGATCAGGCTGCCGCGTACTTTGTTGCCAATACTGATTGCCGAGGCATAGAAACACAAAGCCGACAGAAAATACGGCGCACCATAGGCAATCCCAAGCTCACGCCAGTCAACCGCGCCAAGCCCTTCAAGCGGGTCTTTTTCAAGCACAATCGCCGCAAACATCATCAAGCTTGGCCAGCGGATCGCGGCCATTGCGCCAAAGGCAAAGGCGATCGCGTAGCTGGCAATCATTAACGAGATCAGGCGGCGTGGCATGGCTGTGTTAATAACATGGTGAAATTGACGTGTGATGAATATGAACCCAGGAGATTGCGATGTATAAATTAAAGACTCCACAAGCTCCGCTGGCGCTCACCGCGCTTGGCCTTGTCCCGTTTCTGGCGGCGGCAGGCAGTATGGTGACCTGGCGTGTCGACGAGGCGTGGCAAGCCTCCAACCCCGTATTCCCGCAATCGGCGGGCTATGTCCTGATCATTTATGCCGCTCTCATTCTCGGTTTTCTCGGCGGTGTGCGCTGGGGCGCAGAGATGACACGCCGCGATAAACCGCGCTTTGGCGAGCTGGTGCTTTCGATACTAGGTGTGCTGATAAGCTGGGCGGTTGCCAGCATATGGTTCTGGCAGCCTCATGGCTTGCTGTTTCTCGCCCTCGCTGCGGGGTTAGCATTGCACTATCTGGCTGATCTGATGTCGGGCGAGATGCCGATCTGGTATCGCAAACTGCGCCTCTGGCCGACCATTGGCGCGGTGCTCAGCCTTGTTGCGGCGTGGTGGTCATTCGGCGGGGTTTAGGGCTGGCAGCTTGCGCCGGTTCAGGCCTGCAGCACGGAAGCTAAACACGGACAGCGCAAAAGAAATCACCGCATTCCATCCCGCCATGGACAGCAAATATTTGCCGCCAAACGGATCATCCAGGCATGACGCTACGCCTTGCCGCGCATTCAGATCGGTTAGGTCGACATTCGTCATGTCAACAGCGATAGCCTCGCATCCAGACGGCGCGGGCCACCAGCGATACTCAACCCCCGCATGGTAGAGCGCCACCACAGTTCCGGTCAGGAATACCAGTCCCAGCATGACATTTACCGCCCGCAGGAAACGCGGATTGGGCCGCAGTCGCCACAGTACCAAAGCCGTCACCGCCATCGCTACAATCGCCCAATACACTTCACGTTGACGCAAACAGAGTGGGCAGGGCAAGAAAAAGAATAGGCGCTCAAACGTATGCGCCCCGGCCAGCATGGCGAGCGAGGCCAACATGGCGACGACAGGCCAGCGCCAGCTTTTCAGTAGAGGGTCCAGACGGGTCAGCATGATGCCAGGTATCCTGCTTTCAGAATGTGCCTGAATTTAGGAGGCTTGCGGCGCAAGTCCATGCGTCACCGTCGCACGTGCGACCGATAGGAGCAGCCTTAGCGTCCAATCAGCGATTTAATCAAATCCGTGGCGGCATCAAAGCCAAACAGCGCGGCCATGACCAGTAAGCTGATCCATGCTGCGCCGACAATCATGCCGAGTATGACCAACAGTCCGTCGCGCGACATCAGGCCAAAAGCGACAATCGCAACGCCAATCCCCGGCACGGTATTGGTGCTCGGGATCGGCAACAGGATCGACGCGCAAAACACGGTCAGGAATAGCGCGATCACTCGCTCGCTGCGTTTGCCCGTCAGCCATGTCAGGCGCGGGCGGGCAATTGTTTCCAGCCAGCCAAACCATTTACGCCCGAAGGACGACATGCGCGTCAGGCCAGCCTTGTCGATTTTGCGCTGGCCAAACTTCTCCGGCAGCCACGGTTCCTCGCGCCCAGCCAGCATTTGCAGGGTCAGCGCCATCATCGGCAGCGAAACGAGCTGCGGTACCAGATATAAAAACGGGATGGCGCACGGCAATGCGAGCAGGAAAAGCCCGGCGCCAAAAGCGCGCTCGTCGAGGCGTTCAAAGATCTGGCGCAGCGTGAAACCATCTGTCTGCGCTTCAGCAGCCATCCGTTCCAGCGATTGTAGAAACGTGCGTGCGGTAACGGTCTCGGTCATGTGCCCCCGTTAGACGGTTTTATCGCGCGCGAAAAGCCTAAAACCCGAATGCGGATTAGACTTGTCATCTCTGCTCGATTTCTATTTAAGCGTCGCACTACTGAACACATGCCGGTGTGGTGGAATTGGTAGACGCGCGGGATTCAAAATCCCGTTCCCGCAAGGGAGTGTCGGTTCGAGCCCGACCACCGGTACCATTCACTTGCTGTCGCGCACTTAAATGCCCCGGCACGGTCTTGTTCTTGCAATGTCTGCTTTGGGTCGAGCCTGTGTGAAAACCCCGCAAATCACTTTATGGGTTGGTT
>CAYGPE010000001.1:0-209830 GCA_964351695.1 uncultured Hyphomonas sp. | reverse complement strand
CCAGTTGCTCAAAACTAAAGTGTTGCGATGACCGGTTGAAACCGCACCCAAAAACGGCCGCTGGTAATGTTTGCCTATACGCCATAGAAGAAGCTAGGCTTTATTATTACTTGGACTAAAATGAATGATTTTGAGACCATCTGGAAGAAGTTCGACCACGTAATCGAAGAAATGCATGATGGCATGTGTTTTTTTGAAGGGTGTCTAACGTCAGCGCTTGTGTCTCAGATTTAGGTCTGTGCTAAGAGAGGGTTTTCGCTCATCTTGTATCTCACGGAGAGACAGATGAGACAGGGTAAACCAACGTCCGGCGAACGGATCGTCAAAGATATCAAACGCCAGACGCGCAAGCAGTACAGCGCGGAAGAAAAGATCCGGATTGTGCTGGATGGTCTTCGCGGTGAAGAGAGCGTCGCTGAACTATGCCGCAAGGAAGGCATGAGGGCAGCCATGACCTCTAATCGAGTAACTTCCTAATGTGCTATGGACCCGAGTTTATCGCTGCAGGCTTACAAGACTGGTTGAGCAAAGTCGGCATCAAGCCACTGCGCATTTATCCCGGTAGCCCTTGGGAGAATGGATACAATGAACGCTTCAATGGAACGCTGCGCCGTGAAATCCTGAATGCCGAGTGGTTTACCTCGCTCGATCAGGCTCAAACCGTCATCAATACCTGGCTCAGGCAATACAATCGTGTTCGGCCGCATCAGGCCCTGGGCATGCGCCCACCAGTCCCGGAAACCCTACTTCAAAGTGGCCCATAAAGTGGGGGCTGGACAGAGGTCTCAACTTTAATTTCTGCCGCTAGCACGAAGGCTGGTTCGCCTACAGACTACTGACTTAAACTCGCCTCAAGTAAGATACTCAAGTTCTCAGTGCGCGATATGTGGAGTAAGTGGACAGTATGGCAAAGCTTAACCAAGATGCTCTAACGATTCCTGTCATCATACTCGCTGGCGGCAGGTCTAAGCGGTTCGGCTCGCCGAAGGCAGAAGCGAAGCTCGCATCGAAAACGTTGCTCGAGCACATTTATAATCGCCTATCTGTGCAAAGTGATGGCCCCATTCTGGTCAACGCTCCTCAAGAATTCTCAGTACCTAAAAATATGCAATACATACAAGATGAGTTGGGGTCAGGATTGGGGCCACTAGCGGGCGTCCACGCTGCGATGAATTGGGCGAGACGCAATAAGCATGTGGCCGTCGCGACGGTTTCAGTTGATACGCCATTCCTTCCCGTAAATTTGATCGACAGGCTACATACAGCTGGCGTGCCCTCTTTTGCAGAACGCAATGACCGCAAGCACCCTGTCATTGGATTGTGGTGTGCTGATCATTCGGAAAAATTGGAACAATTTCTGGGATCAGGAGGAAATTCAGCGCATGCTTGGGTAGAGCATTGCGGTGCCAAGCCCGTTGAGTTTGGAAGCTCCGAGGGCATCGACCCTTTTTTTAACATTAATACACAGCGCGATATGGTAACTGCGACGACGTACCTGCTCGGTTCTTGAGAAAAACCTCGTGCCTTTGACCAAAAATCTCGAAATTGTAAGCCAACTCATCAACCCACACCGTTAAATGCGTAACGTGTGAGCTGAGTTCGATCGAGATGATCGACCATGTGGATTTTGCACAAAATTACGGACGAATAACCGCCCTACTGTGCTCAAATACTTGCAGGCCAAGTGTTGAAACATGGCCGCCACTATCTGGGAAGGTTACGGACACCGTATTGTTGGCCTGCAAAGCAGAGTACGGTACCGGTATCTCAATCACGCCAAAAAAGCTGTCCCGGCCCGTGCCGTTCAAATTCTGATCATAGCCGCGGAAATCTGTTGGCACCGCAACTGATGTTGAATTTATCACGACCGTTGGCGTGAGTGACAGCCCATGCTCGCGGCCGATACCCAAGCGCAGCACAGCTTCTCCTTGAGTTCCGAGGCTTAAACCGTCTACGGAAAAATCGAGTTGCTGAGACGCCAAGATAGGCACCGTCATGCTTGGTGAATATACTTTGGCTTCAACTGACGTTTCTGAGGGCGTCAGTGATTGATCAAGCTCGATCTCGATGATCATTGTGGCTTCTGCACCAAGCGTGACGACGCCGGAAAGATCGTTGAAAATCGTCTCTTCAAGAACAGGGTTTCCACTACTGTCGGTATATAAGTGACGCGCTGTCGCTTGATTGATCGCAGCAGCACCAAGCGCCAACAATTCCAAATCAAAGCGCGTATCCTCGAATTCCAAACTATTGAGGATCAGGTGGAGCCGGTCACTGCCCAAATAGGCATCAACCTGTATATCTGGGTCGGTTGAAAAAGTGTCGATACGTGTACCGCCAACATTCGCCCACAACTGATAATGTTTTACGAGATCGGTATAGACCCACTCATCGCCAGATTGGCCAGCCTCTTCCTTAGCTTGCCTGAGAAGGCGCCATGGATAGGGCGCAGTTGTTCGTCCCCATTCAGCCTTCAGAACATTGAACGGAACGGCTTTAAGGATGAGGTTTGGACGTTCCATCATCTGGACTTGAAGCGCATCAATACCACGCATCTGGATGCCATCACGCTCAGGCGACCAGGCTTGATTTTCCATGACATGTATGCGCGCGCCATACTCGGAAACAAGTAACTTTGCTGGCGCGCCAAGTGCTTGCGTCGTGTAAGCCTCAAGCAAATCTAGGGTCGCCTCGACATTACTTCCTTTTCGATACAATTGCCGCGTCGTACCGCCAGTTTGAATGCCGGCAAAATCGTAAAGATGGATTGATATGAAATCCATATCGGCACCGACCAGGTCAATGAAGCGTTTGTGCCGCTCAGCCCATTGCTGGAAATCACGTTTCTCAAAGTCTGGAAAAGCGACTGTGAACCCGCCGATAAGCACATCGCTATTATTTCCGGGAAACGGGACTACAGTGCCGCGCACCTTATCGGCCACAGCTTTGTGAAATTGGAAGACCAGGTCGAATGCCACCGGAACCGCAGCCGTATCGACGAGCTCGTAAAGCGGTTCATTGATGACTTCCAAATAGCGTGGCTTTGGCTGTCCGAATGTGTCGCCAGCACCGCGATTGAAATACTTCAGCAAATACTGTCCGAGGAAATCGCCTGTCGCTGTGCCAAAGGGCTCGGACACGGTATCAGCCTGTGAAAACGCCCAGCCCTGCCCCGTATCCTGCCCATCCGGCCAGTAAGGGTGTAACTGCGAAGCGACAATTGCGTCTTGTTGGCGATCCTCATGCGCGCGGCTAAGCGCGGCGTTTGCATTGGCATCATTTGTATATGAGAAACGCGCATTGCCCCCACCGGTCGTCATTTCGTCACCATCGACAAAACCCGGTGCAGTGGGACTTTCAGAGAGCTGACTAAGGCGAAACCGCATTTGACCTGTGTCACGGCCAAAATAGACGTCATACCCGTCCATAAAGTCACTCATCAAGTCAGGTATCGCGTTGGGCGCATTGAGACTTTGATTATTACCGCCGAACCAATCTTGATCCGTGTTGGACGCATGCAAGGTGATGAACTTTTGACGATCAAATGTCTCGATCGCCCCGACACTGTGCTTCATGTCGACATTTACACTCACAGTCACCTCCGGTGCCGCGCCTGTCGTGATTGTAAACGTGTCGCTCACGCCCCCGATTGTCAGAACTATATCTACAGCGGTGTCATAGGTAGCTGCCGCGCTGCCACGAACTTTGACTGTTTCGCTGTTTGTTACAGTTCCGGCTGTTGACGAATATGCCCCAGAACCAATTGCATATTCGCCGCCGACGACCGAAATATCGGCAGCGGCATTTATACCAGACACGGTGATCGCGTCGGACTCTACAATAGTTGCGAGAGCAGCGCCGTCAGCATCGGCAAAGCTAAACTGGGCCGGCGTGGTGTCTGTGGCTGTCGGAGGCGGAGCAGGAAGCGGAGCAGGCGCCGAAGACGCACCGCCCCCACTACAAGCAGGCATCAATACCGCCAAGAGCAGAGAAGATAGTATTTTTCTTTGTGCGTTTGGTATCATTGTAATGATCCTCTCGGTGATCTTGGTACCAAGCGAATTCAAGCTTGCTGGCACCTTTTTTTCATGTGGGCGGGCAGAGAATGAACCAAACCGTGGCCATCATGCAGGTGCTGATACCCATAGTTTGTATTCACAACCCCAAGGCAACACAGGCATGAGACTTAGTCGTCTGCGCCGCTATTATATCGCCGCTCATATAGGTTCGCTCCGACCTCTTTTGAGGCCTCCACAAGAGGCGCGTAAGGAATGTCCGTTACAGAGACGATGCCTGTATTGTAATTCTCGCCGTCATAGGCCCGGCCCGTGATGGGCCCATCCATGTATTGGAACATGTGAACGCCGACAAAATGCGGCGCTTCAATGAAGGAATACATATAGTCCTTGAACTTGCGTCCTCGATCTTCCTGATCAGCCGCAATAACAATACCGGGATGTTCATGGCCTGCATCATCAGCGCCAAAGCTGAACTCCCCGATCAGGGTGGGGCGATCAACCTTTTCGAGAATTTCCCAATATTCCGGCTTGTAACCATCCTCATACAGGTTGAATGACAAGATATCGGATTCCTCAGAAGCGGCGCGAACAATCTCGTCGGGACGGCCCCAGCTCGCCATACGCGCACCAAGATAGAGATGGTTTGGCATGACAGACTTTGTTGCCTTACGGATGCTAGAGAAATACTGCTTACCGTAAGCGTAGAGCAGGTCGGAATAGTCCTGACGCTGCTCAGGTGTGGTCAAGCCTTCATCAACCCCTGCAGCAAACACGTCCCAAGACTCAATGTCTGTTGCCCAAGCGGCATTCAACGCGTCGATCGTCTCATACTTGTCTTTTAGGATTTGCGTGAAGGCAGCCTTTGCATGTTTCTCTTCAGCGCTTTCTTTCAACGTGTTCAGCACGATTCCAAAATACAGTTCGTCGCTATCCGGGCGACCAAAGCTCTGCTCATTATCGTAGAAAATACCCATGCACCAAGGGGAAGATTGGATCTGATCCTTGACGAATTCAGCTGAGATCAGCGCGCGATCATAAAACACCGGATCGAACGGATCAGGCAGTGGATGCCAGAGATCAAACCCGCTGGTCAGTGTTCCAAACTCTCCATTGATGTCAGCAAAGGCGATGAATGGAATGCGCGTGTTTTCGTAATATTCAGGCTCTGCCCAATTGCCGAGCGAGGTATAGCCCCAGTCGATCATCCGCTTAATGGTTACATCGCGCCAGGTGTCCATGTAAGACTTTTCATAGGTCTCGCCGTAACGGCGTTCCAAGTTTGCACTGTAGAAGCTGAACGTTTCGCCGCGCTTGAGCGGGCCAGCGATCATATCGCGGCGATAGCCAAAGTGATTGCCAAGTGGATCATCATACTCAGGCAGCCATTCAAACATATTGGCGCGCATGTCCGACTTTAGTTCGCGCGTTGGAATTGCCTCATCCGGCACGCGATTCAACGGCTGATCATCCTCTGAAATGATCTCATTCACATCCCGCTCACCGATCAGGTCATGATCGAAATCATACCCGGTTACAGTGGAGGAATTAGAAAGGCGGATAATGTCGATACCGGTTGAAAAATAGAGATACCCTTCAGGGTCAACCAGCCACCAATTTCCATTGACTTTCTGCGTCCGGAAGTTCCCGGTAGCTTCGAATCTCGGACCATCTTTCCAGCCATGGAACTGGCTGCGGCCTTCAAGTGGTTCGCCCTTAAGCAATGCCATTTCCGCCGAAGCAATCGCCTGCAACTCTTCATCGGTGCTGACTTTAGTTGCATACTCAGCTTTTGCGTTCTGGCCGAATTTGTCGAGAATGCCGACCAGGAAGTTCGGATCCTTTTCCGGGTTTGGGCGCAGACGGATATTATCAATCGTAAACTCGCGGTCTGACAGATTACCGGAGACTGCAAGCGCAACTTGCGTGATTCCTTCGAGATTCAGCTTCTTTGTCCCCCAGAAGGAATAAACTTGGCGGTCATCGCCATCCCATGTCTCAGGATTGGCGCGCAGGCCAGATGGGAAATTGAAGTCGTTGATCGCTGTCCCGTCGTCTTGTGTCTGATCGTGGCCGTCCATTTTGCCGTAGACCGTTGTTGCCGGGCCGACGGGGATAACAAAGCCGCGCGTATAGGCATCGCCGCTAATGTCGCTCATATTCAAGTCGATCTGGACAGACTCGCTTCCGGTCCCGGATACATCAAACGCGAAATTAAAGTCCTTGTACTTGCTCCAATCCCAAGCTTCATCGGGAAGCAAAACAAGTCCGGCGCTCCAATGGATTTTGGAGTTAAGCGTTACCTTCAGAGCTTTGCCACCGTCTGCACTAGCAACGACCTCAGCTGTGCCGTTATTTACCTTCACAAACTCAGGAATTGCGCCGTCTTCAAAGTCGGCTAGCATGATCTCATCAGGCAAAACTTGTGCGCCACTTGTAACAATCGGCAAAGCGGCATCAGGGGTACTGGCAGTCGGCACAGTCTGCGAGCATGCCGTCAAGACGATAGCGGTTGATCCGCTCAAGAGCATCTGAAGTGTGGGTCGTACGATGCGATGGATCATATTTATTCTCCCGGTAGACATTTAACTCGTCTTTAGTCGCGCTTGGCACGCAGTTGATCCGGAAAGCATACACAAGTGATCAAGTTCGGTCACGTATTTTTTGTCAACAATTTACAAGTTGGAATCAGGCCCTTGGATTAAATGCCTGCCGACTTCAGCTGATGGCGATTAACTATCCTGCAGTTGTCCTTGACCAAATCATACTCATTGTTAACAATTGACACTTGCTGGAATGACGATCAAGCGTCACGTGCCGGGAGCCTAAAAGCCTATGAGAGTACCGGCGCAGAAATTTCCAAGATCAATATTTGCAACAATATCTGCCCTTGCATTCGCAGCCTCTATCTCATGCACACAAACCCCATTGGCTTCGGAACAAGCCCAATTCGATGCGAACTACATCGCCGGCGAGCTGTTTCAACTGAGTGGCTCGAGCGAATTTCCAAATGGAGCGAGGTGTTGGTTTCAAGATCCAAGAGCAATTGTTGATACTGCAGCGCCCGGCGGTCCATCATTCCGGATTGGCAGGCAGACGAACGCGTGGTCCTTTGGATGCGCGGAAATTATCGCTCCTATCATGACTGGAGCACGCAAATTGTCGGCATAAACAAAGGAGGGCGGATAATTGAGTGACTTAAAATTTACACGACGCTTCATGCTCGGCGGCGCACTTGTGACAGTGACAGCGCTACATTTGACGGGCTGTTCGGCGCCCGACACGGGCATTGTGCACTTTGATACAGACGGCCAGTTTTTCAAAGCCAGCGAGCTTACCCGTCTCAATGATATCGCAGAGATCATGATACCGCGCACTGATACACCCGGCGCGGCAGATGCTGAGGTTGCTGCTGTTGTTGATGGCCTGATGCTGACATGGGCTATTGAGCCCACGCGTGCACAATTCAAACGCGCTCTGGCAGCACTAGATGCTAATGCCAATGCTAATCATGGTGCATTTTATACCAGCCTGATGCCTACAGAACGGGTGGCTTTGATTGAAGCGATTGACACAGCCGCATTCTCAGAGACACCGCCGGATGATGCCGAAGATTATAAACGCATGAAAGAACTCATTTTTCGAGTGTTCTATACATCAGAGGAAGGCAGCGCTGATCACGTCCCAATTCCCGGTGGGTATCAAGGGAACCTGACCTTAGAAGAATATGAAGCCCTGATGGAGGAGCGTGCTTATGGCCGATGAGTTTGATGTCATTATTGTTGGCTCTGGAATAACCGGCGGCTGGGCGGCAAAAGAATTTTGCGAAAAGGGATTCAAAACTCTCGTACTTGAGCGTGGTCGAAATCTAGAGCACCCAGACCCTGAGTACACAGATATGATGGCGCCTTGGGACCTTTATAACCGCGCACTGATGCCCGAGATTTATGATGTCGAAGGGCGATATCGCGACCTTAAAGAGAAATCCTACCCCTATTGGTCACACGTGGCACAATTCTTCGTTGATGAGAAAGAATACCCCTACTCCAACCCTGATGACCGGCCCGCCATGTGGGCTCGAGGTTATCAACTCGGCGGGCGCTCAATTACATGGGGGCGGCAATCTTATCGCTGGGGACCAAAGGACTTTGAAGCCAATGCCAAAGATGGGCATGGGATACCATGGCCTATTGGCTATGACGATCTAGCGCCATGGTATGACTATGTCGAAGAGTTTGCGGGTATTTCCGGCGCAAGAGATGGCCTCGATGTCCTTCCCGATGGTGAAAACTTTCTAAAGCCCTGGGATATGAGTTGCGCTGAGCAATTCGTCGCCAATAATCTAAAAGAGAATCGTCCGGATCGGCCTATTATTATTGGTCGATGTGCGAACCTTTCGGAAACCAAGGAAGTTCACGCTGAACTCGGTCGAGGGCCTTGCCAGGCACGAAACCAGTGTTCGCAAGGTTGCTCTTTTGGTGCCTATTTTTGTTCTTTGTCATCAACCCTTCCCGCCGCGCGTCGCACAGGTAATCTGACCATTGTTACAGACGCAGTTGTCGCATCGGTGGACCATGATGCGGCGACCGGGCGGGCGACAGGCGTGACCGCTGTCGACCACGACACAAAGGAAAAGACATCTTACAAAGCCCGGGTTGTCTTCTTATGCGCATCGGCCTTTGGCTCCGTCCAGATTTTGATGAACTCAAGGTCGGAAACACATCCACATGGTTTGGGTAATTCAAGCGGTATGCTTGGCCATTTTATCATGGATCATTTTGGTGGTGCTGGCGCTGGTGGCACCGTGCCCGGGTTTGAGGACCGCTACTCATTTGGCCGGCGCCCAACCGGTATCTACATTCCCAATTTCAGGCAGGAGAAATCCAGCGATGTCGATTTTGTTCGCGGGTATGGCTACCAAGGCTATGGTGCAAACCGTCCGCGTCAGCAACATACCGGGACAAGTGCTGGGTTTGGCGTAAGCGCCAAGTCAGCTGTTGGAACAGCCTTACCCTGGCGATTTGGTATTGGCGCGTTCTGCGAAATGCTTCCCTATTACGACAATCAGTTGAGCCTGCACCCGACTAAAACCGATAATTGGGGAATCCCCATTTTGCATATTGATGCCTATGGACGAGAAAATGAGCACAAAATGCTCGCGCAAGCCGCAAAAGACGCGGAGGAAATGCTGATCGCTGGTGGGTGCATCAATGTGCGGCGAGACGATCCAGACCCAGATAGTCACATCGCGGTTGGCACAAGAGTCCACGAAATGGGCGGGGCTTGTATGGGCGATGATCCTGCCGGGTCTGTTCTCAACAAATGGTGCCAGGCCCATGACGTACCCAACCTGTTCGTAACAGACGGTGCATGTATGTCCTCGGCCGCGACTCAGAACCCGTCATTGACCTATATGGCGATGACGGCCCGCGCTGCAGATCACGCCTCGCAGCTTATGAGAGAGGGGGTAATCTAGTGAAAACCACAGCGTTGCTGGGATTGTTACTGGTTATAGGTCTAACGGCATGTGCCACGATATCTGAAACGTCCGAGGCGGATCATGATCGCTGGACCACACTCTTCGATGGCGAAACCCTTGATGGGTGGTTCGTGCATCATGGTGACCTGCCCTACGAGGTTCGTAATGGCGAGATCATTGGTGCCACAGCCGTGGATATCCCGACCCGGTATCTGACAACTGTCAACCAGTATGGCGATTTCATTCTTGAGCTGGAAATGAACAATGCGGCAGGGCAAAACTCAGGTGTTCAATTTCGTTCTGGAACTAATGCGCCTTTTTATACTGGTCTAACTGGCTACCAGCTCGAGGTAGATCCATCAGAGCGTCAATGGACTGGCGGCATCTACTTCGAGGGCGTCGGCACGTGGCAGCACGCTCCGATCAATAATCCTGAATGCGTCGCCGCATGGAACAAAGATGGTTGGAATACGCTGCGCATCGAAGCCAAAGGCGAGCAGATGCGCACATTCGTTAATGGCACACTATGCGCTTACCTATTTGACCAATATTTGCACCGCGGTCACATTGGATTGCAGATTCATAGCATTGGAGCAAATCCTGATGCCGCTGGCTCCGAAACGCGCTGGCGTAATATTCGAATATTGGAAACGCCTGAGGCAAATGACTATTCTGCCGATAACCGAAAGGCAGACTCCAACAGCCACCTCATCGACAGACTAAGCCCGGCTGAAGAAGCGCAAGGATGGGAACTCGCACGAGACCGCATTGAGGATGCTTCGAACTGGCGGCTTGAATATGTTCAAAACCCGATCAACGCTGAGGTCTGGACAGTAAATGTAATGGAGGTCACAGCAAGCAATGGCTCTTCTGCCGCCATGATCCCAGTTCCAGAAGCACCATATCATCTTATCGCAGACATGCAGATGCAGCCCGGAACATCAGGCGAAATCCTTTATCCTGTGACGACAAAGAACGCTGCCGGGCAGCTACAAACATGTGTGGAATCATATCGTATCTTTGACGACCGTTCACTTGAAGAACGATCAACGACGGACCCAAACCTTATGGGGTCACTTACCGACAAAATTACTGCTGAGAACCTATCCGAAGTCGGCCGCCCCAAACGGGTCCTCTATGAGGATGCCTGGCGACGGGTTGGCATTAGCGTGAAGGATAGCGGCGTGGAGCACTGGCTGAATGGCGTTAAGGTTGTCGAGTATTATGGATGCGAAAATGCGATTGGCGGTGAACCAGTATTACCGCCAGTCGCAATACGCATCGATACGGGCAGTCTATTGTTCAGGACAATAAAGATACGCGCGGGCTATTCGTAAAACCCTCTTGTAAAAAGACCCGACATGACTCGCTCCAAGCTCAAAGATATTTTCAAAGCCGATAGACAGCGTGATGGCATTTTTGTCGCGGAGTTTGGCGAGGAGACAATCCCGTTAATCCTAAATTATCGCTCTGTTCGTGAAGCAGCAAAGGATTGGCGCACCTTCAGTTCAGATGCGCCGTTTCGCGTACCTATACCATCCGAGGAAAGTATGCGCACGGTGCGGCAGCTTCCAATTGAGTTGGACCCTCCCCAGCACAAGAAATTTCGAGCGCTTGTCGAGCCCTTTTTCACAAAACCCCGACAATCATCTTATATTGAACGCCTGGACGCTTTGATCGATGAAATGATCGAAGATGCCATTTCAAGGCAGCAAATTGAAATCGTCAGGGAATTTGCGCTCCCGCTGCAATCGCGTGCGCTCGCTTACTTGCTCGGAATGCCTGAGTCAGAGGCAGCAACGTGGATAAGTTGGGGCACACACGTGTTTCATGATGGGGGCGACAGTGCACAAAACGGCTCAGTTCTTGAGCGATATATTCGGGCACAGCTTGATCGCGCGCGCTCCTCTCCTGAAGGAGAAGACTTTTTCGGCGTATTGGCGAGATCGAGAATCGACGATCGGCCATTATCCGACGATGAAGTTCTTGGCGTCGCCAATCTCGTATTCGCTGGTGGACGGGACACGATTATCAATTCGATTAGCTTCATTATTGGCTACTTCGCAAAAGATACTCGAGCCTTACGCGACATCGCCGGAGATCAGCAGCAAATCAATCTAGCGACAGAAGAGTTCGTGCGCGCAATCTCACCGCTGACACATATCGGACGGGTATGCCCTGCGGGTACAAAACTCGGACCAATGAAGGTCCAGCCCGATACACGGGTTTCACTATGCTGGGCAGCAGCAAACTATGATGATGCTGTGTTCGAAAACCCAGAGCAGATCGACCTGAAGCGATCCCCTAATCCTCACATTGGTTTTGGCAGCGGCCACCATGCTTGCCTCGGTGCAGCGCAAGCCAGAGCGATACTGCGAGGTCTTATTCGAAGCTTAGCGAAGCGCCCACTATCACTATCGATAGTGGACGAAGTCGCGAAATTTGAAGATTTCGGTACCTTACGTCGGCACGTAGGGTATGAGCGTTTGATTGTTTCGATTAACGACGCGTGACGCATTTTACGCCGGAAACCAAACGGGCTGCTTTGGCTATTTAGGGTGGGTGCCAATCTCAATAATCTGATTAGCCTGTACATTGGATTTGACCACAGTTGTCCCGTCCCGCCACCGAACAGTCACGATTAAATCCTCACGATGCGTGCCAGCGCCAAAGTGCACCATATTCAGCAAGCTCTGCGAATGAACAGCGCCGGCAGAACTAACATGCTTCGTCTGCATCGTGCTGTCTGGCGCTTCAATGCGAACTTCCGCATGCATCGGATCAAGCCCATCTTCTGTGTATCCAACATGGACCAGTAGGTAGTTACCGACATCCAAGTTGTCAGTCGTGTTCCGGTAAAGATGCCAGCGCCCATGATTGTCGTCACCGCTTAGGATATCTACACCGCCGTCAAGATCATGATCGTACGCTGCCCCCATGTCTCCATGCGCCTCGATCCCAAGAACATTTGCGCCATGGTCGAGAACAGCTCTAAACCCCTGTCCTCCCTGATTGATCATGAGGACATCTGGAACTCTCTTACTGAGCTCACCAAACCGATAAACAAACAGATCTTCAAATCCGTCATTATCAAAATCACCATGCGTTACGCCCCAATTGCTGTGGTGTGTCTCAGGTGGTAATAATTCTGATGCATCGATAAACAGACCATCCTGGTTGCGCAAAAGTAGATCTGGCACGTCATTGTAAGCCAATGGCTCCCAATCGGGATTAATCTCGTCAACACCTACGATCGATGCACGGATATCCCATGCAAGATTATCTTCAAGATACCATTCCAGACGCCAATTTCCGTCCCCTAAATGTCCCAGATACCAGCCACTTTGGTCCAAGTCTGTTGGGAACCCATTAGCATCCGAAGGCTGCACGGCTTTTTTATCTGAAGGTGTTGATATTGCTGTCTTGGCTGCCCCCAAAAACACTGGAAGCGTAATGTCTTTGCCACGTGGCCAATGCCAAAAACCGCTAAGCTCCACTGCACCATTCGCGACAAAGGACATGCCGTCATGTCCTTTATTTCCCTCATCCCGCAAATCGACACGTCGCGCCTCAGGGTCAAATGATAGCGCGTTGTTCGCGGTCTGATAATAAGTGTAACCGCGGGCAACATAGAGATCGCGATCACCGTCATTATCAAAGTCGATGGCAGCTACAGCCATCGCTAACTCCCGGGCATCAGCGTCAATCGGAAGAATTGTTTCACTTTCATCTGTGAACGAGAAGTCGTTACCCCCAATCCAAACAGACAAGGGTTCAAACAGAACGAGATCTGCTGCTGAATCGTTATTAATATCAGTGATCAAAACGCGTTCGGCTTCAACTTGCTCAAACCCGTCACTCGGACGATAGACAAATTTTCCATCGCCAAGATTTTCAAACAGAATGTTACGTGGCCCGGTCTCGCCAGGCAGTTGCCGCGCAGCCACCTGCAGCAGATCCAAATCCCCATCTGCGTCCAGATCAACCCATCGCACTGAGCGGCCACGCGCGCCCATTCCTGCAATTCCGGCCTGTTCTGTCACATCAACGAAATCGCCTTCGTCATTGCGGAGCAGACGAGGCGGGCTTGGCGTCGTGCCGTTTCCACCTCCTACCGAAACAATCAGGTCAGCGTCACCATCCAAGTCATAATCTCCGGCTGCTATTCCATGCACATCGCCTGCCCGCAATGTTGTTTCATGGGCACGAAGCGCGCCATCCTCTTCAGTCCAAAACAGCTGAAGCGGCTCAACATGGTGATTTCCTAAAACAAGATCATAACGGCCGTTATTATCCAAATCGGCGATCACTGGTCCGCCATACTTCCACGTCGCCTCGCTCTGCAAACCTACTTCATCAGTAATATTTACAAAAGTGATCGGTGTGTCGGTCTGTTGCGAATTACTCGTTATGCACCCACTCAGGATGATAGAAAATAGTATGGCAAATGATCTCGCAGCTAACATTTTGGTCCTCTCTTTAGACGGATACTGCGATGAGCAGCAAACTGGCTCGGTAAACTTTCAGAACTCATATGAAGGCAAGTTCAAAAAGGAACCGTCTTGTAATGGAGGATCAAGAAAATACTCAGCAAGCCCAGTCTAACGCCCATTCACTATTGTTGATTGTTTGCAATTATGCATCACGGCATTCGAGAAAGCAACTCGGAAACGATCCTTGAATACAAGCAACTCATACATAACAAGCCTGGTTCCGTTTATTTCATTGGACGGATTCCAAAGCTGACACATATAACTCCCTAGCATATGTTCACGTGAACAGCACTTCCAGCCTGTGCATTGTCAACAATCAAGAACGAATGAGAACAATCATTTCTACATCGACCGCCTAAACGCAAGTAAACGCAATGACAAACCGCCCTGCCAGTATTAAAACGATCGCCAAAACTCTCGGCATTTCTCATATGACCGTTTCCCGTGCGTTGCGCGGTGAGGCAAACGTGAGTTTGAAAACGATGGCAGCAGTGAGGGCGTGTGCAGAAGAGTTAGGTTATGTTGGTAGCGCTGCTGCTCGGGCCATGCGTGGGAGCGCTACACCCATAGTAGGCTTGCTATTACCGAACTTGGAAAATGAGTTCTACGCCCGCTTGGCAAGTGCGTTGGAAGGTCATTGCGCTGACGCTGGTATGAACTTGGTAATCCACCTCACCAGCGACGATGCTTCACGTGAAGCCGTCGCAATATCGCGCCTCGAAGCTTTACAGGCAGCTAATGTTATACTCGTGCCTGCGCCTGGCGGGACGAGCATGATAGGCGAAAAATCACCAATGCAAGTGATTGAATTGATACGAACCGGTTTCGGTGAAAGGGTTGCCTGCAGCGTCATGCTCAATGAGACAGATGCCATTTACCGAGCCACGACACATCTTCTCTCGCAAGGGCACCGGCGATTAGCCTATATCGGGGCGAGTGATAATTTTTCCTCAGGCCGCATGCGAGAAGCTGGCCATAGCGCTGCGCTTAAAAGCTTTAGCATCGACCGGGACGCATCACTACTGTTTCTGGATACTCCCAGCTACCGGCATGGGTACAATACGTTGAGCACACTAATTGCCGCACCGAATCGTCCAACAGCGGTTGTGTGCGGTGGCTTTGAAGTTACGCGCGGTGCTTTAGACAGAGCGCTTGAAGAAGGCCTTAGGTTCCCTGAGGACTTGGCTTTTATTGGATACGGAGACCCGAGTCATTTTCGTTGGCTCGCCGGCGGGATTACCTCCCTCTCACCGCCAATAGGTAAAATTGCCAAAGCCATGGCTATTCGTCTGAAAGACGATGGTACAAACACACGAGCAGATTGCACTTTAGACATCGAATTTAACATTCGAAAGTCCTCCACCCTAAGGCTGGTTTAGCTCACTGGTTGAGCTGCTTTACAATAATGGTCTATATACTGCTGGTGCGTTGGCATTTGCCGCACAATTTCAGAAACTGCATGGCGTAACTGCTCCATAGTTTGGTTTAGCTCACTGAGTTTTTTCCCATCTGCGACCGGATTATAACCTTGCGGCGCAAGGCCTTGCCCTTCCATGACAGCTATCCAGCTATCAAGCTTGAATAGATCCTGCTCGTAGTGAGCATGGTGACCAGACCGACGCAGCAAATCCATGCGATGGGCCATAATTTCTGGGATTTTGAGGTTTCGCATATACTGCCAAAACGGCGTATCATCTCGGCGCGTTGCAACGTAGTGCAGCAAGATGAAATCGCGTATCCTCTCATAGGATAACCCCATGATACGATTATACTCTTTTGCATTACGCGGACTAAATGATCGATCAGGCATAAAGGCCACCAACCGCGTTATGGCGTCTTGAATAAGGTGGATCGATGTCGATTCCAGTGGCTCAAGGAAACCAGCTGACAAGCCAAGTGCTATGCAATTGCCTTTCCAGAATGTCTTCCGGCGCCCGGTTGTAAACCTGAGCTGTTTGGGATCCGCTAGCGGCTCACCATCAATATTCGAAAGTAAGATTTGTGTTGCTGTTTCTTGGTCCATAAACTGGCTCGAATAAACGTGCCCATTACCAACCCTATGTTGAAGTGGAATACGCCACGTCCACCCCGCTGCGCGTGCTGTTGCTATTGTGTAGGGCTTAGGTGGCTCAACGGTGCTGGACTGGACCGCAACGGCTCGGTCCATTGGCAACACATCAGTCCAGTCTTCATAGCCAGCCTCTAAGGCGCCTTCAATTAGGATGCCGCGAAACCCGCTACAATCTATAAATAAATCGCCCTCAATCTGATCACCAGACTCAAGCTCGACATGCTCAATATGGCCCGTGTCGGATTGCAAAGCCGTTCCAACAACCTTCCCTTCAATCCTTTTCACGCCGTGCCGCTCAGCAAAGCGACGCAAAAAGCCCGCATATAGTGTTGCATCCAGATGGTAGGCGTATGGGATTCGAGAGGCGAGCGAGGTAGGGTCTTCGATTGGGCGCATGAACTTTCCAGAACGCGCTGCAACTATATTCAAACAATAATCAGCAAGAGGAGTATTATTGCCAGAAGCTCTCAGCCGGCCCCAAAAATGGTGAAACGGCAAATAGTCCATTTCGATACCATATTCACCAAACGGGTGAATATAGCGCTCACCAAGCGCGCCCCAATCAACGAATTCAATACCAAGTTTGAATGTCGCCTGAGTTTCCCGAATAAAGGTCGCCTCATCGATACCCAACATTTGGTTGAAGTTGCCTATGTGAGGTATTGTGGCCTCGCCAACACCAATAGTTCCGATCGCTTCTGACTCAACCAATGTGATCTGAGAATCGGGAATAGGCAGATACTTTGACAACAATGCAGCCGACATCCATCCGGCTGTGCCACCGCCAACGATAACAATCTTGCTTATCCGCGTATTGCTCACCTACGAACCCTCCGTGTCTGACACCTCACAATAGCTATTTATATGTCTCTTTTTGTGAGTAATATCGACACATCAATATCGCGCCAGTCCAACACATTAGCAACCTGTTTTGATGGACAAATACAGCGCTTGAGAAGGTGGGTTACTTCCCAGAAAAATGTACGTAAAAGTCATGCTAGAAGGCATAGTGTAAGTAGCCGAGTAATGCCTAATGGCAATCCTAACCACACTCGTATAATGATACCCAAAATGCCGATCCTGAACACCGGAGCTTCAAATGCCAGAAGTCTTTTTAAGTCCTGATACTCTCGATCAAGAGAACGCCAAGTTTGAACAGAAGCAGCTTACAAAGCCAATTTTCCTAAATAGCATTCCCAAAAGTGGATCGCACTTATTGCGTAATATCCTACGGATGTTTGTCCCTGTGCAACAGCAGTACAAGGATGACTTTATACAGTGGCCAAATATTTCGAAACATATGGCAGCGTTTGACCCACAGAGAAATTACCTATTTTCAGCGCACCTTCTGTATACTGACAAATCCGCAATGTTGGCAAATAAAACAAGAAAAGTCTTCCTAGTCCGTGACCCATATAACTGGGTGATGGCTCAAGCTCGATTTTTTGTTTCAGACCAGTTTTCGAGTAATTTTGACCACATTAAAAATGGCGGTCTATCAGTAAATGATCTGCTCAACTTGATGATCGTCGGCATCCATCAAAAATCTCCACCAATGCGAGATCAATACAACCTATTTGCAATAGCCTGGATGGGAACCGGAGCGCACATGGTGCGTTATGAAGACCTACTTAGCCATGTCAAAGACTTGGAAACTGACGCCGCTGATCAGTATTTTTCTAAGCTTTTTGATGCTTGCGGCATTGAAAAGCCCGCAAACTGGAGAGAGCGTGTCAAAATTGGTGCTGACCCTAAACAGAGTGGGACTGCGCGAGAGAATATCGATGTCAGAAATCCCGTCTTCGAATTTCCCAGAGAATTGCCAGAAATTCAAAAGCAAATACTGAACTATAGCGCGCCCGGATTAAGAGCCCTGCTCGGGTACACGTGAGTTTGCAGCCGAGGAGAAGAACGTAGTCCTTTTACCTCAAGTTTGAAAAAAAGTCTACGGCCACCGACGTGGCCGCAGACATTGTTTTGAGGGAATTATACTTTCCGGAGCCTAGAACTCAGCTCGGATCCCCAAACGGAAGATGCTACCGGTATTGTACTCCTGTACCGTTCGGCCTTTGTAAGCGCCATCTTCCAATGGGCTACCTTCGTCGAATGGCGTGAGCGTGGTACCACCACCCGTTGCACTTTCTGGTAGCCTGATGCTTCGGCTGGTGAAGTAAGTGCGGACTGGTTGGTCGAGCATATTCGCAGCATCAAATGTCAGGGTGATATTATCGTTGACTTTATAAGCCGCGGAGAAGTCGAGCGTTTCACGCCCCTCTTCCCACAGAGCACCGAGACCAAATGCGCGATTGAGCAGCACATCCGATGCACCACCATAAGCTAGACGCATTTGGTGTCCGTCCTGCTGCCAATAGCCGGTGATGTTATAGGAATGCTCCGGTGTACGCGTAATTGGGAAGCTTGGCAGAATTTCACCCGGAGCCAGTGCCGACTCTTCTTTTTCGAAAGAGCTGTCCTGATAGGTATAGTTCGCCGTGATACCCAGACCGCCCCAGATGCCCGGAAGCGATGTGAAGTTCTGGCTGTAGTTAAATTCTGCACCCAGAATTTCTGCACCAGCCGCGTTGCGAACTTGCTGAGCCTGGAAACGTGCACAGAGGGCCGTTGGGTCAGTACCGAAGATCATCTCCTCAATAAAGGCCGGGTTATAGTTCAACTGCCACTCACCAAGGATCGCAGCATAACAATTGTCCAGCGTAATCTGATCTTCAGTCAGGATCAAACCATCGGTAGTTATGTCATCGCCGTTCTGAAGCGCCGTCCGAAGATCAGAAAGATAAACCTGCTGCTCTTCCGACTCTTCCAGATTTTTGATGTCTTTATAGAAGAGACCAACAGAGAGAAGTGCATCTTTTTCGAAGTACCACTCGAGTGATACGTCAAGGTTCTTCGACTCAAGCGGCTCGAGCTGGGTGTTGAACAGGCTGATTCTGCTGAGACGCGTTGCTGGGTTACCCCAACCTGCTTCGCTGACAGAGAAACCAGGACGCAGCGAGTCAATTTGCGGGCGCGTCATCGTTTTAGAGGCCGCGAACCGGCCTACCCACTCATCGTTGAACGCATAGTTCAAGTTCATGCTTGGCAGCAGAATATTGTACTCATGCGCACCTGTTGAAGGGAAGGTTTGGATCGTATTGTTGGTGCTTGTCAGAGACAGTCCAGCTGCATCTGTAGTGACAAAGCCTTCACCATTGCTTGGATCATCATCAAACACGAAGAAATCATTGTTCGTGAAGAAGGTATTGTTCCAGCGACGCAGGATTGTACGATTACCCGCCGCGAACGCTGCAAAGCTCGCCAGGATAGGCTCGTGGCAAGGACCAACATCAGGGATCCGAGTATCGTCGAGGAAGGTCAATGTGCCTTGCGTATCGACGCCTGTTCCATCAACCCTGCTGTAGCGATAGATATCACCCTGAGTAACTTCGCCGCCTGGATAGTTGAACGTATCTGGACAGGCTGGCAGTGATGTATCAGACAGAGCCCGCAAGATGCGGACGTCTTGGATCCGCTGGTTTCGACCGAACGATTCGTTGAAGGTATTGATACCCGCAAAACCTTCTGTCTCAACTGTTGTCTCAACATAGCGAAGGCCGACATCACCCGTCAGGCGATCATCAAGGAACGAAAAATTGGTCTTGAAGTAAACAGCCAAATTCTCAAATGCGGCTGACCGCGTTTCCTGATTGTTAACTGTGATCGAAAGTTCCGGATCACCTGCAACGATGTTGAACAGATCTTCACCATTTATCGACGTAAAGCCATCCGACAGGTTGTTGCGACCAATACCAATACCGGCCAACCAGTCGTCTGGAGCGATAATCCGTTCGAAAGGCAGAAGCGGGGTTTGGTCCAATGCGTTTGAAACGAGAACAGGCTCCCCTGTCAGCGGATTAATAACCGTCGCGGCAGAGTTCAAGTTGTTGACGATACCATTCTGGTTATCAACAAACTTTTCGCGCTTAGTGTACTTACCACCAACCTCGAATGACGTGATACCAAAGCGGTCAAAGTCATAATCAAGATCGATGAATGCAATTTCTTGCGTATCCTCAACCGCACGACGCGTTTGCGAAATCACGCCCAAAGAACGAGACAGCAAGTCATCAGGGTTTTGACCTGTGAGTGTAATATTGTCGTCACCGCGCGTCAAAATTGGCTGGCCAATCGTGCCGAGAATACCATCAGCCTGCAACTGAGCAATTTGCGCCGCATCTGGCTGAGTAACAACGGTCCCCAAATCGATCATGTGCGTTCCAGTGACGGGCTGACAACGACCACCGCTACAGATGTAGCCGGTTGGCTGTAACTCGTCCGGAGACAAGAAGAAACGAAGAGCTGCCGGCCGTTCACGTGATTGAAGGTTCACAAATACTTGTTGATCCGGAATATCCTCAGCTTTTTGATAGCTTCCGCCCAAAGACACACGAAGACGATCTGTGAACTCATGATTGAACTCGAGAGACGCTGTCGTGTTTTCATTGGTGTAACGGTTTGATGCCGAATTGACATCACCGCTCTCGAAACGACGCAGGATAGTTTCCCAAGTACGTGTGTCAGTGTTCACAACATGCCATTCATTAGGGTCTGTAAATGGCGGCACCTGATTTACAGGGGTTAATGGCAAGTTGTTCGGGTGGACGACGCCAGGGATCGAGATGTTAGGGTCCCTCGCCTGATCATTGGTACGAACAGTGATCGAATCGAACACGTTATCGATGTCCTGCTTTGCAAAGCTCAGATTACCGGTGATATCGGTACGATCAGTAATTTGCCACTGCGCAGCAAAATCAAAAGCCTGACGATCCCGGCTACCGTCGGTCAACGAATAAGCGACGCTACGCGGCGCGATACCCCAGATGGCCGGATCAGCATAACTGGTCGACTGGTATTCATTACCGTTCGTATCGAACGCACCATAGGCTTGGTAAGAGTTATACTCGTTCACATTGAACGCATCGCGACGGAGAGAGTTTGTTTCGTCGACGATAGAGAGAATGACACCAACGCGCTCGTTGAAGAATTTCTGAGAAGCCGTTCCCGAAATCTTGTAATCGGTATCACCCGACAATTCGTTAAACCGACCTTGCGCAGTGAGCGTGCGAACATTGCGGTCAAGGTCAAGCGGTTTGCGAGTAATCAGGTTGACCAGACCACCAAGAGAGCCTTCTTCATCATCAGCCGATGATGTTTTCACGACTTCGATCTTTGACAGAATATCTGCCGAATATTGAGACAGGTCGACCGCTTGGTTGAAACCAGTTGAGCCAAGAGGCGCACCATTCAACGTAATGACGTTTTGGCTTGGGTTAGAACCACGAATCGAAATTTGTGAGCCTTCGCCGTCTTCCGTCGAAATGCTGACACCTGTGATTCTGTTCATCGCCTCAGCGATGTTTTGGTCGGTCGACTTGCCGATGTCCTCGGCGTTAATTGTATCAACGACTTGGTCAGCAAAACGCTTGTCGTTAATAGATTTCGCAAGACTCCCTCGAATACCCGTTACAACAACGATATCTTGTCGTGCTTCTGACTCGGCATCACTGTCTGTCGTCGTCACAGGCTCATCAGCGGCCGTTTGGGCTACGCCGATTTGACTACCGAACGTCGCAAGCAATGCTGCGGTCGTCGCGGTGCGCATTAGATTCTTAGATAGCTTAGACATGTTCTTTTAATTCCTCCCAACATGACTACTTCAGATGTCACCCTCTAAAAAACACTTAGTTTCAAGCGGGCACTTTTGCAGAATAGACACAATTCTTGTCGCGACTCTTTTTTGAGCCGCAATCCCCTTCTATCATTTTCATGTTTCGTATATTGTCAACAATTTATTATCGACGTTACACCGCATTGTCGCCTTAGCGTCGAATGAACGTACGTTTCGATATTCACTGTGACGTTTAGAACACATCGTTAGGAAGCCGGCACTAGGCGAGATACGCAATCGGACGGATTGTAAACGAAATACAATATTTCTGAATATGGTCCTTTTTTTACTGAAAAGGGCGATTCTCTACATTCACAATACCAAAGCGCACCTTGCTTACTCACAATTCAACTACTTTAAAACACTGTATATAAATGACTATTTTTATAACAACGGCCCATCGAGCCTTGATTGTTGTTTTTTAACAAAATACACTTAATAATACTGGCATCATAAGACATAAAAAGCCGCGATAACGCGGCACCCAAGGATAGAAGGTGACCGTGAAACATACAGAAGTTCAATCCGTGCGGGATCAAATTGCTGACCAAGTACGAACCGACATCATTTCCGGCGCTCTTCAGCCTGAGCAAAGACTGAGGGAAGAATTGCTTGCCGAGCGCTTTGGCGTTTCGCGCGGCCCAATACGAGACGTCCTTCTTCAGCTTACAAAGGAAGGATTACTCGTTTCAAAGCGCAACTGTGGAGTCACGGTCAACAACATTCTTGCACCCGAGCATGAAAAACTAATGATCGATCTACGAAAGCGTATCGAGGCACACTCGATTAGCCTGCTAAAAGGCCAGCTGACGCAGCAAGATTTCGAGAATTTGGAAAACTTGATTAAGGATCTCGGAGACGCGTTGGCCTCTAAAAACTTCTCAGCTGCAACTGAGATTGACCTAAACTTTCACAAGTATCTTGTGGGTCTCGCTGGCGGAGAAGATTTGCTCAATATCTGGTTACCCATCGTTTTGCGTATGCGTATGAATTATCAGCGTATCTCTACGCCGGAGCAAAGTATCGCTGAGCATATGGCAATTCTCAACGCGCTCCGTGCCGGAGACACGCGCGGTGCTATCAAGGCACTAAAAGAAAATGTTCGCTAGAAGTTAGACCTCGCGTAAGTACACGGTCTTCTTGTCCATATACTGCTCGAGGCCATAACGGCCATCTTCACCGCCCATGCCACTCATCTTCCAACCGTTATGGAACCCCTGATGCTGCTCACCCATACCTCGATTGATATAAAGTTCGCCAGCATCAATTCCTGAAATAAAACGATGGATATTGGCGTTGGATGCTGAGTAAAAATATGCCGCCAAGCCGTACTCGCTATCATTAGCGAAATCGAGCACCTCTTCGAGAGTTGAGAATTTCACGATAGGCAGAATGGGGCCAAATGTTTCCTCGTGCACAACGACATTGTCTTGCGCAACATTCGTCAAGACCGTTGGCTCGTACCAAAACCCACCCTCATAGCCCTCTACAGAGGCTGGCTTTCCGCCATTGGCTAATATGGCCCCCTGCTCAACACTTCGCTGAACTATGCCATCAATATTGGCGATTTCAGAGGCATTAACTTTCGGGCCCATATCAGTGTCAGCTTCCATCGGGTCTCCAACCTTCAGGGCCTTAACTTTTGGAAGCAACTTGGCGACGAATTCGTCATGGACACTTTCGTGTACATAGACGCGCTCAGCGCAGGTACACACTTGCCCACAATTAGTGAACCTAGCTCCCATCAAAACATCGACCGCGAAGTCGATATCCCCGTCATCCATCACGATGAACGGCGCCTTACCACCAAGTTCCAACATTACAGGCACAAGATGTTTACCTGCTGCCTGATAAATCTGCTGGCCAGCATAGGTGCTGCCCGTCATCGTGATCATCGCAGTGTGTTCGCTCTGGCATAGATAGGCACCGACTTCACTGCCTGTTCCGTTTATGATGTTCAGCACGCCGGGCGGAAGGCCGGAATCATTAGCAATCTTCCCCAGAACCAGGGTCGTCAACGGCGTTTCCTGAGTTGGTTTGACGACGATTGTGTTGCCCGTAACCAATGCCGGACCAATCTTTCGGCCAGCGAGTGCAAGCGGAAAGTTCCAAGCCGTAATTGCGACTACAACACCGCGTGGCACTTTGTGAATATAAATCTTTTCGTCCGGAAAATCGGAAGGCAGAATATCACCTTCAATCATCAAGGCATGGTCGCAAGCATAATCAATGAATGTGGCCGTAGCTTCTACTTCGCCTTGCGCGAGTGAAAAAAGTTTACCCTGCTCTGCAACCAATAACGCAGCCAATTCATCGGCGCGAGCGCGGATACCGCTTGCAAACTTACGGAGATGGGTTGCGCGTTCGCGATTAGTTAGCTTTGCCCAAGCAACCTGCGCCTCTTTCGCCGAGACCAATGCAGCTTCGGCATCGTCTACCGTGCTTTTAGGGATAGTGCCGACCACTGACCCTGTACTTGGATCCAAGACTTCAATCACAGCATCGCTTCCAGCAGGAACATACTTACCGTCGATAAAGTTCACATTGTTATATATCGTCATATTTCTAGCGCCCAATCCAGCCACCATCCACAAGCAGTGTTGTTCCGCTTACATAGCCTGCAGCATCCGATGCCAGAAAAACGGCCGGACCCTTAAAGTCATCTGGGGTACCCCAACGCCCTTGAGGAATCCGTCCCAGTATTGACTCCGACCGATCTGGATCATCGCGCAAGGCTTGCGTATTGTCAGTTGCGATATATCCCGGCGCGATTGCATTGACGTTTACACCTTTCGATGCCCACTCGTTTGAAAGGGCCATGACAAGTTGCATCACACCGCCCTTGCTCGCGGCATAACCCGGAACGGTAATCCCGCCCTGATATGAAAGCAAAGAGGCAGTGAAGATGATTTTACCTGAACCACGCTTTACCATATCGGCTCCGAATTCGCGGCTGATGACGAACTGGGCGCTAAGGTTCACTTCCATAACCTTGTCCCAATATTCATCAGGATGCTCGGCAGCAGGCGCACGAAGGATAGTTCCAGCATTATTGACGAGAATATCAACGCGGGGATGATTGGCCTTAACCTCAGCAATGAAAGCGTAAAGGGCTTGTCGATCAGAGAAGTCGCATGAGTAGGCCGTAAATTCTCGGCCTAACGCTTCGACTTCCTGCCCAACAGCAGATCCTTGCTTTTCAAGGCTTGCAGAGACACCGATTATATCTGCGCCAGCTTCGGCTAATGCTACCGCAATACCTTTGCCGATCCCCCGCTTGCACCCTGTTACAAGCGCTGTTTTACCGGCGAGCGAGAACGTATCCAATACCATTTTAGTCATGCTTAACCACTACACTTAACAAGGGTTTTCATACCCGTGGGATTATTCTCAATTGCTTCAAAAGCTTCGCCGATTTGCTCGAGAGGAAATTCACTCGAGATAAAAGCATCGGCATCAATTGCGCCTGACTCGATTAGTGCAATCGCGTTGTCGAAATCAGCAGCCTCATAAACTCTAGCGCCGACCATTTCTAACTCACGCCAAAAGAACCTGAACAGATCAACTTTCATTGGCTGAGAATGAATCGCGACCACACATATCCGGCCGCGAACCGCAGCGATTTCAGTCATTACGTCGACTGCCGCCTGGACACCTGAAACCTCGAAAACAGCATCAGCCCCTTTTCCACCAGTCCAACCTTGGACGAAGGCAGGAAGGTCTTTCTCTATGGGATTGATTGCCATCACACCGTGATCTTCGGCAAACTTGCAGCGCGCGGCATTGACTTCAGATATCAACACCTCGGCACCAGCTGCTTTGGCAACCTGGGCAACCAACTGCCCAATTGGACCGCCACCGAGTACGACAATGTGCTCACCTGCCTGAACTCTAGCGCGCGCGACATCATGGCAAGCCACCGCAAGAGGTTCAACCAAAGCGCCCCTGCGCAAATCTATTGAATCTGGGAGTTTGTGAACGGTGCGAGCGTGAACGGTCCAGTTGTTTTGGAATGCTCCAGTGGAGTCAACGCCCATGAATTTGAGGTTATGGCAAATGTGCGAACATCCCGCTTCACAGGCAGGGCACTCACCGCAATAGTCCAGGGGACGAACGACAACTTTGTCACCGACTTGCAATCCCTCTACTGCGGCGCCGAGCTCCCGAACAATACCGGACATCTCATGTCCTGTCGTACAGGGCGGCTTGACTCGGTTATCCATGGAGCCGTGATATATGTGCATATCCGTTCCGCAAATACCACAATATCCGACCTCGAGACGAACCTCTTCGGGGCCGGGTGCTACGGGATGGCTCTCGATAATTCCAAACTTGGAATTGCCGAGATACTGAGCTGCAATCATCTTTGGGATCCTTCAGGATTGATAGACAAGGTGAGGACGGAGTTTGTCATTATCAAAGACAACACCGATCCCGGGAATGGTTGGAACAACGGCCTTACCATTTTCAATTTTGAGTGGATGCTTTGTATACTGATCGATTGGGAAAGAATGCACCTCAAGCAATCCAGCGTGTGGCTGGGCCGCCAATAGCGATACGTGCAATTCATGCATACCATGACTACAAATTTTGAGGCCCGAAGCTTTCGCGAGTTCAGCCACCTGCAGCCACCCTGTTATGCCGCCAATGTTTGACGCGTCTGGCTGCAAGTAAGTTAGACGAGCATAACGAACGGCTCTTTCAAACTCCTCAAATATGTGGAGGTTCTCGCCCATAGCGAGTGGTATATTAACGCTACCCGCAATGCGCGCGTAGCTTTCAAACTCATCCGGTGAGACAGGCTCCTCAAACCAGGCGATATTGTACTGTTCAACAGCCTGACCGAACTCAATTGCCCGATCAACGCTGTAAGACCAGTTGGCATCTACCATAAGGGCTTTTTGCTCACCGAGCACTTCACGAATAGCTGCGACACGGTCCAAATCTTCTTGAATATTGGCACGGCCAACTTTCGTCTTCACGGCGCAATGCCCCATATCAAGATGATTTGCGACATGCCGCCTCAATCGCTCAGGGCTGAAGTGCAAGTCAATAAAGCCCGCATAGCAGTCAACGCGATCTGCCGTTGCCTTCAATAGGCGTGATAATGGCAAACCCTTGCTGAGACATCGCACATCCCAAAGAGCGATATCGACAGCAGCAATGGCAAAGCTAAGCAGGCCACCACGCCCGATATAGTGGAGTTGAGACATGAGTGAAGCATTTACTGCCTCTATATTCTCTGCCTCTTGGCCGATCAGTAGAGGGGTAATGTCATGTTCGATGAGTGCAGCTATAGCGCGGCCACCTTTGCCACCGGTATACGTATAGCCGACGCCTTCTTTGCCATCGGATAGCGTGATGCGGCAGAGTACAAGCTCAAAATCGGTATGAATGCCATGACTGGCATCTACCAACGCTTCGGCCAAGGGAACACGGTAATACTCTGTTACAACAGATGAGATGGCCGTCAACGAGCGCGGATCGGAAGCTTCAATGTCGACAATCTTCAATGCCATTTCCGCGATCCCCTTTTATATCTGGCTGGCTACCCCAGCGTCACTATCTATCAGCTTAAAACGCGATATGCACTAAAGCCTATTGTTGACAATATACAAATAGAGAAGCGAGTGTAAAGGAGATACTCATTGAATTTACCGCCACGTACAAATTAACCTATCGCCATATTTAGTGCCGATAAAGTCACGATTAGGTTCTTGTTATTTAGACATGCGCCTTAAACACAATCACCTGATCTTCAAGTATTTCTTCTTGCGACTCTGCCATATTCTAAACGAGACGATCCTGAGGTACCAACAAGGCAGCGACCCCCTGATCAGCAAGAATATCGGCACCCGCGAAAGCCTTCGCCTGATCTGAAATTAGGAAACTTGCCGCATTTGCAATGTCTTCTACTGTGCTGACTTCGCCAGTCGCATGCATGTCACGGAATGGACGCTCAAGCTCTGGCTTGTCCACGAGTACGTTCTGCACGCCTTCCGTCATTGTTAGACCAGGCGAGAGTGTATTCACACGAATACCGTACTTACCCAGACTCCAGGACATGGCGCGGGTCATGGCCGCAATCCCGCCCTTGGTGGCAGCATACATTTCATAGCCAGGCACGCTGCCGTATGAATGGTTCGACGAGATATTCAGGATCGAACCACCCCCTTGCTCGCGCATGTGACGCGCTACGGCCTGACTCATCAGAAAGACCGATCGCTGATTAGTTGCCCAAAGCATATCCAGCTTCTCAAGTGGCATCTCAAAAAAGTCTTCTTCGATGGTAATGCCGGCGTTATTCACGAGAGCATCAACACGACCATGCTCGGCATACACCGCACTCACGAAAGCATTGATGCTTTCTGGTTTGGAGACATCAAGACACTTGAAATGGGCATCAAAACCCTGCTCCACCAGCTCATCTATCCGATCTTTTCCAGACTCACTGCGCTGGCCCGCAATAACCGTGGCACCTTCACGCACGCACTTTTGCGTAATACCCCAACCGATGCCGGAGCAACCGCCGGTCACAATTACGATTTTATCAGCTAGCACGTCACTTTATCCTACTCTTCGCTTTGAGCGCTCAAGCGCCCGCTTTGCCGCCTTTAAAAAGCGCTTCGATTTCTTCGATCGACTTATTCTTGGTTTCAGGAACTAAGAAATAAACCGCCACCAGTCCGATAGCTATAATCCCACCAAACATCAGGAATACATTAGATGCCCCCGATTCCGCTAATAGTTGGGGGAACACTTTGGCAAGACCAGCGCTGACAAGGCTTGTGACGAGCGCACAGGCTGCAATTGCGATACCACGAACACGCGTTGGGAAAACTTCCGAAAACAAGACCCACATGATGGGGCCGATCGAAACATTGAATGCCGCCACAAACCCAAGCAATCCAAATATGATCACACCGGCATTCAGCCCCTCGACACTCGCTTTGATCAACTCGCCCTCAAACTGACGCGCCGTATCCAATCCGAGCGCCTCTACTAAAGCGTTTTTGAATGCCACATCGCTCCCATATTCGACCCCTAATAGCGGTTGTAATGCATCAATTGGTACGCCTTGGGATAGGGTCGTCAAATCTTCAGCACTTAGGACATAAGAGGCCTGTGAAAAGCCCCAGCCAGCCAATAGCAAGCAAATCGCGGCTGCAGCCAGTCCATAAGACAAAAGTGGTCGTCTTCCAACGCGATCAATAATCAAAATCGCAACCCCCGTTGCAACCATAGCGATAACGCCAATAGCGATAGTCGATTGAAATGCCGCATTGGTTCCAGAGCCGGATTGCTCAAATACAATCGGCGCATAGTAGAGAAGATTATTAATGCCTGTAAGCGGCTGAAGGATCGCCACTAATAAACCAATGAGCATCGCTTTACCGAGATGCGTCGTACACAACTCAACAATGCTTGGAATTATGCCGAGCGAATTTTCCCCAAGCGAGCTATTCTTAATCTCGTCAAAAGTTGATTCAACTTTATCTGCGGGCACGGTCAACGCCAGCATTTCTCGCGCTTCATCTGCGCGCCCTACGCCATAGAGCCATCGCGGACTCTTCGGGATGCCCAGAAGTAAAACCAGCCAGATGATTGCCGGAATTATCTCCACACCTAGCATCCAGCGCCATAAACTGACCTCCATCCCGAGCCAGTTTACGATCAGCACGCCTTCGCCCGCAGCATTTGCAATGAACCAGTTTATAAGAAAAGCCAGAAAGATACCGATACCGATATTCAACTGATTGACCGAAACCATCTTGCCGCGCACCTGCGGCGGTGCGATTTCGCCAATGTACATTGAAGCGACGGACAAAGACGTAAAAGCCATACCGCCCAAGGCACGAGCGTAAGCCAACATCAGCCAATCGGTAGAAATCACTGATGTAACCGCCGAGATCACATACATCGCAGCAATCAAAATCAATGTATGCTTCCGGCCAATCCAATTGACCAAAGGACCAACGACAAGCAGCGCGGGCAAAACGCCCCACCCTGCGGCTGACACAACCCACCCCAATTGACTATCGGTCAGTTGAAATTCTGAGCGAATTGAGGCGTTTCCGCCGGAGATAAGGACAGCGTCCAATCCGAAAATCAGCCCACCAAGCGCAACAATAAAAGCGGCTCGCACAGATCGTCCCATATTCAGCCCTCCAGCTGGTTTGTTCGAATTCTTTATACGGTCAGGCCGCTTCGAACCGGGGCGAATATTGAAAAGTCGGCACTGTTTTTTGCCACGCTTCTTCCCCTGTGAATTTTCTTATATTGAATGCATCTTCCCGATACCGATTCTTTTGTCAACAATCTACAACCATCACCGCTCGCCGGTTGCTTCGCTGGAAGATTCTTCGGACTAACCAAACGGGTGCTCATAGGGCCAGCCGTCAAACTGTGCGGCTGTTTGCGGCGGAGCATCCCATGGCCAGCACTCCAGCAGGAAGCTTTTCGCTGAATGCTGCACACGGACAATGCCGTAGCCCTCGCTTTTGATCGCACGATCAGCCACGAAATTGCCCCAGCCTTTCTTACCAGCAACAAACTCCTCATACGTCACCTTAGGGTTTGCAACTGCGAGCACGCGCATTTTGTTGCCGAACGTGTCGACAAAGTCGCCCGTGTTCGGATCGCCACCACGCTGGTTTTCGAGCGCGCCCAGGCCCTCGAACCAGCGCTGCCAGAATGCGGCTGCTGCTGGCCCAGCAAAGAACAACGCGCCGTCATCATAGCTGTCCACCCCTTGGTGCGCGATCATGGCAAGATGCTGGTCGCCGGCGAGAACAAGTGCCTTGGCATCACGCACCAATTTCACAGCGCGGGTCCGACCATCAGGCGGAAACCCGTTTGAGTCAAAGTCCAGCAATGGTTTCACATTCTCGACAGTCTGCGGCGATCCCCAGATCGACGCCGTCAGGCAAACCTTTGGCAGGTCCGGGTCCATCTCGGCCCAGGCTTTCAGGAAATCTTCCTGGCGCTGACCAAGCAAGTCTCCCCGTGTTTCCAGCGGGTCGATGTCAGTGATTGGCGGAGTCTTGAACTTACGATCTTCGACGAGGGCGAAACTCGTGCCGCCATAAACAAAGCTCGCATAGGCTACTGGAATGTTGTGCTCGATTGGCGTCGGGTCAAACGGGTCAGGATTATGTCCGTGCTGGATACGGTAGACCATACGCACGACGTCCTTGCCGTGCTTGAAACCGCCATCCTCTTCCCTCGGCCCAGCAGTTTCATCGCCGCTTTTACCCCAGAGATTGCCCTGCAGAACATCATGATCATCAGCGAGCATAATTGCCGGGCGGCTTCTCACAGACTCTCTGAAAGTCCAATACCATAGATACCAGCGATAAAGCGTATCTAGCTTCGGCTCCGGGCCGTCGCTTGCATCGCGTGTCGGATAGTTTTCATAGTACTGGTCGCCGCAAAACACATAGAGGTCAGGTTCATGTGTATCGCAATTAGCAACTAGCTGATTGTGCGGGAACAGGACATTTTCGGGCCTGTACCGACCGAGCGTCCGTTCCTGCGGAATCTTTGCTGAAATATCTTCGCGGTCAAGATGCTTGGCACTCGGTAAAATACAGGAATAGAGCGCAATCTTGAGATCCCGCGCACTACCGGGATCTTTGACAATCTGTCCGTCGAACAGGGCATTAGCCGCCGCATCTGGGTAGACGATACGATAATCGTGATCGACCTCAGGATCCCAGCCCTCAACCCTAAACAAAGCCATAAAACCGTCGCCAATAGGTTCCACAGGCCCCTGCGTCCAGTCACTCTCATCCGATCGGCGATAGTCGAACCTGGCAACCGGATGCACATCAGAATCAACTGGCATGAACTGAGCCGACAGTCGCAAGACTGTACGATTGAGACTGTGCATGCATCCCATGACAGGACCAATGCTCTGCGCATCATGAGCATCAATCTTTGGACCACCACTCTCGATGTCCTTAAAGGCCCAGCGCGCGCCGACTTGTTTTTTGGGCGGCGAAGAGACAAGAGAAATTCCGCCGATCAAATCCTCGGCTCTGACGCCCGCACGCACGCAGAATCCAATTTCCTCACCCGACTCCGCGTCGCTGGCAATCAATCTGACGTCGAACCGTCCCTCATCTACAGGATCGATGTGGCAGTCCAGCAAGACCTCGTTAGGTAAGCCGGACATTGCGGCCACATTGTCTGCCTCATACAGGGCATAGTCCAACGGGGCGGACTGGTCTGAAAAATCCCGGAAGCTAAGCTTGCCCGCCTCGTCCATCACAGCCATGAAGCCACCGCCCTCGCCGCCGGTGCGTTGGGCAAGCGCCGCGCCGCGATAATCAAGCTGTCCCTGACCAACGCCCAGAAGGAAACCACAGAAGCCTACCGCACCTGGTGTCAGCAGCTTTGTGCGCGCGCGAAGGTGCGCAGCGCCATGGTTGTCATTGAGCTGGCGAGTGAGCAGCGCAACCGTCCGTACTTCCCAATCCTGTTCTCCGTTCAGGCATTCGATCCAGCCGCCATTTAACTGCCAGTCCTGCAGGCGGTTGCCCCAGAAGGCCTCGCCGAGCCAGGGCTGAGAGACACCACTTAGCAGAGATGCGACAGATGTTGATGGCGCTGCGGCCAAGCGTTCGGCGGCAAGCTTATGCGCACAGCTTGGCACTAATGCCGCCCCTGCCGTTGCGGCCATGCCCTGCACAAACCGGCGTCTTGGTAATTTCATGTCTCTCCCCTTTGTATTTTGTCTACAAAAGGGAACTGTAACTAATAAGTTGTGCGACCGCCAGACATATCGAACACAGCCGCAGTAGAAAATGTTGCGCGGTCTGACGACAGGAAGGCGATCATCTCGGCGACTTCATCAACGGTCCCGACGCGCCCCATCGGGATTTTCGAGACCATGTAATCAATCTGCTCCTGCGTCACATCATCGAGCATCTCAGTCTTGATGACCGCCGGCGTAATCGCGTTGACCTTAATATTCTCAGTCGCCAGTTCCTTGCCAAGACTCTTGGTCAGGCAAATGACACCAGCCTTTGAAACAGAATATGCCGACGCGTTGGGATTACCCTCCTTGCCAGCCACCGAGGCGACATTTACAATGCGGCCATAGCCACCCTTACGCATGTGCGGGATAACGGCCTGACAACAAAGAAAGACGCCAGTCAGGTTAACATCCAGAACCTTGCGCCACACATCCGCAGGAAATGCCTCGACCAGTGCGTTGACGCCTGCAATACCAGCTGAGTTAACCAAAATATCGATCTGACCAAACTGTCCAATCACCTGATCACAGGCAGTTGCGACGGCGTCAGCATTGCTGATATCAACACTTACAGCCTTCACCTCACCAAATTCTGACAACCGCTTTGCGGTCGCCTCTGTGGTCTCACGATTGAGGTCCCACAAACTGACCTTGGCCCCAGCCTTTAGGAGTCGTTCCGCTGCTGCAGCGCCCATACCTCGTGCACCGCCGGTAATTACGGCTACGCGGCCAACAAATTCCTGATCATACATCTCGGTCTCCTCCGGACATCCTTGCTATAGCGCAACCACAGTTTGAGCCTGCTCCCCAAGCCCCTCGATGCCGAGTGAAACCTTGTCGCCCGTTTTGAGGAATTTAGGCGGCTTCATACCGGCGCCAACGCCTGGAGGTGTGCCCGTGCAGATCAGGTCACCTGGCTCAAGCTGGCAGAATTCGCTCATATAGGACACGATGGTTTTAACATCGAAGATCATTTTAGATGTTGAGCCCGTCTGGGCTCTCTCACCATTGACATCAAGCCACATGCCGAGTGCTTGAACATCACGGACCTCGTCCTTTGTGACCAGAAATGGTCCCGTTGGGCAGAAATTTGGAAAGCTCTTGCCCTTCACCCATTGCCCGCCGCGCTCTAATTGCCAGGCACGCTCTGATACGTCATTTACCGTGACAAAACCAAAGACGTGATCAAGGGCCTCATCGGCTGTGACATCAAGTGTCCGTTTTCCAATGACAATTCCCAGCTCAACTTCCCAATCCAATTTGGTCATCTTGGGGCTGAACAGAATATCATCATCCGGGCCGCAATAAGTCGCGGTGGACTTATTAAACAAAATCGGTTCGTCGGGAATCGCCATGCCCGCTTCTTCAGCGTGGTCGGAATAGTTCAAGCCTATGCACCAAATATTTCGGGGGGTAGCCATAGGAGCTGCTTTCCGCAAGCCGCCCGCATCCACGATTGGAAGAGAACTCAAGTCAGCTTCAGACACTTTGGCCAACATCGTATCGCCCAAAGTGTGTGGACCAATGTCGCCAACCAAACGACGAATGTCACGTGGCTGACCATCACGGTCAAGCACACATGGAATTTTCTGGGCATCTTTATCGCCAAACCGTACAAATTTCATACCTAATTCCCTCTAACTATTCCACCACGTGTTTCTAAGCGGTCGCCCACCTACAAACCTGCCCATTCCGGGGTGCTCTTGCATTCGCAGACATTCATTCCATTTCACCATTCGCTCCGAACGTGTGAACGAGCCGACTTTAAGCTGCTCCGCATTCAAGCCTGCCGATAGGTGGCTGATCGAGACATCCTCTGTTTCCCCAGATCGCGCCGATACGATGGTTCCGAAACCTGATTTGTTCGCAGCCGTAAAAGCTGCAACTGCTTCCGACACCGTTCCGGCTTGATTGACCTTGATTAATACCGCATTGCAGGCTCCGTCAGTTGCCGCCTGCTCAACCAGGTCGGCATTGGTGACAAGATAATCGTCACCAATAATCTGCACGCGATCTCCGAATTTTTGCGTGAAGGCTATCGTTCCCGCCGTGTCCATCTCCGCCAGCGGGTCTTCAATCGAAACGATCGGATATTTATCTATCCAGCCGCCAAGCAGATCAATCATCTCGCCAGTATCTAGTATACGGTCTTCCAGAGAGAGTTTATAACCGCCGTCTTGGTAAAACTCCGATGCAGCAATATCGAGCGAAATTACGACGCGTTCCCCTGGGACTTCGCCGGCAAGTTCCATTGCCTTGACCAAACACTCTAGCGCTTCTTCGTTGCTGTCGAAGACCGGCCACCAACCGCCTTCATCAGCCACACCGACCATACCACCCGTCTTGTCTTCAATAATTTTTCCGGCAGCGCGATAAACATTGCTGGTAATCTCCATCACCATTTCAAAGCTATCGGCGCCTGGGACCATTATCATAAAGTCCTGTATGTCCACGCGTTGCCCAGCGTGTGCACCTCCGCCGAAAATTTGAATCTCCGGCAGAGGTATTGTTGGCGTCTGCCCATACTTTTGACCAACATACTGCCAGAGAGGCTTCCCCTCCGCATTGGCCGCCGCGTGTAAAACAGCGAGCGAAGTCGCAACCATTGCGTTACCGCCTAGCTCTGTTTTGTGTACAGTGCCATCGAGTGCGATCAAAGCTGCATCTACGGCGTCTTGATTAAGCGCATCCATGCCGAGAATTTCAGGTGCAATTTTACTGGCGACATTATTGACCGCCTTACCTACATCTTTGCCGCCCAAGCTGTCTCCGCCATCGCGAAGGTCAACCGCCTCGCGTGATCCGCGCGAGGCACCTGCGGGCGCGATTGCGCGACCGAAACCTCCGCCTGTTAGCGCTACGTCAACTTCAACAGTCGGATTTCCGCGTGAATCCCATACGCGCCGGGAGGTAACATTTTGGATTTCTGTTTTCATTATAGCAATCGACTTTCAACAATTTCGAGCAAAGCGGTAAGGGAGTTTTCTGGCTGGCTTAATAACGCTCTCGCCGCCTCACGTACTTTCGTCCGAGCGGCGCCATTAAGGTACTCAACTGGGGATTTTCCATCCACTCGGGCGAGAAACAGCGCTGGTAGTAAGCGCGCGGTACGCGCTTCCATCTCGTTCGCCGCTTCCCACGTAATTCCTTCTTGGTAGGTAACCCAGAATGTTCGCAACGCAGTGAGAAAGCGAGCCTGGTATTGAGGTAAATGGACAGCTTTCAAAAGCAGGTGGTTGAGGCAGAAAGCCACATCAAATGATGGATCGCCCATTGTCGCGCATTCGGCATCAAGGAAAACAGGCTCCCCTGCCCTTAGCAGAATATTTTTTGGACTTATATCACCATGCACCAGCGCAACTGCATGACGATTGTACGTTTCGATAAGGTTTTGAAATTGTGTCGAAAGGTCTGGGTGCTTGGACTTAAGGCTGTCGAGATAAGGTTCAAGGCGAAGCGCATAAAAGTCCCGCTGGTTTTGGAACGACGCCTTATTGAATCCAGGCGTCGTCGAACTAGAATGGATATCCACCAGCGCCTTGGCAACGCGCTCAGCATCCCCTGAGCGAGGTCCGTTTTGAAGAAGGTCAGACTTCCAAAGCCGAATATTATCACCTGATAGAAATTCCATTACAAAGCCATTCTCTGCCTGCGAACGTCCGAACAAACACGGCGCGCTCTCAGGCCGCAAATCATGGACAAACTCAAGCCAGGCATATTCAGCGGCATTACGATGTACTGGCGCATGCCAGTCTGCAGCAACACGCAATTTCGCCAAAGCAAACTTAGCACAGTAGGTCCTGTCAAGCGTATCAATGCGCGCGATATCGGAGGCAACTCCGCCCGTCAGAGGCACTACATTCGTGACTTCATCTCGGGTCGCAAGCTCAAGATCTTCGAGTAAATCGCAGCAACGGTCTTTAAGGGAAATAGACATGAGAGGGTCAAGCTTCATAAACTATGTTCACGTGAACATATCTATCCCGAAACCCCGATTGTCAACAATCCATTTTGTCCAGTGTTAAGAGAACACCATTCGGGAACGTATGCAGCCTCCAAGGCACAAATATATTGTACACATTTGACAGCGGATGAATGGTGCGTAGCTTTTCTGGTGAAAGCTAATGAGGATACCCGACATGAACGGAACCGAACGAACAATAGCAGGCAATATTGTAACCATAGAAACCGACAATGTGGGAGTACTGACCGCACATAACTCCTCACCTGGCAACTTTGAAGCTGTAGACGGCCTGAACATAAATTATGGGACTATAGCAACACTTAAAAGCCTCGGCGTGACGATTGCCAAGGGCCAAGTCCCCGCCAACGCGGTAGTACCCTCTCATGCGGGTGAAACCCACTATGCACTATTGGTGCTTTCTGGCACAGGAGAACTAACCCTCAACCTCGCTGACGGAACGGAAACTAGCCGGTTATCCTATAAGGCTGGTGACCTCATCATCTTTCCGCCGAACGCGTATCATGGGTGGATCAATAAAGGTGAGGATATGGAGTGGCTTGGCGTAGACATAGAACCACGTTGAAGGCGATCAATCCGCCCCAGCAAACTGAACCTTGCCGATTGCAGTTCCGCTCATGGCTAAACTAAATGCATCCTTGACGTCCGAAAGCGCAAACCGTTTTGCAATCAAAGTATCGAAATCGAACTGACCAGACGCAATAATATCGACCGCTTCGCTAAACTCGCGATTGAATTGAAACGACCCAACAAGCTTGATCTCTTTCAACATTATCTTGTGCAAATTGGCCGTGCCTGAATCTACTCTGATATTAGACAACACGGATACATACCCGCCTCTGCGAACCGCTTCAAAGGAAGCATTCAACGCAGCGATCGCACCGGACGCTTCGATCACACAATCATACGTATCGTCTTTAATTCCAGACCGCCCGCTACCGAGAGTGATACCCTCATGCGCACCTATCTCAACGCCCTTGGCAACCGCATCCTCTCTAATATCCGCGCAGGTGACGTGTGCACCACGTGCGGCAGCTGCAATAACTGACAACAACCCCATGGGACCACAGCCGAGAACCAGCACGCGGCTACCCTGTTTTACATCACCAACCTCAACCGCGTGCAGTGAACATGCGAGTGGTTCAGCAAAAGCAAGATGTCGGGCCTTCACATTCTCTGGCGCCGCATAGCAACAGACAGCAGGAAAATCGAAAACATCTTGAAAAAACCCATCAATATGTGGATCGGTAAGCGCAGAACCTGGAAAACGCTTGTTCGAACAGTGATTTTCTTTGCCCTCTATACAAAATCGGCACATTCCACACTTGATGATTGGATTGACCGCCACTAGCGCCCCATTCTCCAAGTCACTGCCATTTGCATCAATGACATAAGCACAGGCTTCATGCCCTAGCGTTATCGGATGCTTAAGAGGAAAACCGGCATTTCCAAAATGCTGGAAATAGTGCGTATCAGTTCCGCAAACTCCCGCACTCGCCATTCTGAGGCGAACCCACCCATCCTCAAGAGTGCTTGCCGTTTCGGCCTTCTGGACTTCGACTTCACCTGCCGCAATTAATTTCGTAGCATCAATTTGCATCACAACTCACCTTCAAAACCCAATAGAAAATCCTGCATCGACAGGAAGCGCGACACCATTGATGTATTGCGCTTTCTCGCTCGCCAGGAAAACGCACGCATTCGCAACATCCTCCGGCAGCCCAAACTTGCCCGTCGGAATTCGTCGTTCAATCCGAGCCCGCCGCTCTGGGTCTTTGGCCAATATCGCCCGCGTCATGTCGGTGTCGATAAATCCTGGGCAAACAGCATTACAGCGAATCCCGAATGGAGCGGCGTCCACAGCGACGCTTTTGGTCAAACCAATGACTGCCGTCTTTGACGCAACATAAGCAGCCGCATTTGGAAGCGCCATTAGACCCGCCATAGACGACACATTGATGATCGCGCCGCCGCGCTCCTTGTTCAGCTTCACAAATTTACCGCTAAGCGCAAACAAGACTTTCAGATTGATGTTTAAAACCAGGTCCAGCTCTTCAGGCTCTACTTCCCAGACTGGCTTCTTGAGGTGCACGCCGGCATTATTGACCAAAACGTCTACAAAATCCGATTCTGCGACAACCTCCTCCAGCAGCCCGACACCTGTCGAATCCGAAAGGTCATGCGAAATATATCGCACGCGATCTTTCCCGTACTCATCGACTAAACTGTGAACATCACCTTCACTTCGGGCCGCAACAATAACCCTGTAACCGTCATCCAAAAAAGCCCGGCTTTGAAAAATACCGAGTCCCTTGTTTCCACCTGTAATCAGTGCCGTCTTAGACATGAGCACGGCTCCGTTTCAGATGACTCTGGTATACAGCATTGAGAGATTCGACGAATACATCCTCCGGTATTTCACGTCTGAAAAATCCCGGCATGAGGTCGCAAACCTCGTCGACAAACCCGATGAACCATGGATCACGTGGTCGCGTCCACGCCTCATTCATTGTATTGAAAACCCCACCAAAAAAGCGACTAAAATCCGGATCAAGGGATTTTTCGACCCAACAGCGCCGACTTGCTGGCTGACCGTTATTCGACAAATAAACGCCTGCCTGAACAGCATCAGACGCCATCCACCCAGTGTAGGCTGTGGCAGCATCAGTATTGGAACAACTAGCCGATACCGCCAGACCCGCTCCTCCAAGTATCGACCGTCGCCGAGAAATTCCCTTGTGCACCGGTAGCTCGCAATAGGAGAGGCGATTGGTTCGAAAACCAAGTTTGGCGTAGTTGATATAGCCAAACAAGCAGGGCGAATACGCGAACTCTCCTCCGTCACTAAGCAACTCCAGTACCCGTATCGGGTCATAATTGACGGCTTCATCTGGACCCAATTTGTAAAGTGCCCTTAGAATTTGAAGGCCATATATCGCGGCATCCTTTTGTATGAAGATATCCCGACTATGGGGAATTTGTACTTCACGACTAGCACATAGCGTTAGCCACATATCAAACGCGTCAACAGGTTTGAGCGGCGTTATCGCTCGAAAACGACCCGCATCCGACTCGAGAAAATCCTCCCAGTAGATCGGCAAAGGACCGTAATGATTGTCGCGGTTGACGGCGACCTGACAAGATGCGTCGATAGCATACGCCCAACACTCGCCACCCCAAATATAGCTCTCGGCTGATCGACCAATTGTCGCCCTGATTAGGTCGTCAGGCATAGGCAGCGACTTCAACGCACCATTTTCTGCAACCTGCCCAATATGAGGGTGGTCGAGAACCACAAGGTCATACTTTTCCGCTAATTTCTCAATAGGTTCATCAGCAAACGCTTGCAGAGAGCGTTTATCCCAAGTGACTCGAACACCGGTTTCTTGAAAGTAAACCTCTGATGCTGCCGCGAGTGGATCATACCCTCTCGGATGATCCCAAGTAATACCCTTCAAGGAGATCGCACTTTCCGGCATTTTAGCCCCCCACTGCGTCGCGAACGCCTGTAGCAGTCAGTTCGGAAAGCACAGAATCTGTGTGCTCGCCTAGACTTGGCGCGCCTGATTCTCCGGCTGGGCGTATTCCATTGAATGTGATTGGTAGCGCTGTCGTGTGAAAGAGACTGCCATTAGATCGCTCTAGAGACTGTAACATGTTCAGCGACTTCAATTGAGGCGTTTCCAGCATTTGCTCCCAGTTGAGTACCGGGGCGCACCAGATCCCTTCTGGTTCTAGAATCTCTAACCACTCATCCGTCGTTTTCTGCGCCACCTTCTCTAAGATAGCCGATTTGAAATTGTCGCGCCCACATCCACGACCTAGAAGCGTCTCGTCAATATCACCCTCAATTCCTAAAAGTTCAGCAAGCCGTTCTAGTGGCGTCATGGCCAGCGCCAAATAGCCATCGCTTGTTGCGTAAACCCCGTAAGGCGGAGGCGCATTCACATTAGCATTCGCCACTGTAGAACGCTTCGGCAATTCACGCCCATGATTCAAGTAATCAGCCAGCATTTCGAATTGCATGTCGAGCATGGCTTCAAACAAGCTGGTCTCGATTAGACAACCCTTGCCAGTTTGACTGCGCCCGACCAAGCCAGCCAGTACACCCTGAGCTGCAAGCGCGCCCGTATAAATGTCTGCAAGCGCCACCCCGGTTGGAGTTGGCGGATCGCCAGCATTGCCGTTCAGCCACATAAATCCAGAGCGTGCCTGTGCAAGCAAATCCTGACCCGGGAGCCCCGCCCACTCGCCTTCAGCGCCATAACCTGAAATACTTGCATAGATGATACGTGGGTTGCGCGCGCTAATGGCCTGATAACCGAGCCCAAGTCGGTCCGCGACACCAGGACGGTAATTCTGGATTACCACATCCGCACGATCAAGTAGCTGCAACGCCACCTGTAGATCGGCTGGGTTCTTCAAATCTAGCGCAACGCTTTCCTTACCTCTATTTATGGCATGAAATAGGGTCGAAACCTCAGCGTTCTTGGTCTTATAAAGATTACGACATGGGTCCCCGCCATCAGGGCGCTCAATCTTGATGACCCGGGCACCCAGATCCTGCAGACGCAAAGCCGCATAGGGGCCAGCCAGGAATAGAGACAGGTCAACAACCGTTAGCCCCTTCAACGGCATGTGTATCGAATGCGACATGTGTTCTCCCGAATACCGTAGCAGCCCTAAACAGGCGTTAGCTAAACACTGAACATGTCTAATCATATATAAAAATTATTTTTACAAGTGAAATTTAAAAATTGATTTTTAGCGGCAATCGGCTTGCCGTTGAACAATCCGTATCCATATTGACAAACTTTTTTTTAAATACGAAACAGCGTGGCGTTTTAGGAGTGCCCTCAAGTATGGACGGTAAAGTTACCCTGTCGAAGAATGGCACGATCGCTGAAGTGTTGCTGGATCGTCCTTCAAAGCATAACGCTCTGACACCCGAGATGTATCAAGACATTTCGGACATATGCCGGCAAGTTAATACGGATGACTCTATTCACGTCGTGATAATTGCCGGAGGGGGTGAACGCGCCTTCTGTGCGGGCTCGGACATTAACGGTCTTGCGGCATATAAGGATTTCTGGGCGTGGCGAAACCGAGATGATTACATCGACAATATCCTGTCCATTCGCAAACCCTGTATAGCCGCGCTAAAGGGCTGGGTCCTTGGCGGCGGATTTGAAATAGCGCTCGCATGTGACATCCGCGTGTCCGCTCGAAACGCGACCTTTTCTGCCCCAGAAGTTACGCTCGGTTGGAATGGCGCCGGCGGTGCTGCGCAACACATCACACGCCTCGCAGGTTATGGGCAGGCCATGCGTCTTTTGTTGACGGGTGAGCGGATTGATGCCGAGGAGGCCTTCCAACTTCGTCTTGTCGAGTATCTGACCGACCCAGGACAGGAATTGGAGCAGGCGCGCGTGCTTGCAAGCCGTATTGCAGAGCATAAATCCATGGCAACACAAGCGGTAAAATCTGCAGTACGAAGCGCGATGAACGGCTCAGTTAGCGAGGGTATGCGAATAGAAAACGAGCTGATGGCCTTGTGTTTCGCAAAAGCTGAAGCGGAAAAGGCAGCTAGTTCAGATGCGAAGACAACGTCATGACTAAAAACCTGGATACAAAAAAGGCCAAACGCCAAAGTGACGATAAGTCTGTCACAGAGCGCCGCAATTCAAATGTGCCCTCTGTAGAAAAAGCGCTTGATGTTCTCGAGCTTCTCGCCAATTCGAAAGACGGACTTACCATACAGGCGATGACCGCCGAACTTAACCGTACCATGGGCGAACTCTATCGGATCGTCGTCTACCTCGCCGAGCGCGGTTATATTGTCCGAGACAGCTCAAGCGATCACTACATGCTGACAATGCGACTTTTCGAGCTCGCTCATCGTCAGAACCCGACCAACCGATTAATCAAAACAACGTTGCCCTATCTTGAGCGCGTTAGCTTTCGAACCGAACAATCTTGTCATCTTGCGATCCTACAAGGTAGCTCGGTCTTGGTGCTGGCTTCAGAGCCTAGCCCCCGCCATGCTGGCTATGCGGTTCGCACGGGAGCTGTGATTCCAACCAAAAATACAAGCTCGGGTCTCGTAGTCCTCGCCCATCTGCCAAAAGATGAGCGTAGTCGACTCTTGTCAGGGTACTCCCAACTTGAACGCGAGCAATTCGACAGCCGGATCGAACAGATTCGAAAGGTAGGGTATGAGGAGCGAAACAGCAGCTTGGTCCACGGTATAAAAAATATCAGCGTACCGATTTTTGATCAAACCGGGGTCATCGCAGCTCTCACTATGGGCTTCATAGGACAAGTCGATCAGCGTACCAGCCCTGAAGGCGCTCGAAATGAATTGATGGCTGCGGCCTCAGATATCTCAACCGAATTGGGACATCTAAAAACAAACTGAACAAGTGGAGGAATAGATGGCGGATACACAGGAACTGCGGCGCTACAAGTGCTTCATCGACAATGAATGGGTCGTGAGCACATCCGGAGAGTGGATAACTGTTGATAACCCAGCTACCGGCAACTCATTCGCGCAAGTGCCCGCCTGCACATCAGAGGACGCACAGCTGGCTTTGCATAGCTCTGCGAAAGCCCAGAAAGCCTGGCAAGGGCTACCTCCGATTGAGCGTGCAAATCACCTCTATGCGATTGCTGAAGGCCTAAAAAAGGAAAAACCTTTGTTTGCCAGCCTGCTCGTTCAAGAGCAGGGGAAACCGCTTGCTGAGGCCGAGGGCGAAGTCGATGATACTATTCGTTACCTCACCTACTCAGCTGAAGCAGCTCGGCGCATACAGGGCGACATTCTCCCTGCCGACGCACCAAATGAGCAGCTGTATATTTACAAAGTACCGTTTGGCGTCACGGTTGGACTTTGCGCCTATAACTATCCGCTGGCCTTGATTGGTCGCAAAGTCGGACCCGCATTGGTGACCGGAAACACTATGGTCATCAAGCCACACGAAGCGACCCCAGTTACCGCTTCTGAATTTTGCCGAATCGTCAAGAAGGCAGGAGTTCCGACAGGCGTCATTAATATGGTTTCCGGGGTTGGTGCCGAAGTCGGATCAGCCTTGGTTGAAAGCCCAATCACAAAGTTGATCTCGCTTACGGGCAGTATACGCGCCGGACAAGCAGTTGCCGCTTCGGCCGCAAAAAACATGACAGCACTTTCGCTGGAGCTTGGCGGAAAAGCCCCATTTATTGTTTTGAAAGATGCCGATCTTGATGAAGCTGTGGAAGCCGCAGCAATTGCCCGCTACGCCAATTGCGGACAGGTTTGCATCTGTAATGAGCTTGTCCTTGTTGAAGATTCGATCGCAGAAGAATTTACATCAAAGCTGATAAAACGCGTGAGTGAGATCAAGGCGGGCGATCCGGCAACCAATGCCGGCATGGGGCCGCTCACGACGCCGAGCGCTGCAGAACGGGTGAAGGGCCTCATTAAAGCATCTGTAGCGCAAGGCGCTGAGTTGGCGTTAGGCGGAGAGGTGCCGGATATGGGCGACCTAAGCGGTGGCAATTGGTTAGAGCCAACCATTTTGCTCAATGCAAAACCCGGAATGGCAATCGTCGAAGAGGAAACGTTCGGGCCGGTACTTCCTATCATTCGCGTTTCAGGATTCGACGAAGCCCTACAAATTGCGAACAGTCGTTCCGATGGCCTGTCCGCCTATCTCTGGACCAAAAATCCCGCCATTTTCATGGATGCAATCAATCGCATGGAAACCGGTACTATTTTCCTAAACAAAGGTATCGTTGGCTATATTCAAGGCTACCATAATGGTCACAAGCTTAGCGGTGTTGGCGGAGAGGATGGCACTTATGGTATAGAAGGCTTCCTGCAAAAGCGGACTGTTTACATGAAGTACGCATAAGCGTCGCGATCCGCGTGAACGAGTTGGCCAGTTTTGCATTGTCAACAATTGACATTTCCGCTCAGGCAGCGCATACCTTAGCGATAAAAGAAATATATGAGGAGGAAGCTTGGTACGGAATGTGTCAGCCTGACATTTCAGCCCAATAAATTGACGCGCGGCTGTCGTTGGCTTTCTATCCGATATTACGAAGCCGAAAAGTAAAGCCAATTCAAGCCCAACGACCAATTGAGGATGCTTTCGCATGATCTCCAGACGGCACTTTTTAGCAAGCACCGCCGCCGCAACTGCGTTAAGCGGATGCCAATCTACATTGTCGAAAGCGCTCGCGCCAATCGAACCTTACCCACAAGGTCAAGTTCAGGTGTTCTCCGATTCCTTGGTTGATCTGATAGTTCCTGATGCAACGATCGACATGTTGGGGGATGGCTTTTTGTGGACCGAGGGCCCTGCCTGGGACAAAAAGAGACAGAAGCTCTACTTCTCGGATATTCCTAACAACACAATCCACACGTGGGATAAAGTTGGCGGGATTCAAACTTTCCTGTCGCCTGCTGGCAGACCGACGACACCAGTTGATCCACACGCCGCGCCTGGCACAAACGGTATTTGGCATGAGCCCGAAACTGACACGCTACTGATCGCCAATCAAGACGGGCGCTCAATCGATCGTCTCGACCTGAAAACGGGTCAACGTGTACCTCTCACGACCTCTTTTGATGGCAAAAAACTAAACAGCCCAAACGATATCGCGCCCTCTAGCAAAGGCACAATCTTCTTTACAGATCCACCATATGGCCTGACGCGAGGCAATGATTCACCGGGCAAAGAGCAAGCCAAAAACAGAGTCTATGCCATAAACTCTGACGGTACGACCCGCGTGATAACGAACAAGACAACATTTCCAAATGGTGTGGCGCTCTCCCCTGATGAACGAACTCTCTATGTTTCCCAATCAGACCCAGAGGCCGCCCTCGTTCGGAAGCTTACACTTGACGAAGGTGAAAATGTCATAAGCGATAAAGTCTGGCTCGACGTAACTGACATGGTGTCGGATCAAGCTCCGGGATTACCGGACGGCATGGCGATAGATGTAGACGGAAATGTCTTCGTGACCGGTCCTGGAGGCGTATTAGTCGTCTCTCCAAAAGGCGAATTACTCGGACGCATCTTCACAGGACGAGCGACCGCCAATTGCGCTTTTGGTGGTGACGGATCAACCCTCTTCATGACTGCACACGACACACTACTTTCAATCCCGACGAAAACCAAAGGTATTCAGTGGGCGTAGATATCCATTCACGTACGGCTGGTTCACACTCAATTATAAGGTCTCATACTCATGCTTAAGCTACAACATAGATACACGGCCTCCACTTTGGCAGTGCTCGCCGCATTCACAATCGCAGCTTGTGTTCAGACTGCCCCTGCAAGTGACACGGTTGAGTCCGCGGAAATTGCCACTGCTCCGGAACAAGCAGACCGACTTGAGACTCTGGCAGCTTTCGATGACAAAAACGAGAGTATTAGCTTTTCCCAAGAAGCCGCAAGCTTCACCATGAACGATACCACTGGTGCTCTCGACATCAGCTTTACAGACGAAGCGTGGTACTCACGCGTAAAGATCGCACCTGATCAACCGTGGGACTGGAGCGCCTATGAAGATTTCAATATTGCTCTGGATGTGACCAACACAGGTGATGTATCAGTTCAAGTTTATGTTTCTGTCGTCGACGCCCATGGAAAGGCGCGTAATACCGCGACCCCTATTGCTGTAGGTGAAACTAGAACAATTTATTCCGTGCTCGATGGCATGCCACTGCATCTCGTCAACGGCAAACGAGAAAACCCTCCACCGTTTGATCTTGACGAAGACATGATGTTCTGGCGCTTCGGTGATAAGCAAATTGACTTTAGCCAAATCACCGAAATCGGGATCGCGGCGCGCGGCATCATTCGTCCTAAATCCATCAGCGTCGACAATATTCGTCTTCGCCAAAATCCTCCCATCAAGCCAGACTATCTTGTAGGAATGGTCGATGAGTTTGGGCAAAGCGCTAAACTTGACTACCCGATCAAGGTTAGCTCTGAGAGCGAGCTGAAAGCCGCAGCAGTCGCTGAGCTTGCGGAATTAGAAGCCAATCCCGCGTTTTCTGACCGCTCCCGTTTCGGCGGCTGGAAGTACGGTCCTCGGTTCGAAGCAACCGGCTATTTCCGCACTCAAAAGGTCAACAACCAGTGGTGGTTGGTCGACCCGGAAGGATACTTATTCTTTTCCAATGGTCTCGCCAATGTTCGCATGGCGAACTTATCGACCCTAACCGGTATCGATTTTGCCGATGAATCCATTCGGTATATCGACCCGAATGAAGTCACGCCCGAAGACTCAATAGGTAATGTAAAAGTCTCAAACGAGGTTCGCGAAACTCGGTTTGTAACATTTGAAGATCGCAAAAAAATGTTCAGCTGGTTGCCAGATTATAACCACCCGCTCGCTGACCATTATAGTTATCGGCGAACAACTTTGCAGGGCCCAATCAAAAGCGGTGAAACCTATAGTTTCTATAGGGCGAATGTCGAGCGCCGGTATGGCCAGACCGAACCAGAATCTTATCTACGCGATTGGGAACAAGTCACACTTGACCGTATGAATAGCTGGGGGATGACCTCGTTCGGTAATTGGGTTGATCCCGCTTTTTATCCAAATGAGCAAGTCCCTTACTTCGCGAATGGTTGGATCATCGGTGACTACAAAGTCCTGACTTCGGAGCATGATCATTGGGCACCGATGCCGGATTTCTTTGATCCGAAGTTCCGGGAACGCGCCCGTGCAACAATTAGCGTTGTCGCGGAAGAGATTCAGGGCTCACCATGGTGTATCGGTATCTTCATCGACAATGAAAAGAGTTGGGGCATTCGAGAAGGCAGTCTTGAACAGCGCTACGGCATTATGCTGAACGCTCTTTCCCGCGATGCTAAGGATAGCCCTGCGAAGGCACACTTCATGGGTTTGTTGAAAGCTAAGTATGAAACAATCACCGCAGTGAACGCGTCGTGGAATGTTTCATTGTCCTCATGGGAAGAGCTCGCAGCTGGCTATGAACTATCGGAAGAAACTGAAGGTCTCGTAGAAGATCTTTCGATGATGCTCGAAGCCCATGCTGAGAAATATTTCAGCATAGTCGATGAAACTCTTGAAGAGTACCTCCCAAATCATATTTACATGGGTGCTCGCATGGCAAATTGGGGTATGCCAGACGAAGCAATCAAGGCGTCTGTCAAGCACAGCGACGTCCTCAGCTTCAACGTCTATGAAGAAGGTTTGCAGGAAAACACATGGGCATTCTTAAAAGACATCGATCTGCCGACCGTCATTGGTGAATGGCATATCGGTTCGGCGAGTGATTCAGGTCTCAATCATCCCGGCCTGGTAATGGCAACCAGTCAAGCTGATCGCGCTCGGATGTACAAAGAATACCTGACAACCGTGATTGAACACCCAAACTTTGTCGGTGCACATTGGTTCCAGTATATCGACTCACCGCTCACAGGCCGCGCATTCGATGGGGAGCCATATAATGTGGGCTTCGTCTCGGGAACCGACATTCCGTACCCTGAAATGGTTGCTGCTGCTCGTGAAATTAATTCGGAGCTTTATACGAAGCGCTTCGGTCAAACGGCTGAATGAGCGTTCTTATTTGGTTTCGCGCTCACGCAGTATCGGTTATTTTGATATTGATCGTGGTTGCGGCGGCCTTGATTGTTATCGCTCGCCGAACTGACGATGCGCACGTACTGCGCTGGGCACATGTTTATGAGTCTAGTTCCCCGTATCACTCAGAAGCCGAATGGGCCGCGCAGGAGTTTTATGATCGCACTGACGGGCGTTACAGGATACGCGTTTATCCTGCGTCTTCACTCGGCAATGAAGTCAGCATCAACGAGGCGCTCGACCTTGGCTCTGTTGACCTGATTTATACAGGCGCTTCGCTGGCGGGCCAGTATTACGGCCCGCTTAGCCTGTCCGATTATCCATACGCTATCCTCGATCTTGAGCATTGGCGTGCATACAAGAACAGCGACCTTTTCGCAGAATTAAGTGACGGCTATAACGCGGCAACCGGGAACCAGATCATGGACCTGGTTTATTACGGCTTCCGTCATGTTATCTCTAATAAGCCGATCCATACCCCGGCTGACATGATCAATCTAAAGATCAGGGTACCGCAAGCTCGACCTTTCATGATGTTACCCGAATTAGCCGGTGCCAACCCAACGCCTATGCCGTTTCAGGAAGTCTACTTAGGCCTGCAACAAGGGGTTGTCGAAGCAGCTGAAAACCCACTTACAACCATCTACTATAAACGTTTCTATGAAGTCCAAAGCCATATCAGCCTGACAGGTCATATTGCCAATTCACTCGTCATAATTTCTTCCGGCAAGACGATGAACGCCATGACGGATGAAGATCGCGCTATATTTCAAGACGTCATCCATCAGGCCGCTAATCGGGCAATTTCCAAAATTATCGAGCAAGAGGCAGAGCTTTTGGAATGGTATCAAGACAATGGCATCACAGTCATCACGCCGGATCGTGATGCCTTTATCGCGCTCGTGCGTCCTGCGCTTTCTAAATCTGGAATGCCGTTCACTAAGGAACAACTAGATCGCCTGTACGCGCTCGCACCAGAGGCAATGCAATGACTCAATCTACCGAACAGCAACGCCTTAAACTGATCGAATGGCCAGCACTCATCCTGTTTACCGCCTTGATGATCGTCGTCTTCCTACAATTTTGTACCCGCTATATCCTGAACGATAGTCTTGCCTGGACTGAGGAAATTGGCCGCTACCTTTTAGTGGGATTAGTTTTCACGGGCAGCCTGATTCTCGTTCAGCGTGGTGAGCACATATTTCTCGAAGTCACGTATCGCTTAGCGCCACGTGCCAACACAAAACCTCTGGCTCTGTTTTCTGCTAGTCTGTGTGCGATCTACTACGCTGTTCTAACCATATTCGCCGTCCTGCTCGCCCTCGACACCGACCAACTCTTAATCTCAATCGCCTTTCCAAAGGCTGCGATCTACTTGCTCGTTGCAGGAACATTGGCGCTCTCAGCTTATGCCTGCACCAAACGGTTACTGAGACTTATGAAAAAATCGAGCGAAGATATCTACGCTGAAATTGAAGCAACTGCCGAGCAAATGGAGTAGATAATGGTCGAACTTCTTCTACTCTTTGCGATTCTATTTACGCTTATAGCGATCGGCCTGCCCATTCATGTAAGCCTTGGCGTAAGCGGCTTAATGCTTTTCATCGCCGAAGGTTTGCCGCTTACAGCTGCAACGCAAACAGTCATCAATGGTACGAACAGTTTTCCACTGGTCGCGATACCTTTCTTCATTTTTGCCGGGCACTTGATGAACGCAGCGCAAGTGACTGATCGTATTTTTGCTTTCGCTAAGGCTTTAGTGGGCTGGATGCCAGGCGGCTTGGGGCACGTCAATATTGGATCCAGCGTTGTGTTTGCGGGAATGTCAGGGGCGGCGGTCGCCGATGCCGGCGGACTGGGAGCAATCGAAATCAAAGCTATGCAAGATGCCGGCTACGACAAGCCTTTTGCCGTTGGCCTAACAGCAGCTTCGTCTACGATCGGTCCAATTATCCCCCCATCTCTAGCGCTTATCATTTACGGAGTGATCGCCGAAGTATCGATCGGTGAACTCTTTGCCGCAGGCATCGTTCCAGGCCTTATGATGGCGCTGGCATTAATGGCTATGGTGGCTTGGTACGCTAAGCGACGCAATTACCCGCGTGACACCTCATTTAGTGCTCGCCGGGCTCTACGCACGGCGCGCAGTGCCTTGCTCCCTCTGCTTACGCCTATCATCATTGTGGGCGGTATTGTATCCGGTGCATTCACCCCGACCGAAGCTGCAGTGGCCGCCGTTTTCTACACACTTCTGATCGGCACCGTCTTTTATAGAACACTGACTTTGAATTCGATCATCGATGCGGCAATGCAAACCATCAAGACCACCGCCGCAGTGATGATGATCATCGCATCCGCCGCATTGTTTGCATGGGTCTTGACCGCCAATCAGGCTGCCCAAATTCTAACCGATAGCTTGCTGCCAGTCGCAAGCAGTCCCACCCTTGTTCTCCTGGTGATGATGGCAATCGTCTTTGTTATCGGTTTTTTCATGGAGACAATCGCAGCGATTACGATCCTCGTTCCGTTATTTCTTCCAGCGGCCTTTGCCGCAGGCATTGATCCTGTTCATCTCGGAATTGTGTTGGTTTTGAACTTGATGATAGGCCTGCTCACACCACCAGTCGGAATGGTTTTGTATGTTCTTGCCAAAGTTTCGAACACCCGCTTTGAGGATTGCGTCAAAGCTACTTTACCGTTTTTAGTCCCGCTAATTGTGGTCTTGCTACTCTTAATTCTGTTTCCGAATCTTGCGCTTTGGTTGCCCGGCCTTCTCTACCCGTAGCAAGGAAGTTTAGCCAACATCCACCTGCATCCATATTGAAAAAGATTCGCCAGGCTGAAGAACAGTGTACTCAACCGGATCTGTGCCAAATGGATCGCCACGTCCATAGGTCGGCTCGATGGCAACATAGTTACCGTTCGGCGGAAAGAAAACGTGAAGGTTCGATATTACTGGAGAGGCGCTAATTGAGATTGCCGGTCGGCCAGGCTCGGTTAGGACTGCAGCGCCAGACCAACCATAATGTGTCTGATCTGTCATCACTGAGTCGATCATGTCAGCTCCTTTTGTGAAATCCTTGCGATATGAACCTTCGATACGATGCCGCACATGCCCCCACTCATTATTGACCCAGTGACCATCATATTTCGCCTTCAGGCGCGTTTCTGATGTGGTCGGAAAATACGGATGAAAACCTAGCGCTGCAGGCATGGGTGAATTGCTTTTGTTTGTGACTGACAGTTCCACGTGTAGCCCAGAACTCAGCAACTCGAATTTCTGCCTTGCCTCATAAGACCACGGCCAAGCGTCTGCTTCGTGCGCGTAGCTTATACTGATGGAGTGCTCTGTTTGGTGCTCAACCCTCCAATCCCCTCGCCAGCCATGACCGTGAATAAAATCTGGCAAGCCCATAAAATTACCATCCAAGTCTACATCCAAACCACCAAATTCGAACTTGCCCTCTGGAATACGATTTACGATTGGGACTAGCGGAAATGATGCCGCTTGGGTGATATCATGTGGCTCATCCGGAGCCGACCGCATTATCTCCTGGCCGCTATACGTAAAGCCGCTGATACTACCGCCATTACGCGGGGCGAGCTCCAGCCTAAATTCATCTCGGCTGATCGCAATGCGTTCATTTAACCTGGGGTTTTGAGTTGTGCTTTCAGCTTTTGAATCAGACAATCCGGCACAGCCACTAAGTAGCAAAAAGCCGCTCAGTCCAACAGCCTTGAACAACGAAGCTGACTTTTTCTGGCGCATTGTTTCGACCCAATTCTTCTTGTGTATATTGTTAACAAACTCTACCAATACACTTTGGTCAGTCAAATCTGGCACGCACTCATCCGTTAGGTAACTGCATGAAAACTGGGATCCTTAAACATACACTAGCCAAGTTATCTCTTGTCTTTTGGGCAAGTGTATTAGTTGGTGCCTGCGCAATTAGCCAACTAAACCCCGCTCATATTATCGTACCCGCCACAGCCCCAGTTACCATGGACTATGTGGTTGAGAACAGCCTCACCAAGAAGGTAACTATAGAGCTGGAGAACCCTAAGAACTATGCCTATCTAAGCCTCTACGCCAATGAAGCTTTACTGATCGACAATCTGAATGTCCCTAAATCCGGCGATCAGGTTTTGAACGCTCTGGTTCGTTTTGAATTTCTTGGAGATGTTCAGCTAAGACTCAAATCGACCGGCGCTGATATCACAGTCAAGCGCTTGAAATTCGAAGACCTTATTGACCTGCAAATACCTGCTTATCAGGATATCTCATCTGCTGTCGGTATACATAAAACAAGTTCACTAAAATATGGCGGCCCGACTGTCGCGGACCTCGATAATGATGGTGACTACGACTTCATCTTGAACAACCACAACCAAGCCGATACGAAACTATACTGGAATAATGGCGACGCTACAATTACTCCACACTCCAAAAATCTCTCCCGATGGTTCATGCATGATCTGCATGGCACAGCGGCGGGCGATTATGACAATGATGGCGATCTTGATCTCGTCGTGACGCAAGGCGGCGGGAACGGGACCAATCCATCGAAAGCCAACTTCTATAATAATAATGAAGGCAGGCTCGTCCTGATGACTGGTGATGTCGGCATCGACAAGGGCGGACGCGGCAGAGGTGCTAAATGGTCTGATATGGACCTGGATGGTGACTTAGACCTCTTTCTGTTCAACGAACAAAGTCTCGATCATCAAAAACCACAGCATCTTTTCTATGAGAATATGGGAAATGGGACGTTTAATCACAAATCCGTTGAGGGCATTCAGGATGTTGAGCCCTCTCGTGTCTTAGTTACGGACCTAAATGGTGACCACGTTGATGACCTCATCCTGTTTGCTCCGCTATCTGTTTGGCAAGGAAACGGTGACTTCACTTTCACCGATGTGACAACGCAGTTTCCCGAGGATATCTCGCAGCTTGGTAGCATAATGGCTATAGCCGACCTTGATATCGACAATGATGGCGATCTCGATCTCTATCTGGCGCGCGGAAAAGCACTCGAACGCGTGTATGATGAAACACCATCAATGGACTTCGATCCAACGATACAGGAGCTTTCGCTCAAGCCACGTGGGCTCAATGGCGTGGACGAGATAGAATTTACGGCGCCAGGTAGCATCGAATTTCATGACTATTTTTACTCTGCCCAAGGGCATTTTCGTGGCAAGGACTACCCAGTCTACCTCGGCGAGAGCAAGGTGCGAACCGATCTCGCTATAGGGCAAGATATGATAATTGAGCCAGAACAGGCCGCCGGATGGCCGGACGATGTTTCGGAAAATGGCATGTATTTCGGCTATCTCGGCGATGGCCGCTGGAAAGCCGTTCTGGTGCGCAATGGAGACCTGTTCTGGTCATTTAAGTTTAGCTTGTCCGGCGTCACTTCCGTATCACCTAAATTCATACCGCAGAATCGAAATGAGGCTGATATCCTATTGCGTAACGACGTAGGAGTTTTCACCGACGTCTCCGCAGCGTGGAATCTTCAGCCTGGTGGCAATGCGCTGGGTGTCACCGTTGGCGACTTTAACAATGACAGCCATCACGATGTGTTTGTCTATCGCTGGGGGATGATTGGCGCGAGAATTTCCGACTGGATGCTACTCAATACCGGCGAAGGGCGGTTTGAGACAGTGACCATGCACGGCGCCAATGATTTCGGCGGGCCGGGCAATGGCGATATGGGCCAGGCTTTCGATTTTGATCAAGATGGCGACCTTGACCTGCTGAATGGCAGCGAGGGCGGTGAATGGTATCTGTACGAAAACGCGCAACCCGGAAGTGGCAATTATGCGCTGGTCCGTGTCGGCCATGCGCCCGTCTCGAATGTTGATGCGATCTCTGCCGAAGTCACCGTGAAAACAGCGGGGGCTGTTTATCGCAAGCGGGTTGGTTCAGCCGGTGCGGTGTTCTCCCAGAGCCTGCTCAATATTGTTCACTTCGGCCTTGGCGACGAAGAGAAGATCGAAAGCATAAGCGTCCGGTGGCGGAATGGCGAAAAGGTTCAGTTCACCGAAAAGCCTGCAAACCGTTTGTTTGATACCAATAATCTTGACCCGGATGTGCTAATACTCCAACCGGCTTCGGTCGCCATCCGGAAAGGTACATCCTACAGGCTTGAGGCGATAATAACCCCCGACAGCGCGGACACATCTTTGCTATGGCAGTCTAGCAATGACAGCGTGGCCAAAGTTGATGACACAGGATCTGTCGAGGCGGTGGGTGATATTGGCGAAAGTGCAACGATCACAGCCAAAAGCGTCGCTAATGGCCGTTCCACATCAAGTGCGGTCACCATCGCTGAGTGGACTCCCGTGCCGGTTCAGGCGGTATCGCTAGTGCCCGACCAGGCTGACATGTTTATCGGGGATACGATGGCGCTGAACGCAGCGCTGCAGCCCGCACATGCCGATAATGCAGAACTGCTCTGGACAAGCAGTGATGAAGCTATTGCCAGTGTTGACAGTTCCGGCACTGTGACAGCGATAGGTGCAGGCTCTGCCACGATCATGGCGACCTCGGCCGATAACAGTGAGATCAGCAGTACTGTTCAGATCAATGTCGAGCCGCATGTTGAAGGTTTTATCCGTATAATAGATGAGGACAAATATAGGACCGGGGATTTTGTTACTGGCGAGAGCATCACGCTGAATGTCGAGTACCATGCGGGGTCAGGCAATCATGTGATCATGTCTGATGAGGGTGGCATTCGGTTCTGGCTGCGTCATTTTCAGAGCGAATGGATCCCGGCGAAAGATATGGTTTTCGTGGATGACAGCGTGCTGAAGACCACCTCTGGAAGCTCGTCTATGACAATACCACTCGACGGCCTGACGCCAACAGTGGAATTGCCAGAGGGGCATTTCTACTATTTGAGGGCATCCTTCGCTGCAAGTGATGGCAATACATATAACGCTGGAATATATCCCGTGAGCATCGTGAAAGCTCAAACAAATTAGACGCTATGGCCTCTGCTGGTTTTTCAGAAGCAGATGAACAATGTTCGCTCATCATGAGCTCACGATAACTACAATTAGTCCAGTGCGAATAATGCATGTGGCATCATCGTCTTGCGGTTTTGCGCTGCGCGACTGCTGGCCTCGACGACGCCAGTGGATATCTGAATTCCAACGATTTTTTGTCATGCTTATCGACCGGACTTCAAATTAGAATACATATCCGGCTTTGTTTGACAGACTGCGTCAGCTGTCTCAACAAAGGTTCTAATCCATGATGCGTTAGGTAGAGCCTGCTTGAGCTATATTACCTAAGCATTCGTGCAAAAGGACATCGCGCCATGAAACTCAACGTGAACAATCAGGACCACGATGTCGATGTTGAAGGGGACATGCCCCTGCTTTGGGTACTGCGAGATGAGCTTGGTATCACAGGCCCCAAATATGGGTGCGGTATCGCTCAATGCGGCGCGTGCACCGTGCACATTGATGGCAATGCTGTTCGCTCTTGTTCTGTTCGAGTTGGACAGGTTGAGGGAAAAGAAATCATAACGATAGAGGGGCTGGGGACACCAGAGTCCCTCCACGCTGTTCAGGCGGCTTGGATCGAACATCAGGTCGCCCAGTGCGGCTATTGCCAAGCCGGGCAAATTATGGCGGCGGCAGCTTTTCTCGAGCGCAACTTTGAACCCACGGATGAGCAGATCGATCAGGCTATGTCGGCCAATCTTTGTCGGTGCGGCACTTATCCACGTATCCGGGAGGCCGTGAAAACAGCCTCACGCAAACTGAACGGTGAGGGTTAGGCCATGGGAGCAGCCACCACAATAGCGCGCCGAACATTTCTGGTCGGATCCATGGCAGTCGCAGGCGGCGTAGCCTTTGGGTATTATGCTGTAAAATCACCCCATCAAAATCCATTACTTGACGATCTTGCAGAGGGCGAAGCTACGTTCAATCCCTGGGTCAAAATATCCTCAGACAAGGTGACATTGATCACACCGCACGCGGATATCGGTCAAGGCGTTGTCTCCATGCAGGCCGCGTTGATTTCTGAGGAACTGGATATCGAGTTTGGGCAGTTCGAGACAGACTTTGGTGAGACAGCGCCAGCCTATTGGAACCGGGCATTGGGCGCCGAGCTTATGCCATTTCGGTCGACTGATCAAAGCTTTCAGGCTCGTAAAATGCGTGACCTCGGCAATTCTGTTGTCAAATTCATGGGCGTTCAGGGGACAGGCGGATCAAGCTCCGTTCCGGACAGTTTTGACAAACTCAGGCTTGCTGGCGCGGTGGCGCGCGAGACCCTCAAAAAAGCAGCCTCTAAGCAATCAGGTATCCCTGTCGCACAGCTGAAAACAGCAGGCGGCGCGGTTTTGCTGCCAGACGGCTCGCAGATAAAGTACACGGAGCTTGCTGCAATCGCATCTGGCATGAAGCCGGTCACCAACGTGAAACTACGCGATCCTTCAGAGTGGCGACTGATCGGCAAACCGATGTCTCGGCTTGATGTCGTAGCCAAATCAACTGGCACGCAATCTTACGGGATAGACCTGACAATGGACGGGATGGTCTATGCTGCCGTGAAAGTTAACCCGCGTCAGGGCGGCGCGATGAACAGCTATGACGCGAGCGCAACCGAGCAAATGCGCGGTGTACAAAAGGTCGTGCCTGTCACCAATGGCGTAGCGGTAATCGCGGATAATACCTGGCGCGCTTTTCAGGCTGTCGACGCGATCGATTTCGATTGGGGGCCTGCGCCCTACCCCGCTGAACAAGACGCGCATTGGGCCGAGATCGCCAATTCTTTCACAGAGGATCGCCTAGACAAAGAATGGCGTCATGATGGCGATGTCGATACCGGTTTGGAAACTGGCGACGTCATATCGGCCGAGTATAAGGCCCCGTATGTCGCACACGCACCGCTAGAGCCTATTGGTGCTCTCATTCTGGTGACAGACGCACGTGTCGATATCTGGACAGGGCACCAAATCCCTGGCTTTGTTGAACAACAAGTCGCCGCCATAACCGGACACAGTGTCAAAGATGTCTATATGCACAACCAATATGCTGGCGGCAGTTTTGGCCACCGTCTTGAGTTCGAGAATGTGAAACTCGCCGCGGAGATCGGCAATCAGATGCGCGGCACACCCGTGAAGCTGACCCTTAGCCGCGAAGAAGATTTCGCGCATGATTACCCGCGGCAAATCAGCATGAGCCGCGGTGCTGGTTCGGTGCAAGATGGGCGCGTTGAGACATTTGATTTGTCAATTGCATCTGTTTCTTCGTCCACCTCACAGTCCACTCGAACAGGCCAGGCACGGCCCGGCCCCGATGGTCAAATCCCTGCTGGTGCTTGGAACCTGCCTTACGCCGTGCCAAATTTCAGGGTCCGGGCTTATATCGTCCCTGAACTTGCACCTACCAGTTCCTGGCGCTCAGTCGGAGCTTCTACGGCAGGCTTCTTTGCCGACTGCATGTTGGACGAACTGATACATGCCGCTGGCGCTGACCCGCTCGAAGAACGTCTACGTCTCGTCAATCATGACCCGTCGCGAAAAGTTCTGGAAGCAGTTGGCGAAATGTCGAATTGGGGCACTGATCTCGGCCCAAATCGCGGACGCGGTATCGCTCTCGTCGAATCTTTTGGTGTGCCCGTTGCAGAAGTTATCGACGTCACGATGACTGAGAACGGCATCCGTATCGATACTGTCTATGTCGCCGCCGATGTCGGGAAAGTCGTCGATCCCATAAATTTCGACAATCATGTCAAAGGGGCTGTCGTCTGGGGACTTGGGCATGCCATGAATTGCGAGATGACTTATTCTGACGGCATGGCAGAGCAAACGAATTACCACATGCATGAGGGTATGCGGCTATATCAATGCCCCGAAATTCACGTGCGCGGGCTTGAGAATGCCAGCAAAATACGCGGTATCGGTGAACCTCCTGTGCCGCCTGCCGCGCCTGCGCTCGCGAACGCCATATTTGCTGCAACCGGCAAACGCATTCGCGAGATGCCGTTCAACAAGCATATCGATTTCGTGTGAGGAGAAGAGAGATGTTTAAGCTTGCCCTCCTCGCCCTGTGCCTGTTTACCAGCCTTCCTGTGGCCTTCGCCCAAGACAGCCGTGATGGTAGTAAGGCATGGGATAAAGTGTATGAGGTTCTGTCGCATCCCAGATGCTCCAATTGTCATGTTGGCGCTGACAATCGCCCCCGATGGTCTGGCCCGTCATATGAAAAGGCCTACGATATTGCAGAAGGCGACTGGGCCTATCACGGCATGAATATCAACGCCGATATGAGCCGTATTGGTAATATGACGCTGCCTTGCGCGACCTGCCATCAGCAAGAAAATTCAGACGTCCCGCACGGGCCTCCAGGCGCACACGTCTGGGCTCTCGCGCCGGTAGAGATGGAATGGTTCGGCAAATCATCCGCGACGGTTTGCGCTGCCTTGAAAGATCCAGCGACAAATGGCGGCCGCTCACTCGCTGAAGTTGCCGACCACGTGAATGATGACGAACTGGTTCATTGGGGCTGGAAACCCGGTCCGGGTCGTGAACCTGCGCCCTACTCGCGTAAAGAAACCGTCCTGGCCCTTCAAGCCTGGGCAGCAGATGGCGCGCCCTGCCAGACTGCACAGGCTGGGGAGGCCAAGTAAATGAGACACGCTGGATTGATCGCTTCAGCTCTGACCGGGCTAGGTCTCGGCCTCATTCTTGGACAGAATTTGTTTGGATTACTCGTCTTTCTTCTTGCAGCCAGCCTCGGCGGCTATTTGGCCACCCGCCTGCACAAAGGCAGTGAACGCGTTTACTGGGGTTTTGTTGGTTTGACTTTGGCCCTGTGGCTCATGAGCATCATAGGCCTCAATCTCAATCGCCTGATCATCATACTCCCGCTGGTTCTCACGGCAGGATACTTTGTGGCGCGGCTGATCGGTCGCTTTACTGGCACGCGAAATAATCTGCCAGAGAAGACTTGAATCGGTTGTCTACGACATCAGACCAGCCGGATCGTCTTGCCCGGTGAGAGGTAGTTTGCGGCTGAGACAATGGCCTCCGTATCGATCTGGAAGTGGCGGTAGAGATCGCCAATTGTCCCTGTTTGCCCGAAATGTTCGACGCCGAGCGGTGCGGTCTGGTGGCCATGAACCCCACCAATCCACGCCAGTGTTGCCGGGTGTCCGTCGGTCACAGTAATCAAGGTTGCGTTGCGCGGTACCATGCCCATCAGCCGCTCAATTTGGCTCGTCGCATCACTATGCCCGCGCGCCCTCGCCCGCCGTGCCGCTGTCCAACCTGAGTTCAAACGATCAGCAGATGTCACTGCGAGCACACCAATATCACGCCGATCATTTCCGATACGACCTGCGGCCTCAATCGCTTCGGGTGCAACGCACCCCTGATAGGCAATGACGACTTCGCAATTCGGGCCAGGCTCGCGTAGCCAATACGCGCCATCTATCACGCCCCGGCGGAACTCAGCATCATCTCGCGCCTTAATTCCAAGTTGCTCTATCGACCGCGTAGTCAGACGCAAATATACAGAACCGCCGGTCTCATCACGCAGCCAAGTGCGCTCATCAGGATCCCCTTCGCCGCTGCGTTGCAAATAATCGAACGACCAATCCATGATGATCGAAAGTTCGTCCAAAAAGGCGGGTTCAAACGATACCAATCCATCCTGACTCATACCAATCAATTGCGCGCCGATTGACTGGTGCGCGCCTCCCTCTGGGGCCAGCGTCACGCCCGAGGGTGTGCCCACAATGATAAAGCGTGCGTCCTGATAGCAGGCATAATTCAGGGCATCGAGACCGCGTGCCACAAATGGATCATAGACCGTACCGATCGGGATCAAGCGTTCTCCGAACAGACTATGGGATAGTCCTGCTGCGCCAAGTAGAAGAAAGAGATTCATCTCGGCAATACCCAGCTCGATATGCTGGCCCTCTGGAGAGAATTGCCACTTCTGCGTCGAAGGGATGCGCTGCTCCCGAAACGTGTCCCCCTTAGATTCCCGTGCGAACAGGCTACGACGATTGACCCAAGGTCCAAGGTTCGTCGACGCGGTGACATCTGGCGATGTCGTCAGTATTCGTTCTGCCAGTAGGCTATCTGACTTTGCAATTTGATCTAAAATTTTGCCAAAGCCCGCCTGTGTTGACTGGGTACGATCGTCAAAAAATATCGGACCTGAGCCTGAGATCGGTTCAGCCGAATAACGCCTTGCCCCTTGTTTGAAAAACGGAGTTTCATCCATAAAGGCCTGTAAAGTTTCAGCCTCGTCAATTGCAGCTAAAGGTAACCACTCCTGGCCCTCGGGTACTCCCATTTTCTTTTGGAATTCAGCCATCTGTGTCGGATTCATAAGACCCGCATGATTGTCTTTATGGCCTGCTAAAGGCGTCCCCCATCCCTTGATCGTGTAGGCCAAAAATACTGTTGGTTGATCATCTGTGACGGCATTGAAAGCATTGCATAGCGTTTCAACACACTGCCCGCCAAGATTATTCATAAGGGCAGAAAGCTCTGCATCAGTCCGTCTTTCCAATAAAGCCGTCACATCGCCTTGGTCGCCAATATCATCAAGCAACCTTTGCCGCCATGCCGCGCCGCCCTGATAGGTCAATGCCGAATAGTCCGGGTTCGGGCACGCCTGTATCCAGCGCTTAAGCGCATCACCACCAGGTTCTTCAAACGCCGCACGCTGCAATACGCCATGGCGTAAAACAACCACGCGCCAGCCAAAAGCTTTGAAGATCGCCTCTACTTTCTCCCACAAGCCCTCATGCACAACGCCGTCGAGGCTTTGGCGATTATAGTCGATCACCCACCATGTGTTTCTCAGGTCATGTTTCCAGCCCTCCTGAAGGCACTCATAAATATTCCCCTCGTCCAATTCGGCATCCCCAACCAGCGCAACCATGCGGCCGAGAGGACGATCTGCCGCCCATGGCTTCGCAGCGAGATAATCCTGAATGGTTGAGGCAAAAGCCGTGATTGCGACGCCCAAGCCCACAGAGCCGGTCGAGAAGTCAACATCATCAATATCTTTTGTGCGACTTGGATAGGACTGCGCACCGCCAAGTCCGCGAAAATCTTTCAACTTCTCCAGAGTTTGCTGCCCCATCATGTATTGCATAGCGTGAAAGACAGGCGACGCGTGAGGCTTCACCGCAATACGGTCTTCCGGGCGCAATGTTCGGAAATAGAGCGCCGTCATGATTGATACCATAGACGCGCATGATGCCTGATGCCCGCCAACTTTGACGCCGCCCTCATCCTTCGCGCGGAGGTGATTGGCGTTGTGAACGATCCAGGATGACAGCCAAAGTAAACGCTGCTCGATAGATTTAAGGTGTTTTAGTTCATTCATCATCGCTGCACTCGGCTCGCCTCAAATAAGTCGCAACCGCGACTAGTAAGGTGAAACTCCGCGAGCGCAACGCTTGTAACCCGACAATTCAATCGCCATCAAGCGGTATGTCATCATCATCAAGAATGCGGAACGCCGCGCCATCCATATCTTCATATTGGCCTGATTTCACAGACCAAAGAAACGCCGCCAAACCCAGCAGCCCAAGCCCAAGCGCAATTGGGATCAAATAAATAATAATACTCATGTGCGTCGCCCCAAATTAATCCGTAGCGCGTTCAACGTGACGATTAAAGAAGAAGCCGACATGGCACTTGCGGCGATAAGCGGTGTAACAAACCCCATGAATGCAAATGGCACCGCTATGATATTATACGCAGCTGCAAAAGCAAAGTTCTGCTTCATCACTCGCCGCGCCGTTTTTGCAACATCCAGCACCCCTGAAATAGCTGACATATCTCCCGCATATACCGCATCTGCAGCAGACTGAGATACATCAATCGCGCCGCCCGGAGCCAATGCCGCATGGGCCAGCGACAAGGCCCCAGCATCGTTAAGGCCATCTCCCACCATCAAAACTTTTCGACCTTCGGCGTACAGCGCCTCAAGCCGCTCACCCTTTTGCTCAGGTGTTACGCCTGCCGTCCAATCCCAGACATCCAGTGCCATTGCGACACGTTCAACCGCGCCTGGTTGGTCGCCCGACAAAATCTCAACGCTTAGCCCCCGCGCCTTTAGCGCTGCCACGCTTTGCGCTGCATTAGCCTGCAATTGGTCTTTAAAGCGGAACAAGATCGGCTGGGTGTCACCTTTTGCGAACCACAGAGCCGGACCCTCAATCGTTTGGCTTTCGCTTGCGCCCACCCATTCAGCCGAACCTAATCTGCATGTCTGTCCATCTATCACTGCTTCAAGACCAAGGCCTGGAAACTCGGTAACATCCTGCTCCACTTCGCCCGGTCCGGCAGCTTCAATCAGCGCGCGCGACAATGGGTGCCGGCTCGCGCGGGCAAGCCGGGCAGCCTGTTGCAGCGTTTCGCCATGCTCAGAGATTAGTTGTGGCCGTCCAAGCGTTAGCGTTCCTGTCTTGTCGAAGACGACATGGTCTATTTCTGCTAGCCGCTCCAGTGCATCGCCTGAGCGTAAGAAGACGCCCTGCTTAAACAGGCGTCCCGCAGCGACCACTTGTGCCACTGGTGCGGCGAGAGCCAGCGCGCATGGGCAAGTAATAATCAGTGTCGAAACAGCAATCATCACCGCCTTGCCGAGATCCGCGCCAAGCATCAACCACGTGATCAGCGCCAGCGCCGCTGCGGTGTGAACGAATGGAACATAAAGCGCGACGGCCCGGTCCGCTATCTGCTTATAGGCCGAACGTTTCTGTTCGCCTGCCTCCAGCATTGCCGCAATATCTGAGAGAAGAGAGTCCGCTGCCTCGCCGCGCGCAGTCGCCTGCAAGGCCTGACTCAAATTCACACTGCCGGCATAAAGTGTATCACCCGGCCCTATCATTCGCGGCATACTCTCACCGGTAATGAGGCTCTCGTCGATTTCACTTTGCCCCTGAGATATCGTCAGATCGATGACTGTGCGCTCCCCCGCAGCCAGCAGGATATGATCACCTTTGCGAACCTCCTCAGCACGAACTGTTTCAACCCGGCCGTTCGCTGCCACCCGGTTGACCGCCCGGTTGCGAAGCGCCGCAAGATCATGCGCTGCAGCATGTGCTTGCCGCCGTAAACGCGCATCCATAAATCGCCCAATCAGAAGGAAGAAGATCAGCATCACACAGGCGTCAAAATAAGCATGCTGCCCATTATTTAGTGTCTCCCAGACACTCACAGTGAAGGCGAGGATGAGTGCCAGTGAAATCGGGACATCCATATTCGCATGTCCGTGCCTCAAGGCTTGCCACGCAGAGTGGAAAAAATGGCGGCCGCTAAACACCAAGACCGGCAGCGCAATGACACCAGAAAGTGCATGAAGCATACGCCGCGTTACTTCACCCATTTCGCCATGGCCTGCCCAGACTGAGACTGAGAGCAGCATAATGTTGGCCGCCGCAAAGCCCGCGACGCCCATCGCGATTAATAGTGCGCGTTCTTCGCGCTTGGCAGTGGCAGCTATATCATCTTCGGTATAGGCGCTTATCCCATAGCCCAGCCCTGAGATCGTCTCAGCAATTCTGCGCGGCTCAAGCTCACCACGCCATTTCACGACAAGCTGTCCGTTCGACAGGTTTAGCCGGGCCTGCGTCGTGCCGGGCAAGGCCATCAGCGCCTTCTCGATCTTGGATAGACAGCCCCCGCACTTCGCTCCCGTCACGGCCAAATACAAGGTTCGGTCAGCGCCTTTCTGGCGAACGAAAGTTGCCAGGTCGCCAACGCCCCCCTCACCGGGCGGGGCCAAGCCAGATGGACATCCCTGCCCGGAAATGGGTGATAGAACTGTCACTCGACGCGCACCTGTTTTCGCGCTGTAAACAAGATTGCCTCCGCATCATGGTCCAGCACCCGAAAGTCCACACGCCAAGATCCAGACGCTAGCTGGCCCGAAAAGGCGCGATATTCGCCATGTAAACCCGGCGCAAGGGTCAGCACGCGGTCTTCGGAATCTGTTGTAAGCCGCCTCGCCTCAGCAATCACTGGATAACCTGAAACCGGGTCTCCGAATTCGTCCTGCAGTCGGAACACCAGCTCATCATCGACCAGCCCCGCTTCAGCTTTCCAGCCCAGTTCTGTTTGCGTGGCCCGCGCTTCAAGCGTTTGATTATAATTCAACCCTTGAACATAAGACTTCTTCACATCCTCGCCGGGGAAGCTTGTGATCGCATGATATAGAAATACACCATTGACCGCGAACATGACGCCAAAGAAGGCTAGGAAGATCAGCAAGACATGCCAGCCCTTTAGCTTTTTCTCTCGTGGTGCAGGGAGCGGATTCATGACAGCTTCACTCATCAGTTTGGTCCTCGGAAAGATGCGCGGTTTAGATCGGTTTCGCCAGTGTCTTTATCGGTCACTTTGATTGAAATCTGCCGCTGGTTTGCCCCCATAGGGGCCGTCACGAGAATGCGGTACCGATCAACGCCATACGCCTCAACGGGCAGCTCAAGCGGCGCGGCGCCTTCATGTTCAATTCCGATTACAGTGAAGCCGATCCCCTCAATGCCCGCAACTTCAATCACCATAATGCGAGGCTCAGACAGTTTGTTCACCAGCTTCAGTGTATAGCCATTCTGGAGACTGCCATCTGACAGCTGCACGAAAGGCGGAGAGCGGTCTTTCAGAACATTTGCTTCAATCGTCGCCTTGGTCGACAGGCCCCAGACCATGAGCGCGCCTATCACAAGCATCAAGACACTATACAATACCGTACGAGACCGGATCAACCGATACTTGGGAGGCGTGACCTTTTCGGCCCGTGCAGCCACGGCCACATCTGTATCGTAAGCGATCAATCCAGTGGGACGACCGATCTTGCTCATCATCTGATCGCAGGCATCAATGCAAAGCGCGCAATGAATGCACTCCAATTGCGAGCCGTCACGAATATCGATCCCCATCGGGCAAACCTGCACGCATTGGTCACAATCTATGCAGTCGCCGCGCTCGTCCCAGCTTTCGCTCTTGCGTTTCGGTCCGCGTGGTTCGCCGCGATCATAGCGGTAGGTCACGTTGAGCGCATGCTCATCGGTCAGCGCGGCCTGAATACGCGGCCATGGGCACATATAGGTGCATACCTGTTCGCGCATCCAACCTGCAAGAAAGTAAGTTGTCAGCGTCAGAATACCGGCGAACCAATAAGCCGATAGCGGCGCTTCTCCGGTAAACCAGCCCCGCGCAAGCGTAGGCGCATCGTGCCAATACAGAATGAACGCGCCGCCAGTCAAGAAGGCGATAATCAGCCAGACCGAGTGTTTTCCCATTTTGCGCCACGCCTTGTTGAAAGACCATGGCGCTTTGTCCAAACGCATTCGGGCCGCTCGATCACCCTCAAACGCCCGCTCGACCCAAATGTAGAGATCCGTCCAAACTGTTTGCGGGCATGTGTATCCGCACCAGACGCGGCCCAATAGAGACGTCACAAGGAACAGCCCAAGCGCCGCTAAGATTAGCAAGCCCGCCAGATAATGAATATCCTGCGGCCAAATCTCGATGAAAAAGAAGTAGAATTTCTCGCTTTCAAAATCAGCGAGCACAGCCTGGTTGGCGATGCCTTCACCGCGGTCCCAGCGTATCCAAGGTAAGACATAATACACGCCTAGCGTCAGGGCCATCACGACCCATTTGACCATCCGGAAATTGCCATGCGCCAGTTTTGGGTAGATTTGCTGGCGTTTGGCGTACAGATCCTTGTGCGGCGGCGGCACCGGGCCGCCCGCACCAGTCGACGGATGAATGTTTAACTGGGTCTTGCCCATGACATTTGCCTTACTCGCCGCCGCCCAGGGTGTGAACGTATACCGCTAGCGCCTTGATGGACGCATCGTCGAGACGGTCCTGCCAGGCTGGCATGTGGGAGTTTCTAGCATTGTAAACTGTGGCGTAAATGTCCGCACGGTCGCTCCCAAATAGCCACTCAGTATCGGTCAGGTTTGGTGCACCTTGCGTCCGGTCGCCCATTGCTGCAGCGCCGTGACAGGAAACACACTGCTGGTCGAAAACCTCAGACCCGCGATCAACCGCCGCACTATCATGCGCCTGTCCGGACACACGCAGCACATAGTCCGTCACGTCATCAATCTCGGCTTTGGAGAGCAAATTGTCTCGGCCAAAAGCCGGCATAAGTGAGAACCGCGTCGCATCGTCGCCATCATGACGGATGCCGTGGCGAAGCGTGTATTCGATGCCATCCAAAGTGCCATCCCATAGCCAGACATCATCGGCTAAAGTCGGATAACCTGCGGCACCGCGTCCACCTGCACCGTGGCAGGTCGCGCAATTATCACCGAAAAGAGACTCGCCCATCGCCAGTGCGAACTGCTGCAAGCCCCGGTCTGTTTCAATCTCTTCAAGCGACGCATCCAGTAGAGTTGCCGACTGGGCGACACGCGCGTCTTTCAACTCACTTACAGCCTCTGCCACAAGCTCACGGTCCGAGTGATTACGGAGCCCTGTTGTGTTTGTACCCATCCCCGGCAAAGCGGGAATAGCGGGCATGAAGATCATATAGATTACGGCCCAGACAATCGTTACGTACCACGTGATTAACCACCATCGCGGCAGCGGATTGTTCAGCTCCTTGATGCCGTCCCAGCTATGACCGGTCGTCTCGATACCGCTATGGTCGTCAATATCCTTGATTTCATCGCTCATCTGATGGCTCTCCATCGCTAAGGGGAAGGCGCGCGGCGGCGTCAAACGTTTCCTGATTGCGCGGCCACAAGGCATAGGTCAGCACAGCGGCAAACATCAGGACGAAATAGATCAGGCCACCGGTCTGCGCGAAACTTGAAAGGGCTTCATACATCTTGCAGCCTCCTATCGACGGTTGCTGAGATCATCAGCTTCGTAAGTGGAGAAATCGACCAAAGTGCCTGTCATCTGGAGATAGGCCACCAGGGCGTCCATCTCGGTGATCGTATCTGGATCGCCATCATAATCGCGAGCTTCAACTGTACCTACTCGGCCTGAGGCAGCGTCATACTCCGCCATCAAGCTGTCGTAATAATCAAAGCCCTTATTGTCGGGATCAGCCTGCGCGTAGATGTGCGCTTCAGCGTTTTCAATCATCACATCTGTATACGGAACGCCCACCAGACGCTCTGTTTTGAGGCGATCAGAGATACCTTCAAACTTAAGCTTCTTCTTGGCGAGGAAGGCATAGGGCGGCATGATACTTTCCGGCACGAGCGCGCGCGGATCTATCAGATGGTCAACTTGCCATTCGGCAGAGTACTTGCCGCCAACCCGGGCGAGGTCTGGCCCGGTTCGCTTCGAGCCCCACTGGAACGGATGGTCATACATACTCTCAGCAGCGAGTGAGTAATGGCCATAGCGTTCAACCTCGTCACGCAAAGGGCGCACCATCTGGCTGTGGCAGACGTAACACCCTTCGCGAATGTAGATGTCGCGACCAGATAGCTCCAGCGGTGTGTAAGGCCGCATGCCGTCAACCTTCTCAATCGTATTATCCATGTAGGCCAGAGGTGCCATCTGGATTAGGCCACCAATTGAGACGACAACAAGAATACCGATCGTCAGCAAGAGTGAGTGGCGTTCGAGTACACCGTGATTATTCATCAGTCCCATCGGATCGCCTCCTATTCGGCCGGGGCCAGCGCGGCGCGCGGCTCAGGATTAGTGTATGGATCATTTGCCGATTCAAGCGCTTCAGCTTCGCCATGGCCAAGAGCTGTCTTGATCAGGTTATAAGCCATGATGCCCGCGCCAGCGAAGTAGAGCGTGCCGCCCAGCGCCCGGATCATGTAGCTAATATGCTTGGCCTCAACGGTCTCAACGAAGCTATATTCAAGGAAGCCATACTCGTTATAGGCGCGCCACATCAGGCCTTCCATAATCCCGGCAAACCACATGGAAATCATGTAGAACAGGATACCGATGGTCGAGATCCAGAAGTGCCATTCAACCAGCGACTTGGAGAACAGCGCCTTCTTCTTCCAAAGCCATGGTGTGAGGCAGTACAGCGCCCCGAAAGAGATATAGCCGACCCAGCCAAGCGCCCCGGAATGAACATGACCGATACCCCATTCGGTATAGTGCGACAGCGAATTCACGGCGCGCACAGACATGAGAGGGCCTTCGAAGGTCGACATGCCATAGAAAGCAAGCGACACGACCATCATCCGCACGACCGGATCCGTGCGCAGCTTGTCCCAAGCGCCAGACAGCGTCATGACACCATTGATCATGCCGCCCCAGCTCGGCATCCACAACATGATCGAGAACGTCATGCCGAGCGTCTGCGCCCATTGCGGCAGCGCCGTGTAGTGCAGGTGATGCGGGCCAGCCCAGATATAGATGAAGATCAGTGACCAGAAGTGAACGATAGACAGGCGGTAGGAATAAACCGGCCGATCAACCCGCTTTGGAATGAAATAGTACATGATGGCGAGGAAGCCCGTGGTCAGGAAGAATCCAACCGCGTTGTGGCCATACCACCACTGCGTCATCGCATCCTGCACGCCGCTGAAGACCTGTACCGACTTGGAGCCTGTCAGGTTGACCGGAATGGACAGGTTATTGACGATGTGCAGCATCGCAATCGTCACAATGAATGAGAGATAGAACCAGTTCGCCACATAGATATGCGGCTCCTTACGCTTCCACAGCGTGCCAAGGAAAACGAGCAAATAGACGACCCAAACCAAGGTCAGCCATAGGTCGACATACCATTCCGGCTCAGCATATTCCTTCGATTGGGTAATCCCGAGCAGATAGCCGGTCGCCGCCAGTACGATGAATATCTGGTAGCCCCAGAAGACGAACCATGGCCACATCCCACCCGCAATGCGCGTCCTACATGTGCGTTGCACGACATAGAAGCTCGTCGCCAGCAACACATTGCCGCCAAACGCAAAGATCACTGCGCTGGTATGCAGCGGACGCAGGCGACCAAAATTCGTAAAGCCCCATTCTGGAAAATAGAATACGCTCGGAAAGGTTAGTTGAAGTGCAATCACGACACCGACAAGCAGGCCCGCAATACCCCAGAACATGGACGCGGCAACACCAAATTTGATGAGCGTGTTTTCGTACTCACCTTCATCAAAAGGGTCGCGGTCAACTAGGCCGCCTGCCCACATACCCATGCCAACAATAAAGGCACCACCCAGGACAAGGAAGGTCAGCGCCTGAATACTCATGCCACTATCTTTGGCACCTGCTGCCATCAATAGCGCCAGCAGCAGAAACACGCCAAGCAGCGCGCCAACAGCCAGAATGCTCGAATTATTGCTTTGGCGTTTTGATCCAATGAATTGCGTCATCGCCTGAATTCACCTCCCGGTAGCCCGCACACACGGACGAATATCAGCTTGAACGATGCTTATCGGTGACCGCACGCGGCCTGAATAAGGGTATTCCCCTATGTGCTTGCTAGTCGCAGCAAGTAGACAGGTTGTGACATTGATCAGAGGAATGCCAAGTCATGACGTTACTGACGCAAATTGCTTTAGGTGCCGCTATACTTACTACGGGCATTATCAAGATCGTGTCGCACGTAGGCGCAAGCGCTATTCTAACAATCCAGATGTGTTCTGGCCGCAGCGTAGCTTTCCCTGTCGCAAACGATGCTGGACTATTTGAACGCGCTCATTGCTGGGGTTGTTATGCAGCTCTAGTTGGTGCGTCCTTGATCGCCCTGGCACTCTATCGTTTCTGGCAAACACAACGCGCAGTGTCAGTAGATTGAATCTGTACCAGACGCTCTCTACAAGGGGTGACTGATGTCGAAAAAACCCCAACCCCTGCTTCAAGATAATGATGCGAGATACAGTGATCGCAAGTCCCTTGAGATCTTAATGCGATCTGTTCTGTCCTCAGTACCGGACGCCATGATTGTTATCGATGAATCCGGTGATATTCTGGCATTCAGCGCGGCGGCAGAACGCATGTTCGGTTATACGGCGAGTGATGTCGCCGGGCAAAATGTCTCCATGCTCATGACAGGCGCCGACGAAACGCACCATGATCAATATATCCGTAATTATCTAAAGACGGGCGAGGCACAAATCATCGGCATTGGCCGGATCGTCAAAGCCAGACTCGCTAATGGCGACACGATTCCGGTCGAGCTCAAAATTGGTGAAGCAGAAATCGACGGGCATAGATTATTTACGGGCTATATCCGCGACGTTTCACAGCAACAGGCTAATGCGCATCGCCTCACAGAGCTACAGGCTGAGCTAGAGAATTTTTCCCGCCTTAATGCCGTAGGCAGCATGGCCTCTGCAATGGCGCATGAGCTAAACCAGCCGCTGACGGCTGTTGCCAATTATCTCGAAGCTGCTCGCGATCTCTTATCCACGCCAGATGAAGAAACACTCTCGATTGTTGGTGAAGCGCTGGATGCCGCGGCGACACAATCCATACGCGCGGGCCAGATCGTGCGCCGTCTTCGCGATTACGTTTCACGCGGCGAGCTTGACCTGCGACCGTCCGCATTGCCGGGCATCATTGATGATGCGGTGTCAGTTGCGAAAGTTGGACTTGAGGGCCCGCTCGCCCGCGTAATCTTGCGTGTGCCCGACGATATGCCACCCGTGCTGGCTGACCCACTACAATTACGGCAGGTCTTCGTGAACCTCGTCCGTAACGCGATAGAGGCACTTGCTGAACAAGACGATCCGCAAGTCTGGATACGGGTCGAGAATAAGCAAGGACGCGCAGAAATCTCCGTATCCGACAATGGTCCGGGTATTCACAGCGGCAATAGTGTCTCACCTTTTGACGCATTCTATAGTTCCAAACCTCATGGCATGGGGCTTGGACTATCAATTTGCCAAACCATCATTGATGCCCACGGCACAGAAATTAAATATAGTCCGTCGGAACTTGGCGGTGCCCAATTCACGTTTAACCTGCATCTGGCAGAGGAAGCTAAACAAGATGCCACGTAAGACGATTTTCCTGGTAGACGATGACGAGGCCATCCGCCACTCGGCCAGCTTCATGCTGCGCCATGCAGGCTACGCCGTGAAGACCTATCCAGACGGCGTGAATTTCCTTGACCAAGTCGGCGATAGTGACGCTGGCTGTATCCTGCTCGACGTTCGTATGCCGCGAATGGACGGCTTAGAGGTCCAAACCCAACTCAAACAACGCGGCATCAACATGCCGGTCGTTATACTGACAGGTCACGGCGATGTACCCGTCGCCGTAGAAGCGATGAAAGGTGGCGCAGTCGATTTTCTCGAAAAACCGTATGAGAAACAGGCGCTGATGACAGCTATCGAAAACGCTTTTGCGCGGCTCGACGATCAGGCAGCTGATAGTCGGCGCAGCACAGAAGCTAATGCGAAAATATCGCGTCTAACGCCCCGCGAGCACGATGTCTTGAAGCACCTTGTGCAAGGCCTGACCAATAAGGCGATTGCCCAGGCGCTCGATATCTCGCCGCGAACAGTTGAGATTCACCGCGCCCATATGATGGAGAAGCTTGAAGCAGATAGCCTCTCAGCCGCTCTACGGCTTGCATTCCTCGCTGGTACTGAGTCCGAATAACCTAGGTAGAGTACGTACAGACGGCTCTAGCCGGGCAGTTTATTCTTGTCTTTCATGGCCGCTTCGTCTCTTTTCATCCCTGCTAATGCTGCTGCTCAACAGTTGCGTCGCATTGTCTTGATTGAAGATGATGAATATGTGCGCCGCTCACTCACGATGCTGCTTCGCGCACGTGGGCTTGTAATGGAAGTTTACCGCGACGGCGTCGAGTTTCTTTCCAATCGCGGTCGGCATGGTGGGCATTGCCTACTGATAGATTACAAGATGCCAGGAATAGACGGCTTACAATTACTCGAGAGATTGAGATCAGCTGGCGACCAGACACCCGCACTGCTGATGACAGGCTATTATTCAAACACGCTCAAAACCCGAGCCGTCGATCTTGGCTTTAACGATGTCCTCGAAAAACCCACCCCGCCCGATCTTTTACTTGAACGAATTGAGCGCGCCGTAGACTTTGGTACTTAGCAAGCTGTTCTACGGCAACACATACGAGACAATTTCGCGCTGGCGCATCCTGTTTTAAATGATGGATCGGTCACTTTTCATGAACATGATGGGCGGCGAAGCCTACGAATGGGGCCATGTGGCAGCTTTCGTGTGGGGCAAGTCTTTCGAAACGGCGCTCGAAACTCTGCCCCACCGGATCACTATACTAAACCCCCAAGATGACCTGACCGAGTGCACCCGCCGCGCCACTGCGCTAATGCGCAATGGCGAGGTCGTTGAGCTGCCAAACTGGGGTTATGGCTTTATTGATGCCTTTAGCCGCGATGCAACAAAACTGGTCTTGTCAAAGCTGGATGCGTCGAAACAGGCCTAGCTGTAAATCTCAAACAGCCCAGCTGCGCCCATGCCGCCGCCAATACACATTGTAACGACGCCCCATTTGGCACCGCGCCGTTTGCCTTCCAGCAGGATTGAACCGGTACAGCGCGCGCCCGTCATTCCGAATGGGTGACCGATAGAGATAGAGCCGCCATTCACGTTATATTTCGCTGGGTCAATGCCAAGGCGATCACGAGAGTACAAGCATTGTGAGGCGAACGCTTCGTTCAGCTCCCAGAGGTCAATATCATCGACTTTCAGGCCGTGGCGTTCTAGCAAGCGTGGCACAGCAAAGACGGGCCCAATGCCCATTTCATCCGGATCACACCCCGCCACGTTAAAGCCTGCGAACCGGCCCAATGGTTCAATGTTTCGTTTGGCCGCTTCACCAGCTTCCATAATGACAACAGCCGCTGCGCCATCCGCAAGCTGCGATGCATTACCAGCCGTAATATACTTGCCTTCTTTCACTTGCTGGCCGCCGCGAAATACCGGTTTTAACCCAGCCAGCGTTTCAGCTGTGGTCCCCGGACGGTTACACTCATCATTTTCGCAGACGACATCGTGATAAGATTCTTCGCCAGTTTCCTTGTTGACCATTTTCATCCGGGTCGCGAGCGGCGCAATTTCTTCCGCCATCTTACCTGACTCCTGAAATGCTGCAGTACGCAACTGGCTTTCAGCGGAATACTCGTCCTGTGCTTCGCGACTGACACCATAACGCTCAGCAACGATCTCAGCTGTCTCGATCATCGTCATCCAAACCGCTGGCCACTTCGCCATCAACTCGTCCTCGACAAAACGGTGCATATTCATGTGACCAGAATGGGAAACCAGTGACAGGCTCTCTACGCCACCGCCAATTGCTACAGGTGCGCCCTCATTTTGAACAATGTGCGCGGCGTTTGCGATAGCTTGCAGGCCTGATGAGCAGAACCGATTGATCGTCGCGCCAGAAGTTGAACTCGGACACCCCGCCCAAAGCGCAGCATTGCGCGCAATGTTATGGCCTGTTGCGCCTTCAGGTTGCGCACAACCCAAGAAAACATCTTCAACAGCTGCAGGTTCAACGCCTGTGCGCTCCAATGCACTTTTAATTACGTGCCCAGCCATCTTGATGCCGTGCGTGTCATTCAGTGATCCGCGGCCAGCCTTGGCCAGTCCGGTGCGTGCAGTGGATACAATTACAGCGTCGCGCATGAGGGTCTCCCGTTTCCTTTAAAGACTGAATGTACTCATCAGGTACGTCCTGCGATAGGGGTGACGTCGGTGTAACCTACAGTGCCAACAGCGGATTTTGCTTCACGAAACTGGAATCAAGGTTAAAGTAGCCATTCGCAAAGGGAGATTTAGGCGAATGGGTGTTTTTAAATTTATCAAGAGCAAAGGCAAAGAGCTGATTCAAGACCGCAACACGGTCGCAGCGAATGCTATTAAAAAAGAAGTTTCTGACCTCGGACTTGGCGATGATCTCGGCGGCGATTTCCGTGTTCTCGTCGATGGTGACAAGGTTAAACTTGAAGGCAAAGTGCCGGATCAGGCAACGAAAGAGAAGATCATTCTCGCGGCTGGCAATGTCGGCGGCATTTCTGAAGTCGAAGATGCCATGAAGGCAAGCAAAGGCGGGAAAAATGAAGCGGTATTCTATACCGTGAAATCTGGTGATTCACTATCCAAGATCGCCAAGCGCCTGCTAGGCGACGCGATGAAGTATCCAGATATTTTCGAAGCCAACACACCAATGCTGACGCATCCAGACAAGATTTATCCAGGTCAAGTGCTGCGCATTCCAGGCGCAATAGCAAAAGCCTAGCCCGGTATCAGTTGAAAGGCCGCCTCATGCACGTTCGCATTTTCTGCGCCGTGATCGGGGCGGTTTTTTCGTTGACCTTTTCGCCAATAGCCACTTCGGAGCCAGCCGTAAAAGTCATAGGTCTGAAGGCGACTGAGCTGATCAGGCCCGGCAGCGCAATTCCCGAAAATGCTGACACTAGCCGCGGCGATGTTCCGCGAGATGATTATGGGCGGCCCTGGACTTATACATTTCTAGGCCGCGCAATACCCCCTTTTCAGGGTGACCTTATTAATGGTGAGGCGTATTCAAGCGACAGCCTCGCTGGTCGCTGGACCGTCATCCAAGTCTGGGGTCTTTGGTGCCATGACAGCATGCATGATGCGCCTTATGCGGCGGCGCTAGCGCACGCTCTAGCCGAAGATCCGCTTGTGGACTTCATGTCAATCCATACACCCCCTAGCGCGCACAAAACTGACATCATGTTTGGCAAGCACGGCTCCATCGCCGCCTATTTCGAAGACATTGGCGCTGACTTTCCAACTGTCATCGATCATGATGCCTCTATACGAGAGGCGCTTCACATAAATTGGACGCCAACCTATGTGCTTGTCGCTCCTGATCGTAGTGTTCAAGCCTTCCGAACTGGACTTGCCGATGATGATGGCGAACCCGTCAAGGATTTCGTGCGCGAAATATCACAGATTCGCGGCGACTGGTCTGACTCACCTGCCACTATTGATGAATAAAACCAGTTCAAACAGGATGTAAGGCGCACACATTCGTACATGTGTACGAAACCAGAACATCAAAACTTGCGCATAACCGTAATTTCATCCAAAAACGGCGCGAAAGCCCTTTGAAGTATGTAATATACAGGGCTAAGGACGAAACAGATAATCGTAAATAAGGTGGACCTCCCAATGCTGCACCCGTCAACCAAGAAGCTAATTGATCGCCTCGCTGATATGACCAGTCGTGGTAAGCTCGATTGGACCGAAGGTGAAAATGGTACCGTCAATTATGTCACCGAGGGCTATGCCGTCGCACTTTCAGGCACACCCACCGAACTTGTCATCACAAGCAAAGCGGGCAAAGAGCTCGAACGTGCATCAGCTGACGAATTAGCCGCCACACCGACCGAAGATGGCAGCACCTACGCGAGTATGATTGCAGCGATGGCAACAGAGGCAGCGCGCAAAGCACGTGGCACAGAAGACGCCATTGATACATTGCTCGCTGAAATCGATACGGATAGTGATAACGCTCTCGATGTGCAGGAAGATGCCGATCTCGCCCTACCGGAAGATGTCGACGCGGCTGCCGAACATGACGCCGATGACAGCGCCACGCTGAGCCCGGATGAAGTGGAGAGATTGGAAACTGCATCGGGAGAACCCGAAGCAGACGACGAAGCTACAGAAGATGAAGCAGTTGCGGCTCCAGTCACTGAAAATCTCACGCCCGAAACTGAAGTAGAAGACCAAGTTGAGCCAGAAGAAGAAGAAGCTGACGTCAGTGATGCGGTTAAACGCCTCGCAGCTGAAGTTAGTGAGCGTGAAACAGATACGCCGAGTCCGATGACTTCCATCACTGATAGCACGATGGGCCTTGGTGCAAGCGCAATGGCTTTCGCGACAGCTGAGCAAGAAACTACGGTCAGCTCTGAAATTGAAATGGGTGACGATGCTGAGGCTGAGACAGAAACACCTGAACCTGTTGAAACCCGAGCGAGTGAAATGGAGATTACCGCCCCCCCCGAACCCGTGACTGACTTTGTTGAGACCTCAGAGCCAGAAACTGATATTGCGGCGATCCAACCCCTCACAGAAGGCGACGAAAATCATCAATATGTCCCCTTCAATGTAGAGCCTGCCCCTGAAGCACCAATACCGGGTGTGACGCTAAGCGAACCTGTCGACGAGACAACATTCACGGCTACAGAGATTGATGCAGATCCCTCTCTTGAGGTGGCCAATATAGAAGAAGACGCACCCGAAATCGTCGACCCCATAGTCGAGGCGGCCTCAAAAACAGCGAACATTGCGACAAGTTTTGCTGGCGCAACTTTAGGTACCGTTGCAGGCGCGGTCTCCAGCACAGTTGAAGCAGCCACTGAGATGGTAGGTGACACGGCTGATGCTACCGCTGATATCGCGACCGATCTTGTTGAAAGTGCCGGGCATATAACAGAAGACGTCGTCGAATCTGTAACCGAGACTGTCTCGGAAACAGCTGTTGCCGCCACAGACATAACCGGCTCGGCGATCAATACGGTGACTGAAGCAGCCGCAGAAACAACAGATGCAACCATCGACATGGCAAGCTCTACTGTGGACACTGTTGTAGAGAGCACAAGCGATGTGGCAGAAGCCACGCAAGACGCGGTGACAGAAGCGACCGAAAACGCTGCAGATTATACTGGCGCCGTATTCTCAAGTGCAGTGGAGGCGGGCGCTGACGCTACCCAAGCCGCAGGTGATGCTGCAGAAACCGTACAGGATACCGTTTCAGAGACAACACAGGGCCTTGCAGAAGAAGCAAGTGACATCGCCGCCGATGTCTCCAAGGCCGTAGATTCTGCTGTCTCCACGATCAAGCAAGCAGCCCCCCAGAGCGTCACCCTTAGTGGGATTGGTGCGGGTTTTGGTCTTGGCGCTTTAACCGCGAGCACAGAGGCGACAGGCGCTCCAGCAGCGACAGTGCCTCCTACTCCTGTGCCAGAGCCGGAGCGTATCGTTATCGACGCGACTGATGATATCCAGCTCACTCAGCCAGAGCCAGCTCCTGTTGAAGATGCTCCTCTACCCGAAATTGCAGATCTTGAGCAGCCGCCAGAATCGCAAGTCGCCGAACCAGCGCCAGCAGAATCAAGTATTGAGCAGGCTGAGGGCAAATCCGAGGACGAAGCTCTAAAGCCGCGCACCCGGTTTAATCCCTGGAACTAGACAGATATCTGACTAATCAGCGGGCAGCGTGACGAGATTGTCACAAACCTGACAAAAACTCATTGGATTCGCGGCTCAGCTGGGCGCTAGCGGTTGCAGCATGTTCGCAGCTGCCGCAAATCGTCCGCAAGATTTCGCCTCCGACGGAATCGACACACGGATAAAAGGTGATGTCTCGCATGTCTTTCAAAAACCTCCTCAAATTCTCTGTCGCAGCGTCCGCTGCTGCTACAGCCATGGCAATGGCTCCAGCTCTCGCGCAAGATGAACAAACTGATGCGCGCCGACTCAGCCCGGTCATCACAACCGCCCAGCGCGTCGAAGAAGACGCGCAGGACGTGCCGATTTCGATCACGACGATCTCAGACGAAAAACTCAATAATCTGAAAGCGGGCGGTGCGGACATCCGCTTCCTGTCAGCACGTGCACCAAGTGTCATTGCCGAAAGCTCTTTCGGCCGCGCCTTTCCGCGCTTCTATATTCGCGGCATCGGCAACACTGACTTTGATCTCAATGCGTCTCAGCCTGTCTCTCTGGTCTATGATGATGTACCTTATGAAAGTCCAATCCTGAAGGGTTTTCCGGTCTTTGATGTAGAAGGCATTGAGGTACTTCGCGGCCCGCAAGGCACGCTGTTTGGCCGTAACACCCCGGGCGGCATTATCAAATTTGACAGCGTCAAGCCTGGTGAAGCGAGCAATGGCTATGTCCGCGCATCCTACGGCTCATATAATACGGCTGAACTTGAAGGCGCTTATGGCGATCAACTCGCTGAAGGTCTGTCATTTCGCCTTTCCGGTCTCTACCAACAACGCGATCCCTTTGTAGATAACACGTTCACCGGCGAAAATGATCGCTATGAAGGTTTCGAAGAATGGGCCCTACGTGCGCAGCTCGCCATGAACCCGTTCGAAGGCACAGATATCCTGTTTAACGTTCACGGTCGCTCAAACGAAAGTGACGCACGTCTGTTCCGCGCCAACATCATCGATGCTGGCCAACGCGGAATTGGTGATAATTTCGACTTTGAGTCTGTGGCGTATGATGGCCAAAACTTTCTTGAGCAGGAAGCGTTCGGTACAACCATTCGCCTTGATCAATCACTCAGCGAAACCATGACGCTAACGTATATTCTTGGTCATGAAACTGCCGAGGTAGAATCACGCGGCGATATTGATGGCGGGTTTGGTGCGGCTTTCTTGGGCGCAGGAAATTTCGGCCCCGGTTTCATCCCCTTCCCGTCTGAAAGCTCAGGTTCGGTGGATGATCTTGATCAAACAACCCATGAAATCCGCGTCGCTTATGATGATGGCGGCAAGTTACGCTGGCAAACCGGCCTCTTCATCTTTGACGAGGAACTAGCGATTACCTCAAGTAGCTTTGACTCACTGGCGCCTGGCCAACCCGAAAACGGTCGTGCCACACGCTCAGGCGACACAAAGGCCACCGCGGCTTTTGCGTCTGCATCCTACGACGTTACAGACCAACTCACCATCGCAGGCGGCGCCCGCTACACGGATGAGCAAAAGACCTTCACCGTTGAGCGCCAACTCAGCCCGTTTGGAGCAGGCCCGCTAGGCCCAATCTCGGGTAAAATCGGCGACGAACACGTCAGCTGGGATGTTTCCGCGACATATGCAATAAATGAAGATGTGTCTTATTATGCCCGTGTGGCAGAAGGCTTCCGTGGCCCGTCAATCCAAGGCCGTCTGGTCTTCGGTGACACTGTTTCGTCAGCCGATACTGAAACCGTGTTATCCTACGAAGCCGGGGTAAAATCCGAATTGCTTGATAACCGTTTGCGGCTCAATGCCAACGCCTTCATGTTTGAACTTAGCGATCAGCAGCTGACCATTGTTGGCGGCATCAACAACACGGTTGCCCTATTTAATGCTGATGAGGGTGAAGGTTATGGTTTCGAAGCAGATTTAGAAGCCGCACCAATCGACAACCTGCTCATTACAGCTGGCTTGTCTTATAATAAAACCGAAATCAAAGATGACCTCCTGATTGCACCGGGTTGCGGCGCGGGATGTACGATACTCGATCCTGCCGTTTACGACGTGGCTGGCGTGGTGACAGAGATTGCCCCCGGTGGCGCAGCGCCAGCTGGCGGCACGCTTCTCGGCTACAACATCTCAGGCAATAGTTTCCCGAATGCGCCAGAATGGATTGGCAATTTCACGGCCCGCTACGCCATCCCATTCCAAGGCGGCGAGCTATATGGCTACACCGACTGGTCCTATAAAGGCGAAACCAATTTCTTCCTTTATGAAAGCACCGAGTTTGGGGAAGAAGGATATTGGAATGGCGGTATCCGTGCCGGGTGGAAAGGCGATAACGGCCTCGATGCATCTGTCTTCGTCCGCAATATCACTGACGAGCAAGTCCTCGAAGGTGCGATTGACTTCAACAATTTGACTGGCTTCGTCAACGAACCACGCACTTGGGGTGTTGAGTTGGGATATGCCTTCTAAGGCACTGACTTTGAACCAAAAAAGTCGGCTCTTGCGAACGCAAGGGCCGATTTTTCTTTGTGTTCTACTCCGCAGGTGTCCGTGCAGGATGGGTCCAGCCGCGCCCGAAGATCAAGCGCACAAAGCGCGTGATCGGCTTCATCGTCATGATTCGGAAGACCGCCGGTGTGAAATACAGCGCAAGCAGTGCAGCGCCCGCGACACCGCCCGCAATAGCTGTTGCCAAAGGCATCCAGAAGACATCGCCGGTCAAAATAATAGGTACAAAGCCGCCCATTGTCGTCAGAGTCGTAGCAACGATATGCCGGGTCGCATCGACGACGACCTCACGCTGGGCAATCACATCATCCGCCATCGCCGCCGCATTCCCTTTCAGGAGCGAAAGCACGACGATGGAGCCATTGATCGCAATACCAAACAGGCCAAGCGCACCAACAATGGCATTAAAACCCAATGGGAGATTGAACATCCAGACGCCGCCAAAGGCCAAGCCCATCGACATAACACCGACGGCCATGATCAAGAGCGCCATACGGAATGAATTAAACACCATCGCAACCGCGCCCATCATGACCAGCATCAGAGGTATGGCCAGCCCGGCAAGATTGCCCATCGCATCAGCCTGATCACTGGCCTGCCCAGCCTGAATCTGATCATAGCCCGGTGGCAGCTCAAACCCAGCCTCATTCATACGTCGACTGAAGTCTTCGACTATCGGCGTCGGCAAAGCGTAAGGTTCAACGAAGCCATAGATTTCATTCACGCGATCTCCATTCAACCTAATGATTGAGGCTGTGCGTGGATCAAGCGTCACCTCGCCAAGCGCAGATAGCGGTACGCCGGCCCCATTACGTCCATTAGCGATTGTTTTTGACCGCAAGTCTGCCAATTCCCCGCGCCGCTGCGCTGGTGCAATAACCCGCACCGGAATATCCTCAGTTCCCTCAAGAATAGACCCGGCCGGCACACCTTCCAACTCGGCCCGTAAGTCGCTCGCTAGCGCCGTCAGCCGCGTACCTGATATCGCAGCTGCGGCTTCATCAGCCCGGATCGTTATGATTGGCGCGCCAAGCTGTAAGCGTGCATGCGTGAAGGAGACACCCGGCGTCTCGGCCAGAATGCGCCGGGCTTCATTTCCATATTGATTGAGTATGTCGAGATTATCGCCCCGCAGGAAAAACGCGATAGGAGCTTCACTAGGTGGCCCTTGCTCAAACGGCGTCGCCAAAACACGCGCTGAGGGAAATTCATGCCGAAGCAAACTTTGAATATCGCCGACGATCTCGCGTGCCGTTTCTGCATTCTCAAGCTGGACGAAACCACTGGCGAAGCCCGGAACGCCGCGCGTGAAGTTAAACGCATTATAGTAGACTCGTGGTGATGGTTCACCGACCGTAAAGTGCACACCGCTGACATCCGAGTGAAAGTTCGAAATGAGCTCCGTTGCCCGTAGGGCTGCTGTTTCTGCGTCGGCAATAGTTGACTGAGGCGACAGCGTAAGCTCGACCTGAAACTGATCCCGTTCAGTCTGCGGGAAAAATTGTGACGGCAGCGTCATACCCAACATGATCCCGCAGTAAACAGGTATGATACCGATTGCGAGGCCAAGCAGTGGGAACCGCAACACCCGCTCAATACTCCATCGATACCCATCCGACAGGAAGCCAAACTTGATCCCATCCCGCCAGAACCGCTTTGGTCGCTCGTTTCGTGGTGGGCGCCCAAGACGGCGACTTATACTGGTCGTTAGATCAGACAGACAGCCAGCGATCGCCGGAATCACCGTCACCGCCACAAAGAAAGACATGACCACGGAGAACATAACCGACATCCCGATCATGCCGATAAACTCGCCTGCCCCGCCGGGCATGAATGCGATCGGCGCGAAGGCCAGCGCTGTGGTTAAAGTTGACGCGAAGAGTGGCCCGAAAAGCTTACCCAGAGAATGCTCAATCGCATCCGGCGCGCTCCGTCCTGCGCGTCTTTCCTGATCGAATTCATCGACAACAACAATCGCATTATCGATCAACAGACCTAAAGAGATCACCAGTCCAGTGACTGACATTTGATGCAATGGAAAACTGAAAAATTTAAATAGAGTCAGCACCAATGCCACCGTCAAGGGCAGCGCCATACCGACTGCAATTGCCGCGCGCCAGCCCATGACAAAAAACAGCACAGCAAAAACAATCAGCGCCGAAAAGACGAGATTCATCGCCAGGCCGTTTAGCCTCGCTTCGGTATATTTGCTCTGGTCGAAAATAACATCGACGCCAATATCGCTGGGAATTTCCGCAGCAAAATCTGAGACTATCTCACGGGCGGATGCGCCCCATAGGTCCACACGCTGATTTGCCGAAATGTAAGCGGTGACAAAAATTGCCCTCTTGCCATTACTAAATGCCATATTCGTCGCTGGGTCTTCTATGCCTTTGACGACATCAGCTACGTCACCAACGCGAAGCGCGGTTCCGTCAGGCCGTTGCAACAGAGGCACAGCGCGTACACGCGCGATCTCGTCAAAAGCACCACCAATTTCAACACCTAGATTATTACCCTCCGATCGAACCTGTCCCGCCGGAGCCTTGGCATCCGCTGCGGCAATCAGACCAGCGGCGTCGCTTAGTGAGAGCCCCGCTGCGGCCAGCGCCTCAGGGTCAGCGACCACGCGCACCTCTTCTTCCGGCAACCCCATAGTTTCGGTTTCTTCAGTGGCATTCAAATTGAGAAACCGGTCTTCGAGCGTGCTGGCCAGTCGCGACATAACAGGCATCGGCGCGGGCCCATCGCCTTGCCAGGACAAAGACACAACCATAGTGCTCGCCCCGACATAGCTGCGCTCGACAAATGGTGTAGAGGCTATCGGCGGTAAGTCGGCGCGCGCTAGATCCGCCTGCTGACGGATCAATGTCCAGGCATTATCCACATCGCGACGCGACAAATCTTCGCGAATTGTGAGCGTAATCTGTGAAACATTGGCCCTTGAAACGGATTTGATTTCCATCAACTCGGGTAATTCCAATAACCGACGTTCAAGCGGCTCGGTTACCGTCGCCTCTACCCGCTCAGCATCAGCGCCGGGCAATGTCGTCAACACATAGCCATAACGTTCAACCAGCGTTGGGTCTTCCTGCCGTCCGAGGGTCAGGATTGCAAAAAAACCACTGATAAAGATCACCAAAACAGACAGCGCCGTCAGGCGTGGCAAGCGATAGAATAGCGTATACATATCAGCGCTTACCCGCTTTTCGGCAGCGCCGAGGCGCGATTACCGCTGGACGGAATAACCAGTTGTCCCGGTGTGATCCGCTGCAATCCATCCAAAATCAAAATGTCGCCGTCGCGTACAGCTCCGCGCACAAACGCACGGGCACCGTCAGTATGAACAACCTCTACGGCGCCGAGTTCTGCGCGCCAATTGTCACCGGTGCGCCGCGCCAGATAGACTGACCAAAGACCATGCTCACGTTCCGAGAGCGCCGATACGGGCATCCACATCCCGTACTCATTCAATGTCCGCTTCAGGCTCAGCCGCACAACCGCGCCAGCTGAAACGGCATCAGGTTCGAGTATGTCAAATAGGGTTGTCACTGTGCGCTGCGACGCATCAATCACATTCGTGACTGAACGTAGCTGCGCTTCTACATCGCCGCGATCAGAGACCAGCGTGTAAGTCTTGCTAATCTCAAGTGAACTGGCCAGTAGCGCTGTCAGTCCAATGCGCGCCTCAAGTTTACTTGTCTCAACCAACTCGAAGATGGACTGACCAGGCGCCGCAATCGCGCCCTCATCAGACATCCGCGCCGTAACCATGCCTGCATAAGGCGCCTCGATCCGGGCGAGGCTGATCTGTACCGATAAAGCATCTACATTGGCCTGCGCGGCATCAATTCGCGCGCGCGCAGCCTGAGCCTGCGCCGCAGCTTCATCAACCCGCTGCTGCGACACATGCCCTTGACCTTTTAGCGTAATTTGACGCTGTACAGTCGATACAGCCAGCGCATGTGCTGACTCTGCTTCGGCCACGACGGCCTTCGCGGCTGCACGTTGCGCCTGTAGTCCGCGCGTATCCAGCCGCGCCATGGTTTGTCCCTCACGAACAGGGTCTCCGACATCAACACTAAGCGCATCAATCCGCCCACCAGTCGAAAAGCCAAGCACACTGCTGCGGCGCGGCGCAACCAAACCCGTAAATCGCTCGTCGATCTCAAAAGCCTCTTGTAGTGACACTTGCATAGTATTTACCGTCAGCGGCAGGGGCGCGGTCGTCGAGATTTCAGTCCCGTTGGCAGTGCGCTGACTTAGCACAAATACGCCTAGTGCGGTGGCAATCGCCAAAATGACTATTATGAATAGCAGTCCCTTGAGGGCACTTGGCTTCGGCTCTCGAACATGCGCAGCGCCGTATTCGGTTGATTCACTCATCGTCAAGCCTCCAGTCCACGCACGACAAGGTCAGCGTGAAAGTCAATAAATTCGTCGCGCGAAACAGAGTCAGCCCCGTCAGCTAAAGCCGGAAACTGGGGCAAGTGTACCATCATCATCGCCAGACCGTGCATCGAAACCCAAGCCGATTTTGCAACCAAGGATGCATCAAGATCGCGGCGCAAATACCCGTCCTCGATACCCTCCTGAAACATGGATTGCAGGATATTGAACGCTAGACCCTTATTTGTGCCCTCAAAGTCTGTCTCTTCTTCGCATGCCGGTTTTGTATTTTCTTGGCCAGAAAACGCGGCGGCATAGTGGTGCGGTTTCTCGATCGCGACCCGCACATAGGTCGCAACACATTCCCGTGCGCGCTCGGCAAATGGCTGTGTGGTATCCGCCATCATGTGAACACGCGCCAAAATTTTCGCGAAAAAGGCCTCTTTCAACTCATCCAAAAGCTCTTCCTTAGAGGCGAAGTACTTGTAGATCGCAGCAGGAGAGTAATCGATATCTTGTGCTAAACGCCGAATTGACAGGCCATCCACGCCATCACGGGCGAAAACCCGCTCTGCCGCCTTGAGGATCAACTCCCTGACTTTATGCCGCCGACGCTCTGCCGGTGTATTTAAAACGTGCGACGTCATCCACATTGCCTCATCAGATTACACTTACCCTTTCACTTAATACGATTGTTCAGAAAGTAAACGGTGTTCACCATAAATTTCTACGTGTATTTCGTATACGGCGATCTAAGTTGTAGGGATGACACAAATTTTTCCACCCGCGCCCCCCTTCGGAACGCTAATGCTCCCCTCAAATGCTAGCGCTGAGGCGCGAAGGGTGATTGCTCTGCGCCGCTCTGTAAGCAAGAGAGCGCTCGCAGAGCCGGGGCCCAACAGAGCGCAACTAGACGAAATTTTGAGCGTTGCCACCCGTGTCCCAGATCATCGCCGTCTCGCCCCTTGGCGGTTCATCATCTTCGAAGGCCAAGCCCGCCATGCTTTCAACACCGCTGCCGTCGAGATTCAAAAACGTGAAACGCTTGGCGCGAGCGACGTCATGCTCGCTGACACGGCTAGCTATATGACGCGCGCGCCGGTTGTCATTGCCGTCGTCTCAAGCCCCGATACAGCCCACAAAACGCCAGTCTGGGAGCAGGAGCTCTCCTGCGGGGCGGTCTGCCAAAACTTGCTTCTTGCCGCCAATGCCAGTGGCTGGGCCGGATGCTGGCTGACCGAATGGATCAGCTTCAGCCCCGGAGTTAAGGCGCTGCTCGACCTAACCGACGACGAACGCATTGCTGGCTTTATCTATCTCGGAACGGCAATAGACCATCCTCAGGAGAGAATGCGTCCTGACCCAAACGAGAAGATCACCCGCTGGGTACCACCAAAAACCGCCTAATCAATACCAAACAATGCTTGACTCTCCGCCAGCAGTGTCTGTCCACCCAGTGTAATACTGGGGACCGATCCCGGCGCTGCGGCGAGACTTGTCTCAGCGAAAAAGCCAGCCAGAGCCGTCATCTTACCGCGTGTTTGCGGGTCCAACTCGCGCGCAGACACCGCTCCTTTGGCGAGGAAATGCCCCCCGATCACATTGCCAGCAAGTTGCAGATACGCCGTTGCGCCCGCTAGGGCAGTTTCCCGGTTGGTCTGCATTGCATCCCGCATCCACTCAGTCGCTTCTCCAAGCGCTGAGTTTGCCGCTGACAAGCGATCTGCAATTTGTACCAGCGACGGATCATTAGTTTCGCGCGCCTGCCTAACTGTCGCAGCAATGTCTGCCATCATATCTGTCATAGCTGCGCCATCAGCCATCGACAGTTTGCGACCGACCAAATCAATCGCTTGAATACCATTCGTGCCCTCATAAATCGGCGCAATTCGCGCATCGCGGTAGAGTTGCGCTGCTAGCGTCTCATCCATAAAGCCCATACCACCATGGATTTGCACGCCCTGGCTTGCGACTTCAACGCCCATATCGGTTGACCACGCCTTGGCAATTGGCGTCAGCAGGTCTTCGCGTAACTTTGCCGCCTTACGCGCGCCTTCGCTCTCTGCAGTTTCGGCAAGGTCGGCCGCTACCCCACAAGCATAACAAATCGCCCGCGCCGCCATGACATTGGCCCGCATCGTCGTCAAAGTGCGACGTACATCAGCATGGTGCAGTATGGGCGCTGGTCCATCAACGCCTGGCGCCTTGCCCTGTTTGCGCTCTTGGGCGTAGGCAAAAGCCGCCTGCCATGCTGCTTCCCCTACCCCGACGCCTTCCAGACCCACATTAACGCGCGCAGCATTCATCATCGTGAACATACAGGCCAAGCCTTTATTCGCTTCACCGATGAGCCAGCCTGTTGCGCCATCATATTCCATCACGCATGTCGGCGAGGCGTGGATGCCAACTTTCTGTTCCAGCCCAATACAGCTGACAGAATTACGCGCGCCCAGCGACCCGTCATCCTCAACCATCACTTTGGGCACGATAAACAAAGAGACACCGCGCGAGCCTTCCGGCGCGTCGGGCAAACGAGCAAGAACAAGGTGAATGATGTTTTCCGCCACGTCGTGGTCGCCCCAGGTAATATAAATTTTTTGTCCTGTAATGGCGTATGACCCGTCACCGTTTGGAACAGCCTTGGTCTTCAAAGCGCCAACATCCGAGCCGGCCTGTGGCTCAGTCAAATTCATCGTGCCCGTCCATTCAGCCGAAACCAGTTTCGGTAAATAGCGCGCCTTCTGATCATCTGTGCCATGCGCGATGAGGGCTTCGATTGCCCCTGCGCTTAGCATTGGGCACAGCGTGAAGGCCATATTCGCGCCGTGAAACATTTCCATGACCGCTAGCCCGAGCGCTTTAGGCAGTCCCTGCCCACCCCATTCTTCTGGCACTGACAAACCCATCCATCCGGCATCGCGAAAAGCAGCATAGGCGTCAGCGAAACCCGGCGCCGCAGTCACCCCTGAATCGCTAAGCACTGCGCCTGCCTTGTCACCACTTTGATTCAGCGGAGCCAATACATCACGCGCCAGTTTGCCAGCTTCCTCAAGAATGGGCTGTATCAAATCAGGGTCATAAGCCTCGTATGCAGCGTTTCCTTCAAGCTTGTGAAGGTCTGTCAGGCGCGTCAATGCAAATGTGATGTCAGAAACAGGCGCGTTATAGGCCATATTATGCAAACCTCGAATATAAGTTATTGCCCAAGCAGTATAGCCATCGCTTTGCCGTTCGGGTTAAAGTCATGATGTAATTGATATACCATTTAAACCTCCCGGAGTCGCCTTCAATGCGTAAACTTGCCCCAGCCATGATTGCTCTACTATTCGCCCTGCCTGCAACAGCCGAACAAACACTGAAAGGCGCTGACAGCGATACATATCAACTGGAAAAAACACACGCTTTTCTAACGTGGTCTGTGCGCCACAATGATCTGTCCAGCTATACGGTCAACTTTACCGACTTCGATGCAACATTAAACTTTGACGCCAAGTCACCAGAAAATTCCAGCATCGAGGTGACAATTAATCCGTTGAAACTGAACACAAACTATCCTGATGCTGAGAAAAAACTAGACTGGGAAACCGAGCTTTCGACTGATACGAAATTTCTCAATAGTACAGAATTTCCAACCATCAGTTTCAAGTCGACCTCCGCCGCTCTTGATGGCGAGTTTGAGGGGACGGTCACAGGTGACCTAACTTTTCTGGGCGTGACAAAGCCTGTTACACTCGATGTCACCTATAATGGCGTCACCAACGTGCCATGGTTCGGGCAGCGCGACGTGATCGGCTTTAACGCCACAACCACATTAAAACGCTCAGAATGGGGTATGACCTCAATGAGCAGAATCGTTTCAGATGAGGTCGTAATCGACTTTTCCGGGGAATTTCTGCAGGCTGAATAGACTGAAATCGACGCAATTTTGGGGTATCTGATATGATCACAGCACGCACATTTATCGCTGCGCTCTTTTCTGCCGGGCTTGTCGCTTGCGGCGCGTCTGAGACGACGAATTCGGGTGAAGCAACACCATCAAGTGAACACCACGAGAAGCTCGTGGATGTTGCGGCCGATACTTACTCACTTGAGAAAACACATGCGTTTCTCTACTTCAAGATTCCCCACGGCTATGGTCTGTCAAACTATCGCATCGCGTTCACTGATTTCGACGCATCGCTAGACTTTGACCCCGCGAATCCGGAAAGCGCGACACTAGACGTGACGATTAACCCGATGGGTATCGCAACCACCTATCCAGGCTATTACAAAGCATCGCATCAAGACAGCCCATACGAGACATGGAACGAGGACATTTCCCGTAATCCCAAATCCCTGAATGCGGACGTGCACCCCGAAATTTCGTTTACCGCAACAGGCATATCGCGCACGGGAGATGATACTGGCACAGTGACTGGTGATCTCACGCTCCTAGGCGTCACAAAGCCTGTTACTTTGGATGTAGCTTATAATGGCATGACGAATGTAAGCTGGTTTGGTGAGCGTGACATTCTTGGCTTCGATGCCATAGCAACATTTAAGCGTTCAGATTTCGGCATGACAGACTATGCGCCTATCATCGGCGATGAGGTAACGGTCACATTCTCTGGCGAATTTCTCCAAGATGAATAGCGACAAACGGGTTCGCACGGCGAGAGCCATCATGCTAGAAGCGCCAAATGACTGCCAGTATAGTTCCTCCGACGCCTGAAAACATAAAACGCGCTGCCGATACGCTCCGGGCAGGCGGGCTTGTCGCAATACCCACGGAAACGGTATACGGTCTTGCGGCTAACGCTGCTGACCCTCAAGCCATTGCTCGCCTTTTTGCCGCCAAAGGGCGTCCACACTTCAATCCGCTAATATCACATGTCGCAAATATAGACAGCGCCGCGAAGCAAGGCACCCTAACCAAAGGCGCGCGCGAGCTTGCTGCTCGATTCTGGCCCGGGCCGCTAACCTTGGTTGTGGACACCGCGCCAACTTGCGAGGTTTGCGATCTCGCCCGCGCTGGCCTGGACAGTATTGCTCTGCGTATCCCGGCACACCCGGTGGCGGCGGCACTGCTTCAAGCGTTTGGTGGTCCTTTAGCGGCGCCATCAGCGAATCCATCTGGTCAGATCAGCCCGACAGACGCCGCCCATGTCGCTGCAGATATGGGCAACAAAGTAGACTTAATACTTGATGGCGGTCCATGCAGAGAAGGTCTTGAGTCCACGATCATTGACTGTCGTATAGAGACCCCAACCTTGCTACGCGCCGGAACGATTTCACCCGCGGCTATAGAAGCGGTGTGGGCGAACCTAAAACGAAGCAACGAAGACCCTGAAGCTCCGCGCTCTCCCGGGCAATTACTGCGCCATTACGCGCCCCGCGCCTCGCTGCGCCTAAACGCGCATAAGGCTAAATCCGGCGAAGCTATGCTGGGCTTTGGGGTGATTGACGGCACGCTCAACCTGTCACCGCGCGGCGATCTGCATGAGGCTGCAACAAACTTGTTTGCCATGCTGCGCGCACTTGATGCCAGTTATGACCGCATCGCTGTTGCGCCAGTACCCCGCACGGGTCTTGGCGAAGCGCTCAATGACCGCCTCTCCCGCGCGGCCAACACGGTAGATGTAACATGACCAGTCTTTCTGATGGCTTCCGTACAGCCGCGAAACACATTCTAGGCGCCAAAGGTTGGAGCGAAGATGTTGAAGTACTCGCCGCCGCCGCCACGCCTTGGCGCGGCACATATCGGGGGCACACCCCATTTTTGGCCATGCCCGACAGCACCGAAGCCACGTCGAAATTGGTCAAGCTATGCGCCAAGCACCGTGTGGCAATTACACCACAAGGTGGCAATACTGGGCTTGTTGATGCCGGAACCCCTCATGGCGAGATCACCTTGTCGATGCGCCGCATGACGTCTGTTCGCAATGTCGACACGCTGAATAATTCACTCATCATTGAAGCTGGCGCACCGCTCGTTTTGGCTCAGAACGCGGCTGATGATGCCAAACGTTTCTTCCCTCTATCGCTTGGGTCCGAAGGCACTGCGACAATCGGCGGTCTAATCTCTACGAATGCGGGCGGCGTCGCCGTCTTGCGCTATGGGATGATGCGCGACCTTATACTGGGACTGGAAGTTGTTCTCCCCAGCGGCGAGATTTGGGATGGCCTATCTGGGTTACGCAAGAACAATACAGGCTATGACCTGAAACATCTCTTTGCTGGGGCCGAAGGTACGCTTGGCGTCATCACAGCGGCAACATTGAAACTATTCCCCCGCCCTGCCCGCGCCTCAGCGTGGATCACATGCGCATCAGCGCAGGATATTGTAGCGCTGCTGGCTTTGGTGCGCGATCATGTCGGCGACACTGTCACCAGTTTTGAAATGATCCCTGCCAATGCTATCGACATGGTGCGCGCAGATCTGCCCGATATTCGTGATCCAAATCCGTCTGACATGCCATGGCGCATTCTTTGCGAGGTCTCTTTGGCTCGACAGGCGCAAGCGCGAGAAGCCCTCGAAACAGCTTTGGAGGCAGCTTTTGAAACCGGCCTCGCTGTCGATGCGATTATCGCTGAAAACCTATCCCAAGCACAAAACTTCTGGCGTGTACGAGAAACCATTCCACTGTCAAAACGTGCTTATGGCACGGCGATCAATCATGATATTGCTGTTCCCGTCTCTCAGATACCAGCCTTTCTGGAGACTTGCGCGCAGCAAATTCAAGCAGTAGCGCCTGAAGCCGAGATTGTGGCCTTTGGGCACGTTGGGGACGGAAATTTGCATTACTCAGCGTGCGAACCAAAGGGCGCTGAAAGGCCTCAACTTGCCAGCAAAGCAAATGTAATTACCCAGATCGTTCACACGACCACAATGAAGTTTGGTGGATCGATTAGCGCTGAACATGGCGTCGGTCGCCTCAAACGCGACGAACTCGCCGATATACGCTCACCTGCCGCCACATCGACAATGAGAGCGATAAAGATCGCCCTTGATCCGCTTGGTATCATGAACCCGGGCCGGGTCGTGTCACTGGACTAGAACTGGCGCCGTACAACAAGAGCAAAGACACAAAAGCGATACTCGTCCCTTGCGACGAGAATAACTCCAGCATTATGGCGAAAAACCATCCTGGCAGCCCTTGCTTCAAGGGCGCCGTATCCATTGCAACATCAGCCCCAGACAATAGCTGCGCACGAGCATCGCCAATTTTCGTCTCCAATACCGCGCGGCGCTCGGCTAGCCCAAGCTCATTTTGAGCATCGCGATAAGGCTTCTCATGCGTCCGGCCTACCGCCTCAACTCCCGCAAGATAAGATTTCAAACCGTCCACCGAGCGTGTCTCTGCGGGTATGCCCGCGATTTGGCGCGACCAGTCGTCAATCTGCGCTTCAATCACTGACACCTCAAAACGCGCATGCGTCACCTTAGCTTGCTGATCGAGCGTATTGTTCGACATGAACATAGATGTACCGGCTATGCTGGTCGCTGCACCTGCAAGCGCAAACAAGAGCGCCCGCGCGCTTTCACTGAACCGCTTTGCCGACATATGCCAATAAAAGAACGTAAAGCCACCGAATGAACAGACAGAGGCAATGACCCCGCTCCACCCCCAGACCTGACCCTGCGTGGGATCAGCGACCCCTGCACTAAACGCCTGAAAATTTGCATAAGCTGACAGCGCAGCCGCTGCGAGGCCCGCACCTAAAAAAATCAGCGCCAGCAGCGTCATGATGACCCTCTCGCCCAGCCGTCCTCGCCGCCGGATGCGCGCGTCTTCCTCTTGCGCCTTGGTCTCAGCGATAAAATGGGCTTCCATCATGGCTCTGGTTTCAGCCTCAGTCTGGACCTGTACAGCGATCGCCAAAGCCTCATCTTCAGGCTGCAATTGACGCGGCGGCCGCACAGTTGGCAAAGCGCTGGCAAGGGGCACGACATTGTTTCGCGCCATATCGTCGACATCGCTGTAGACATCTATGTCAAGACCGTGCCCGAGTTCGCGTAAATAGTCAGCGAGCCCGCCGTGACACCCACAATGATCGCAATGAAAGCGGCCTGTGCGCCTATTGAGCCGCATCGATTGTTGCGGGTGAGCCTCATCTCCGGGACAGTCAACAAGGGCAATATCGCCGCCGCCGAAGACGGCTGACAATCCACTCGCTTCAATCAGCTGATCAAGCTGATCTCGCTTCAATTCTATCGCGTGCATCCCCGCCTCATGACTCAATTGATCCCTATTTGTTCTTAATATGTTTTGTTTTTATTTTCGTCAAGCCACGCTGTCATTTTTGCTTAAACCCATGTTAACCTATCGCCTGCCTCGCCATGAATGGCGCAGGATAATCGCATTATCCCTCTTTTCAGCGGCAGCAAACTCCGCTTACAAACACTGAACACGACAGGAGAAACTGCTCATGAAACCTCGCTCTGTTGCGATCCCGAAAAACTGGTCCACATTTGACTTTGCGAGTTTTTTCTCTGCCATTCTATATCCGGTCCTTGGTCTCACATTGCTCACAGTCATAGTCCTGCTTGGCGCGCTTCTCTCCGGCTTGACACTGCGCTGGTATTATTTGCCGCTTGGTCTTGGTATCGTGGCCATCACCATCTTTATTTGCAATGCGGGTATTGGTCCTCTGCACCGAATATTGCAACATAAGGCAGGCGAACTGAAAGCCCCTGCGCAGGTCTTGACCATGCTCAATCTCATGATCGCGATGCAAGGCAATGTGAAAGACTGGATCAATTATCACAGCCAGCACCACCGCTTCTCCGACAAGCCCGGCGACCCGCACAATCCGTTCGAGTCGAAACGCTGGGCTTGGGTCGGTTGGATTCTGTTTCGTGATGCTAAAGACTTGATGCGCCCCATCCCTCTCTGGATCAAAGCCCAGCCCATCGTCGTCTGGATGGACCGTTTCTATAATTCCTTGTCACTGGTCTTACATCTGGTCATTCCAGCCGTAATTTATCTCATCGTCTGGGCGTCAGGCGGTTCACTGGTTTTGACGGCCATCTGCCATGCCTGTTTTGTGATAGGCCGCGCCATTCAGTTTCACGCAACCGTTTACGGCATCAACGTACTCGGCCACTTGAAAACGCCCAAATGGGCTGACCATGTGATTGGGCTTTTAACTGGCGGAGAGGCGTTTCACGACCACCACCATGATGAACCGCAAAGCGCGCTCCATCGCCCGCGCAAGGGCCTTTGGAACCGGATCGTCGACTATAATGGCACGATGCTGCTCTTTTACGAGAAAATCGGCTGGGTCCAAAACCTGAAGATCGCCCCGCGTTTCGCTTGAAGGCTCGCTTATAGAGAGTGCTTTGAACACGCTTACTAATGGGCTTGCCGCAAGGTCTCAGCGTATGTGCCTAGGGCCCCCGCATCAGCCGTGCTAAGCCAAAAGAAAACAGCGGGAGTAAACAATCATGGTCTGGCTGAAGCGTCTTGGAATACTTGTAGCAATCCTCGCTTTGATGGGCGGCTGCACGTGGTGGAGCATAGGTTCTAACTGGCGCACCTTGATTATGAACATGCCAAAGGACAATAACGTCCTGTTCTGGTCTCAGGCACAGCGTGAAATTGGCTTTCGGATGACTGATCAGATTGAGTTCATGGTCAAGTCACGCGACATTCCATCCGGAGCCCAGGTCCGTGAACTACCAGAAGGCGCGCCGCTCGACATGCCGATCGACATGGACGCGCATTTTAAGGCACAGAACCTCGCCGCCATGGTGATCGTGCATAATGGCCAGATTCGCTATGAGCGCTATGGCCTCGGCTTCAAACCAGACGAGCGCTGGACCAGTTTTTCTGTTGCTCAATCCTTCACCTCAAGTCTTGTCGGTGCAGCGATCAAGGACGGCTATATTGAAAGCGTTGATGACAATGTCGCTGACTATATTTCCGACCTAGACGGCTCGGCCTATGATGGCGTGACGATTGCGCAACTCCTCACCATGACCTCCGGCGTCGCGTGGAATGAAGACTATTCCGATCCAGATTCCGATGTCGCCAGATTCAATAATCATGTCGCCGATGATGGCCTGCCTGTCATAGTCAGCTATATGCGCACTCTGCCGCGCGCCCACGAACCTGGCACCCGTTGGAATTATTCCACTGGCGAGACTAACCTGATCGGCCTTCTGGTCCGCGTCTCTACGGGTAAGACGCTTGCCGACTATCTGTCTGAGAAGGTCTGGCAACCTTATGGCATGGCGGCGAAAGCGACATGGCTACTCGACGAAGACGGTAACGAGATTAGCGGGTGCTGCATTCAGGCGACGACGCGCGACTTTGCCCGCTTTGGCCTGTTCGCCCTCGACAAGGGCGCAGGCGCGCTGCCCGAGGGTTGGATCGACACCGCCTCTCAGCCTCTTGCAGAAATTGACAGAGAGTTTGAGCTGGCTGGCTCTGGCTATGGTTATCAGTGGTGGATCAACTCAGATGGCAGCTACCGCGCGGGCGGTATTTTTGGCCAAGGTATCTTTATCGATCCAGCTCGAAACCTCGTTATCGCCACGAATGGCAACTGGACCACCGCGCTTGGCCTCAAGGACGGTGAGCGCGCCCGCCGCGCCGACTTCAACCGTGCGGTACAGGCCGTCATTGACGCAGAAGGCTGACATCCCGCCTGAAAGCCCCTATATCGCGCTAACAAACCCATCTGCTTCGGGCCTTGAACCCGTTAGGAGAGCGATATGACTGACCTGACCGCGCTAACAGCGCGCGAACCTGACCCCGCGCCCGGCGCACAAAACAGCCTTGGCTTCCCCAAACCGCCCAGCGAAACCCGCGTTGTCGCGGCTATGTCTGGCGGTGTGGACAGCTCCGTCGTCGCCGCACTTCTCAAAGCCCGCGGTTATGATGTCATCGGCATCACGCTGCAGCTTTACGACCATGGCGCCGCAATTGAGAAAAAAGGTGCCTGCTGCGCCGGTCAAGACATTCACGACGCGCGCAACGTCTCCGATCAGATCGGCATTCCGCACTATGTCCTTGACTACGAGTCCCGCTTCAAGGAGCAGGTCATGGAGGATTTCGCCGACACCTATCTGTCGGGCGCGACGCCGATCCCATGCATTCGCTGCAACCAAACGGTCAAGTTCTCAGACCTACTTCGTACCGCCAAAGACCTCGGCGCCGATTGCCTCGCCACCGGCCACTATATCCAGCGCCTTGACGGCGAGCACGGGCCAGAGCTGCACCGCGCTGTTGATAGCTCACGCGACCAATCCTACTTCCTCTTTGCCACCACCAAAGAGCAGCTGGACTATGTCCGCTTCCCGCTGGGTGGCCTGCCCAAGACCGATGTGCGCGCCCTCGCCGAGCATTTCGATCTACCTGTCGCCGCCAAACCCGATAGTCAGGACATCTGCTTCGTGCCTGAAGGCTCCTACGCCAAAGTCGTGGAGAAACTGCGCCCCGGCTCCGGGCGCGGCGGTGACATTGTGCACCTTGATGGCCGCGTTCTTGGCCAGCATGAGGGCGTTATCCATTACACAATCGGCCAGCGCCGCGGTCTCAACGTCGCTGTGGGCGAGCCACTTTACGTGGTCAAAATCAATGCCCGCGAGCGTCAGGTTATTGTCGGCCCCCGTGAAGCCCTCGCCACCGCCGCACTAACGCTCGAAGAGCTCAACTGGCTAGGCACGGGCAGTCTCACCGACGCTTGCGATCGCGGCGATCCGGTGCTGGCCCGCGTGCGCTCCACCCGTGAGCCCCTGCCCGCCCGGCTTGGCCACCATCAAGGCGCGCCTGCAGTTTGGTTCGACGGCGCGGAGGAAGGCGTCGCGCGCGGACAGGCCTGCGTCCTCTATAGCCCGCATGACATGTCCCGCATCCTCGGCGGCGGTTTTATCGCCAGCACCGTTGCAGCTGACGAGCGCTTAAGGGCTTGAGCCTCAAGCGCGCCGCTTGGTTGACGCTCGGCCTCGTCGCCATTGCCCTCGGCGCACTGGGTGTAGTGCTACCACTCTTGCCGACAACGCCCTTCCTGCTGGTCGCCGCCTTTGCCTTCGCCCGTTCATCAGACCGCTGGCACGCCTGGCTGATGAGCCATAAGATTTTCGGCCCGATGATCCGCAACTGGCAGGCTCACGGCGCGATCAGCCGCCGCACCAAGATCGTCAGCGTCCTCTCCATGCTCGCCCTGCTCGGCCTGTCCTACGCCTTGAACGTCTCGTGGCCCGTCCTGGCCATTCAGGCCGCCGTCCTTAGCGCCAGCGCGACATTCATCCTGACACGGCCACGACCACCGATCTAACGGCGCTATACCTGCTGCTGAAAGACCACATTACATTATTGACAACATTCGATTTTCAAAGACATCCTCAGCGATGACTGAGCAACAAGTCGTTGAGGAAAATGCTGGGGATAACACCGATCGATTGAGGGTGTTTCTTTCTTATTCACGCCAAAACGAAGCCTTCATGCGTCAAATCGCTGACGCCCTGAGGGCGCGCGGCTTCGAACCAGACTTTGATCAGGCAACCTATGACCCCCATCAGATTTCAGGCGGGATTTCAGCTGAAGACGAATGGTGGGTGCGTATTCAGGAGATGATTGCCGCCTGCGATGTGATGCTGTTTCTGGTATCTCCCGGCTCATCTGGCAGCGTCGTGTGCGACGAGGAAATTGCCTATGCTCGGGCCCTTGGAAAGCGCATTATCGCTGTCAAAGTTCAGGACATTGATTTTGCCAAGGCCCCGCCCCGCCTCGCCGCTCTGAATGTTCAAATCGACTTTTCAGAGGGCGGGCCCGGCTTTGACGCCGCCATGGATGCGGCTGAGCTTGCCCTGAATACAGATGTCAGTTGGCACCGCGAGGGCCGCCGCCTGTTCGACCGCATCTCCGAATGGGATCGCAAAGCGCGCCCTAATGGTTTGTTGCTGCGCGAAGGCGCGCTTGTTGAAGCTGAGGCCTGGTCGGCCCGCCGCCCCTCAAACGAAGACGCACCGGGCGAACTGTTTTTTGCTTATCTGGAGGAAAGCCGAAAACGGGTCGCGGCAGATCTGCGTCGTCAGCGCTTCTGGCGCAGGGTCACGGCTGTTGTCGGGCTGGCCGCGATGGCGCTCACCGCCTGGGGGGCTTACTCAACGATCCAGGGCGCACGAAATGTTTCGCTGGCCACATCACGCGTTATCGCGCCAGAAGCCTCCATCGCTTTTGAACAGTGGCGATATGATCGCGCCCTCAAATTCTCCGTCCTTGCGGCAACAGATACGTCGCTTAGCCCTGCGGCGCCGGGATCGCAGCTCGGTCTGGCGCGCGCCATTCAGCACAATCGGTTGAGCGGGATTTTAAACGCTGGCAGCGGCCCTCAACCCATCTTGGCGCCAGATGGCAACACACTCACAACTCCTGGTAATGACCACGTGCTCACTCAGTGGCGCAAGCAATCTGATGGTAGCTGGAGGCGCGACACGATAATTGAAGGCGGCGTCCTCCATGAAGACAGAATAACTGTGCACTCCGAAGGCGATCAGTCGACAATACTCATGAGGTTCGATGATCACTATGAGCTTTGGACTCATGATGAGGCTTGGGAGTGGTCGGGCGAAAAAATTGCAGACCATGAAAAACTCGCTGCCCGCACGAGCGCTCAGTGGGAAGCATTTTACCAAACTCATCTTGATGAACGCCGCCACATGCCTTGGCTAAATCATGTCGCACTCCCGCTTGGCCGACCGCTTTTTGAAGAAAACCGGATCAAACTCGCCAACCTTTGGGTGCGCAGCGAGACCGGAGCGTGGGAGATGCAGGAGCTTGCCTATGATCTTCAAACAGAAGAAACCTTAGAGCCAGAGCCAGCTTCTGGAGCGCCCATTACTGACGCTCCAGAAGAGCAAGCTGATACAACAAACAACCCGCCCCCACCTACGATGTGGAACGAGGCCTTTGTGCGGATCACTAAAGTCTATGTTGAACCGGCAGGCCAGTTGATCATCGTGGAAGTCGAGGGGCCCGTTCTGGGCTCAGGGACTGACACCTGGGGCAGTTTCATAGTATTTGAGCGGACCGAAGCGGGCACATGGTCATCACAAGTGATCAACACGCATACGCGCGGCGTCTTCTTCTCCCCGAAACCGGGGGTTTTTGCCACACGGTCAAAAGGTCAAAAAGTCGACATCTGGGAAAAAGACGAAGCCGGACAATGGCAATCAAATGGATTTGGTGATGTCACAGGGCCCCCCTTCACGCGTACATTCCCGGTCTTTTCCAATAGCGGCGACATGCTCGTCTACAATTCGTTTACGAAAGAGCGAGACGGCTACGAGAAACCTGGTGTGGCTCATCTGGTGTACCGAGCTCCATATAATCAGTGGAAGAGCCGGAAGCTCAGTACCAAGGCAAGCGCGATCAATAGTGTTAATGGCCTAAATGGTAGTAAGTTCGATCACATTCGCAGCTATGCCTGGTCTGACGATGACAAATTGCTCGCGCTCGGATTTTGGGGCGGTCAGGTTCTGGTCTACGAAATCACTGGCAAATTAGATTGGCAGAAGCATCCCATTTTAAAAGAAGTCATCCCATTTGTCGGCCACCAAAGCGCGATTAACTGGCTCGAATTTACGGCTGATGGAACGCAATTGTTTTCACGTGACGATACGGGTGAAATTCGTATCTGGGACACTGCTCATCTCGAACACCCACCACGCACCGAGATAATCGTTTCACGTGCAGGCTACGACGCGAAATTTATCGATGGCGGCAACAAGATTGTTGCCAGCCGAAAGGGTGCTAGTCGAAGGGGTTCATTCAACTCATATCTGTCCTTGTGGGAGCGCAACGCGGCAGGCGAATGGGTCAATTTTGGTGACTGGACAAGCGCCGCGGTGAAAGAGCATCTTGGAGGAGAATTTGTCGGTATTTCGGATGCTGGTGATCGCTTTTTGACGCGCGCTAACAAAACTGAATATCAAATCTGGGACCGCGCACCGGACGGACCTTGGGAAAAAACGCAAAAACTCGCGCTTGATAGTGCACTCGAGACTAATCCCCCGAGTATAAAAATGATCGAGCTCGCACCAAGCGGAAAATCAATTCTAACGATTGAAAATGTTGTTGACGAAGGAGAACGTTCAAACACATTGAAAATCTGGCAAGAAACCAGTGATGGCCTGTGGCCATATCAGACACTGCAGACCGGAATATTCGAACTTACTTCAGCAAAGTTCGCCCCAGATGAGAGCTACTTCGTTAGCATTGGACATCACAATCCCGACTGGGAAAATCCAGAATGGACATATAACGAATCTGGTATCGTCACCGTGTGGAGCCGCGACAAAGATAATAATTGGACCGCGGCTACTCATGCTGTGGAAAACAAACTCGGAGGCATCGCCATCGCGCCAGACAGCCAAAGCTTTATCACCGGGCGTAATTGGGGAATCGACGGTTTAGCTTATCGTTGGACGCGCGGAGCGGACGGGGCATGGGTGCGCGAAAGCACGGGAGTTAAAACCAAATTCAAAACGGCACACTTCTCCGCAGACGGAAAACAGATTTTGCTGCAGAGTGTGAAAGACCCTCTCGAAACCCCGCTCTACCGCAAAACCATTGCTGGGCCATGGATTCTGGAAAAAGTTCACGACAGACCAAGTGTCACAGCATCGGATATCTCTCCGGACGGGAGATTCTTCTTCGCGAATAGGCCGGAAGGGCCCATCATGCTAGCCCGCGATACCACTGAAAACATTGTCGAGACCCCGCTCAGCGACGGTTCTAGCGCCTTAGGCTCCCTAGCTGATTTTGCGCCTGACGGTCAGTCCCTATTGCTATCAGGCGAAGGCGTTGTCGTTTTCGACATTAGCGCGCTGACGTCCGATAGCTCGCGGAAGCGAGCCGCTAAAAAGGGCGCTACGTTTGCGAACCAGAGCAAGCATGTTGATCGCGCTTGCGAGGCGCTACTGGCGTTCAAAATCACCGAGACGGATCCTGAGACCGGCGAGCTATTAAGCCATTACCCCCGCGCTATACTTACGAAAGAAGACTTTGACGCGTCTCCCCGGCTGAAATCCTTCGGCTTTGCCATCGGCGACAATGTTTGCGAAATTTCTAAAACCAGCGTCTGGGACCGTATTATAAGTGAGATCGTACCGCGAGGACTATGGTCTGAGCTTTGATCATTGCACGGGCTTCGCCACACTTCAGGCCTAGATCTGTAGCAGGCATTACAGACTGCCCCATTCCGGAACAGGTTTGCAAACGCACTCCTAACGCCATCTCCAAGAACCCGTCGAATTTTGATGAAAATTCACAGATCGAATTGAAACTGCCCTTAATCCGCATCCTGTAAAACGGTGTCATGGCTACAGAACGTAGCTTCAATGAAGCAGGAATAGTGGATAAGAACATGGCGCAGAATGCACTCAATCGCAGCGTGACCGGCCCGGATGGCCGCGTAATCACCCTTGAAGATCTCCCCAAACCCGGCATCACCCGCTGGGTCACGCGTCGTAAGGCCGAAGTTGTCGCCGCCGTTTCAGGCGGATTGCTTAGCGAACAGGCCGCATGCGATCGCTACGACCTCAGTGAAGAAGAATTCGCTGGCTGGCGCAAACTCTACAGCAAGCACGGCCGCAAAGGCCTGCGCGCAACCCGCCTCCAGCAGTACCGCTAAACTGCCTGTCTCGACGCCGCGTTAAACCGGCGTTTACACGGCCTCCGCTATCAAGCGTCAGAAACCTGTTTTGCAGGCGACGACGAGAGGTTGAGGCCGAATGGCAAGTGCCAATAAAATACCCACCACGCGTCTACTCGCCCTCGTCGCCCTTTTTGTGGCTTCGGGGGTGCTTTGTTTGCGCGCGTTTGACCTGTTCGTCGATGGCCCACCGAAGGCAACCTTCACAAATGCCGCCGAACAATCCCTAACCAATATTCTCGAACCCGTCATTGGCGAGGGCGCCGTCCGCGTTTCGGTATCCGGTGAAGCAGAGCGTACGATTATTGTCTTGCTTGATCAATCCCGGCTCCAACCCGGACTGGTTGAAACAGTCGAAACCATCACCGCCAACACCTTTGGGGATGCCGCCAGCAAAATAACGATTACACCGATTGCGTTTGCGGCTGGAACGCAGCCAACTTTGTCACCGCTTCAACTCACAGAATTGATCAGCCTAAGCTTACTTTGCCTCGTCTTAACAACAATGCTGATCGTTCCGCCTCAGCAACCTGTCACACAACGCGCCGAACCAAACACATCCCAGCGCGCCGCGCGTAATGAGGGATTACGACTAGTAACAGCGGGCACTGCACCTGTGCAGGATGCTGAGATTGATCGCGCGGCAAAACTCGCCGCCTCTGACCCTGATGGAACCGCACAACTCATAAGGTCGTGGATCGGCGCGAGCGGGGAGACACAGAGATGAGCCTGCCTGCCCTACAATCCGAGCCCAGAACCGGGCTTCAACGCAGCGCTGCTTTAATGCGTGCGCTTGGTGCGCAAGCCAACGCCGTTTGGTCGACTTTGACTCCTGCCGAAGCGCAGCAACTCACAAGCGCAATGGACGCTTTGCCCGAGAATGCCGAAACGGAAACCGAAGCAGCTCGAGCTTATGTACGCGATATGTCCGAAGCGGCACCTCAAGCGGTTGCGAGGGCAAACTTCTGGAATGGCTTAATGCCAGCACAAGGTGCAGCAATAGCCAGCGCAATTGGCGGCGAAAGCCCCCAAATCATCGCTGTTATCCTATCGCGGCTGACGCCCGAGACAGCTGCAACCGCCGTGCGCGCCTTGCCGCAAAGTCTTGCGACTGAAGCTCTGCAACGAGTGATGCATTTGGGCAGTGTTCGTCCAGCGGCACTTGCTGTGATTGAAACAGCCTTGCGCGCGGCGCTTCAAGCCGGAACAACCAAGACTAGCCATCATGGCGAAGAGCATGTGGCGCGCATCTTTGACAGCCTGAACACGCAATCTGAACATGGTCTCTTGGCGGCGCTCGATACTGCAGAGCCTGGCGCTGGCGAACGCATCCGCGCCCTGATGTTTACGTTCGATGATCTGGCGACCCTGAACCCCGCCAGTATTCAGACCTTGCTCGCGAGCACAGAGCGCGCCGTTCTGGTTACCGCTCTGAAAGGCGCCAAGGCCACAACCAGCGATGCCCTGTTCAAGAATATGACAAGCCGCGCAGGCGAGTTATTGCGCAGCGAGATTGAAGCTTCCGGCCCAATACGGCGCGCTGATATCGAGGCGGCGCGCATGGAGATTATTGGGCTTGCCCGAACGCTTGTTAAACGCGGCGACATTTTGCCAGATGACGCAAATGATGAGGAATTCATCGAATGAAGCGGCGCATTGAAAAACTAAAGCCGTTCGCTTTCTCGGCTGATTTCTTCGCCCCCGTGCCTGAAACGGCTGACACGCAGGACATGATCAATATGACAGCCAGTGATCTGGCTGCCCTGCTGGCTGAAGCGCGTGAGGCTACCGCCGAGATGATACGCGATGAAACGCTGCATGAGCACAGTGAACGAGCAGAAGCGATCAGCCGCGAATTGCGTGTGGCACTCGGCTCGATTTTGGAACTTGCGGCTTATCTTGAAAAAGCCGCGATTGACGAGCATGACCGCCAAACTGCGCTTGAGAGTATTCGCCGCATTGCTGGAACGCTCATTGATGGGCAAGGAGAATTATTCACACAAAGTGAGCGCCGTTCATAAGTCGGCAACCATTCCGTCTGACTTTGGTGATTCGCTGATGAAGAGAGATACCTCGCATGACCACGAATCGCGCGCTGGAAAACGCCCTTATGGATGTACCTGTGCGTGTAGATGTCGTGCTAGGTGAGGCCCGCATGCCTGTCGAAAGTTTAATGGCAATGAGCGAAGGTGAAATTCTGGCACTTGAACGGGACACCTCCGACCTTGTCGATATCTATGTCTCTGACCGCCTGATGGCCCGTGGACGCCTTGTAATTGCTGATGGCGAGCTTGGTGTCACACTTAGCGAAATAGTCGATCCCCGCGCGCCAGCTCAATCTGGCCGTTAACCGCCGAGCCAAGTCTGGCCGCAAAAAGCTAACAAATCGACAGACTCTGTTAACTATTACATCGCAACACTGTTCCCAAATAGTGGAGTGTGATCATATGCGAATGAAAATGTTTGCCGCTGAGTCGATTGAGACGGCAAAAGCCATGATTTTCGCCGAGATGGGGGACGATGCTGTCATCCTGTCTGAGCGCGAAGTTCCGGGCGGTGTTGAAGTTCGTGCGGCTACCGACAAACTTGGCGGCGGCATGGTGCCGAGTGAATCGCGCATCCTATCACGCCTTGGCGCAGCGCCGACACCGCGCCTTGTTGAAAATCCAATGCGCAACCGTGTTCGCGATGCCCTACTCTGGCACGGTGCGCCGCAACGCTTTGCTGATCGCGCCGCTGATGCAGGAAGCGCCAGCGGCTATCACGATATGGATGCCACCGCCTCCATAACCGCGGCGCTGGAAAACATGATCACATGTGATCCGATCTTGGCGCGACCGACCCGAGACGTCTTGCTTGTCGGCGCACCTGGCCATGGTCGCACGGCGACAGCTGCAAAACTGACGCGCCGGGCCGCAGTTGCCAATTCTGAGATCTTGCCTGTTGCGGCGGACCTCGACGCGACCGCAGGTGGCGCGCAATTGGCGGCATATCTGGAGCGCGAACAAGATCAGGTTCGCGCCGTATCAAATCCGGATGATCTGTTCACGCTGCTCAGGCAGATACGCGAAGACGAAAAACGTTGTGTCATCGACTTGCCCGCGATTGTGCCGTTCGATCAAGATGATATGGCGAGTTTACAAGACTTGATCGCCGTAATTGATGCCGAGCCTGTGCTCGTGATTAGCGCCGAAGGCCACCCTGAAGATCAAGCCGAAGCAGCTCGCGCCTTTGCGCGCTGCGGTATCCGGCGAGCGATCATCACCAAGCTGGATGTCACGCGCCGACGTGGCGGCATCGTCTCAGCTCTTGCTGCGGCCAAAATTTCTTTCGCCCATCTTGCGGTCACGCCATTCATTGGCGGTGGTCTCGTCCCCGCGACACCCTCGCGGCTTGCGCATCTTCTCACGGAAGACGCGCCAGCCCATGTTGCTTTGAGAGGCGCTGCTTAGAATGAGCTTCCTACTTCCAAAATCGCAGGAGCGACCGATGCAGGCCCCTCCACGCCGCGTTGAACCGGCCTCCATTATCGCCGTCGGATCTGGTAAAGGCGGCGTCGGCAAGACATTCATGTCCATTACACTGGCCAGTGCTTTCGCGCAGGCCGGTAAGCGCACACTGCTGGTTGATGGTGACCTTGGCCTTGCCAATGTCGATGTCCAGTTGGGCATTGCGCCCGAGACCGATTTGGCCGCTGTTGTCGCCGGATGGGTCGAGCTTGAAGACGCCGTAACGCCCGTTGATGGCGGTTCAGGCGACGGTGGTTTTGACGTACTGCCAGGCCGGTCTGGGTCTGGCGCACTTGCTGAACTGACATCAGAAGAAGTGGCTCGTCTCGCCGCAGGTCTCTCTGCGCTAGCTCTTCAATATGATCAGGTTATCGTCGACCTTGGCGCCGGGATTGAGGCCAATTGTATGCGGCTAGCCCGCGCCGCTGATAAAGTCGTTATGGTTGTGACCGACGAACCGACCTCGATGACGGACGCTTATGCCTTCATCAAGGTTCTGAAAGGTTACGCGCCAAACGTCGAACAGGTGGTTGCTATTAACCAAGCTGAGACTCGCGCTGGAGGTCAACGGACATTCGAAGCGATTGCCCGTGCCTGCCAAACCTTCCTTGGTTTCCGCCCAGCGCTTGCCGGTATTGTGATGCGCGATGAGGCTGTACGCGAAGCAATTCGTAGCCAGCGCACCCTGATTTCGACCACGCCATCGGCTCAGCCGATCATTGATGCAATTGCCATCGCGCATAGTCTTTTGGGTCGAACCGCAAAAGACCTTGAACTGTAAGAAGTAAATAAAAAAGTCGTTTCGATTCCGAACATTAACCTTTCGGAAATCTTCGTTACCTAGATTCACAATGGTTAATTGTACGACTAGGATGAAAGTTAAACTGATTCGGGGAGCTGAACATGCGAGTCTTGTTAATTGAGGACGACAATGCCGTCGCCCGTAGTATCGAGCTAATGTTGAAGGCCGCTGGCTTCAACATTTATACAACCGATCTTGGCGAAGAGGGTGTCGATCTCGGCAAAGTGTACGAGTATGACATCATCATCCTTGATCTTTCTCTGCCAGACATCTCTGGGTATGATGTGTTGAAACAGCTGCGCATGGCGCGCGTCAATACACCTGTACTGATCCTTTCTGGTAATCCAGACATTGAAGCCAAGGTGAAAACACTCGGCTATGGCGCTGATGATTATCTGACCAAACCATTCAATAAAGACGAACTGATTGCCCGTATCACGGCGATTGTTCGCCGCTCAAAAGGCCACGCTGAAAGCGTCATCCGCACCGGTGACATTTTGGTCAACCTGGATGCGAAAACCGTCGAAGTCGACGATGAGCGCGTTCACCTGACTGGCAAAGAATACCAGATGTTCGAGCTGCTTTCTTTGCGTAAGGGCACGACCTTGACCAAGGAAATGTTCCTGAACCACCTTTATGGCGGCATGGACGAGCCAGAGCTTAAAATTATCGACGTCTTCATCTGTAAGCTGCGCAAGAAGCTGCAATTGGCAACTGGCGGCGAGCATCATATCGAAACGGTCTGGGGTCGTGGTTATGTGCTGCGTGATCCAAAACCGAAAAAGGAAGCGGTTGCCGCTTAATTCTGTTCTCCCCCGAGCAGACAAAGGCCCCGGTGCGAAAGCATCGGGGTTTTTTATACGCTGTAAAAGACCTAATAACTCGCTCAAAACGCGAGTTAATCACCTTTCACACGACTAATACATGCCGCGATTACACGCCAACTTAACGCCTCGCTGCTAATCTGGTTGCTCCTTGGCCATCGTTTCTACTAGGACTTTGCATGGATCAGATCGCTCGCCTATTTCACCTCGCCGAAACCTTTATAGCCGCGCGCGCTAAAGCGACACAGGCGCTCCTAATGGCCTGTCTCCTCATCGTCTTTTCCGCCGCACAAATGCTAGTAGGCGAGACATGGGACCAGGATATTCACCGCTATGGTTTCGATGAGATACGCCGCTTCGCTGGTGCCGTTCTTAGCGGTGATTTCAATAAAGATTTCGAAGATATCTATTTCAATATGGAGTATTATGGCCTGCTGCCGGTCTTGCCGGCAGAGATCGTCACCGGATTTGCGAACAGTTTTTTTGATTTAGACGCCGCGCAAGATGAAGCTGTGTTCCGCTGGGCGCTACATTTCAATGCCCTACTCTGGGCCGCTGGATCAGTCATCATCGTCTATAAATTACTGCTCCGCCTGACTGCGGACGTCAATATGGCCTTAATCGGCGCAGGGTTTCTGGCGCTATACCCAGTCTGGTTTGGCCACGCATTGTTTAATTACAAAGACCTGGCCCAAGCCTTTTTCTATGTGCTAGCGCTTTACGGCGCCATAATCGCGCTTGGCAACGAAAAAGCCGACTTTTATCGCGGTCTTTGGTTTGTCGTCGCGGCGACAATTGGATCAGCTTCAATTAAACTTCTTGGGGCACCGCTCCTGATTGTACAATGGAGTGCACTACTCTTTGTAGCCCTCCAGGCGGATATGCGCCTGCCGCGCCTTCGCGCACTGATGATTGGCAGCCTGGTCACCTTGGTCGGTATTTATATCATCACGCCTCCAGCTTGGCTTGAACCGGTACGATTTGTTATCCTTTCAATCAGCTATATGAGCCAGCATGAATGGGTTGGGTGCGTGATAAGTGCGGGTAGTTGCCTGTCCCCGCAAAAAGATGACTGGTCAGTCCTGTCCTATCTCATACTGTGGATCAGCGCGCGTTGGCCCCTCGTCCTGATGCTCGGCGCCCTGCCTGCTGCGCTTTATCTGGCGCTGCGCGGAACGGCTGCGGAGCGGGTAATTACCGCCGCTGTCATTGTACCCTTAGCGCTGATCATCTTGCGCAATTCGGCTGTCTATGACGGCCTGCGCCATATCTTGTTTATCGTCCCGGTACTGGTCTGCATGCTGGTCGCCGCGATCCACAAAATCAAGACAAACAGGCCTGCCCTGCATAAAACCGCCCGCCTCGCCATGACGGCAAGCCTCGCAGTATTCATCGTCGATAATGTACGAATGTTTCCGTATAACTATATATATTTTAACGAGATTTCGCGCCTCTATGTCGATGCTGAAACCTTTGAGACAGACTATTGGGGCCTGTCCCTGCGCCGGGCTGCCGCCGCCGTCGATACGCACGTCACTGCCAGCCCCGCGGGAACCTATACCTCGCTAATCGGCTATCCGGTTCATCTCGTACACCCTTATGTCAGAAACCCGCTCGCACCATGGGACGGTCGCACGTCGGACCGGCCAGACAGCCGGCATATCTGGGCTGGTTACACACTGGCCTTTACAGCGCCGCCACCAGATTGCACCGAAGTCGCACGGACTGAAAAACGTCTGACCTTCGCGCCAAAGCGGTTGTTGCTGTCCTCAGTGGCTACTTGCCCGCCCGCGCCAATTGCAGAATAGCGCCCAAAAAGAAACCCCGCCAAACCGGCAGGGTTTCAAATAAGTCCACTATATTTTTAGCGCTTAGGCGCTTTGGCGATCCTCATCGTCGACTTCTTCAAAGTCAGCATCGACAACATCATCGCCATCTGCAGCGGCGTCTGCGGCGGCGTCGTCTTCAGCTGCTTCGGCTTGCTGCGCCCCGTAAATTGCTTCGCCCAGCTTCATGGCCGCTGTCATCAGTTCCTGATGCTTGGCTTGAATGTCGGCGAGGTCGTCGCCTTCAGCAGAGGTTTTCAACGCCGCAATCGCATCGGTGATCTCGGTTTTCACGTCATCGCCAACCTTGTCGCCATGCTCTTCGAGCTGCTTTTCCGTCTGATGCGCGAGGGCTTCAGCATTATTTTTCGCTTCGACCAGATCGCGGCGCGCCTTGTCAGCTTCAGCGTTGGCCTCGGCATCCTTCATCATCGCGGCGACATCATCATCCGACAGGCCGCCATCGGCCTGAATGGTGATTTGCTGTTCTTTACCCGTCGCTTTGTCTTTCGCGCCAACTGAAACGATACCATTGGCGTCAATGTCAAACGTCACTTCGATTTGCGGCAAGCCGCGCGGTGCGGGCGGGATATCTTCGAGGTTGAACTGGCCGAGGATTTTATTGTCCGCCGCCATTTCGCGCTCTCCCTGGAAGACCCGGATTGTCACAGCTGGCTGATTGTCTTCAGCCGTCGAGAAGGTCTGGCTCTTCTTTGTCGGGATTGTGGTATTGCGGTCAATCAGGCGCGTGAAGACACCGCCCAATGTTTCAATGCCCAGCGAAAGAGGCGTTACGTCAAGCAGGACAACGTCTTTCACGTCACCTTGCAACACGCCCGCTTGAATGGCGGCACCAAGCGCCACGACTTCATCCGGGTTCACGCCTTTATGTGGCGCTTTACCGAAGAATTTCTCAACCGCGAGCTGAACTGCTGGCATCCGGGTCATACCGCCAACAAGAACGATTTCATCCAGATCCCCAATCGACTTGCCCGCATCCGCAAGGGCTTTCTTACACGGTTCGATTGTACGCTTGATCAGATCCTCAACCAGGCTTTCCAGCTTGGCACGGGTCAGCTTCATATTGAGGTGTTTAGGACCGCTCGCATCAGCCGTGATGAAGGGCAGGTTGATTTCGTAAGACGAGGCGGAAGACAGCTCTTTCTTGGCTTTCTCGGCTTCCTCACGGATGCGCGGTACAGCCATCTTGTCAGAGCTGAGATCAATGCTGGTATCTTTTTTGTACTCGGCAATGATGTGCTCATACAGGCGGATATCAAAGTCTTCACCGCCGAGGAATGTATCACCATTGGTCGATAGGACTTCAAACACGCCGTCACCGATTTCGAGCAAGGACACATCGAACGTACCACCACCGAGGTCATAAACCGCGATGATCTTGTTTTCGCCCTTGTCGAGACCATAAGCGAGCGCCGCAGCGGTCGGTTCGTTGATGATGCGCAGCACTTCGAGGCCAGCAATCTTGCCCGCGTCTTTAGTGGCCTGACGCTGGGCGTCGTTAAAGTAGGCCGGAACGGTAATCACGGCCTGCGTCACTTCGCTGCCGAGATAGGCTTCCGCGGTCTCTTTCATCTTGGTCAGAATGAAGGCTGAAATCTCTTGCGGCGCGTAATCCTTGTCACGGCCTTTAACCCAAGCATCGCCGCCGGGGCCTTTGACGATCTCAAATGGGGACATCTCTTTGTCCTTTTGAGCGGTCGGATCATCATACGTCCGGCCGATCAGGCGTTTGATCGCGTAGAACGTAAAATCTGGGTTGGTGACACCCTGTCGACGCGCTGGCATGCCGATCAGACGCTCGCCGCTTTCCGTAAAGGCAACAACTGAAGGGGTTGTGCGCGCGCCTTCGCTATTTTCAATCACTTTGGCATCGCCGCCGTCCATAACGGCCACACAGCTATTGGTTGTACCGAGGTCAATACCGATAATTTTGCCCATAATGGTCTTCTTTCTTCATTAGCAGCCGCTTTGTGCCTAGATTCGGCCTGACTTGCAGCACCGGCATCCAGCGACTCTGGATTATAATAGAATGGGATGCGGACGGCTTTTCATGCCGCTCATCCCGTTATTGTGCGATGTGGTGAATCCCGCCTCGGGTTCAAGGGGGGAAATGGGATTGTTTCACTTCCTTGTTCAGTGTGGTCCTGCGGGCACGCCCCGCACATTTCTGCCACATAAGTTGCGCATGCTGCCGAAAGGAGGCTCCACATGCAAATTAAGTCCTTGATACTCGCCGCACTGATTACCGCCTGCAGTCAGGGCGCACCAACCGAAAACAGCGCTGCACCAGCGGAACCCGCTGCCTCGTCGGAGGCAGAGATGCCTAGTGCAGGCACGCCGAAACTGCAACAAGTGTGGCAGACAGACGGTTTCTCAGACCCAGAAGGCGTCGCCGTATATAATGACGTGCTGTTTATCTCCAACGTTTCAGGTGAGGCCGCAGATAAGGATGGTGAGGGTTGGATTTCCCGCGTCAGCATGGATGGGCGCATTCTTGATGCGCAATGGGCAAAGGGCCTGAACGCCCCAAAAGGTATGGCGGTACGCGGCGATGTCCTGTTTGTTACTGATATTGATGCCTACCACACGATAGATGTAGAGACTGGCGAAATCATCAACACATATGACGTCCCCGAAGCGGGCTTCTTGAATGATGTGACGGTTTGGCAAAATGGTGTTTTTGCCTCCGACTCTGCGACAGGCACTATCTTTCAACTCGACGTCAACGGCTACAAGGCCTGGCGCGAGGGCGACGACCTTGGCGGCTTGAACGGCCTGTTGCCACAAGGCGATACCTTGCTGGCGGCCACCATGTCGGCGGGCCAACTTGTTTCAATTTCAGGCGACCAGACTGTAACCGAGATTGCGTCGGGCATGCCCGATGCTGATGGCATCGCAATCCTTGATGATGGTAGCTATCTGGTATCTAGCTGGCCGGGCCGGATCTGGCATGTGGGCACAGATGGACGCGTTGTTTCGCTGCTGAATACGGAACCGGGTGAGATCTACCAAAACGATCTTACCCGCGTTGGTGACCTGATCATCGTCCCCAACTGGAAACCAGGCAGCCTCACCGCATGGCAGGTCGAGTAGCAGGCGCATTCGCCCTAGCCACTTGTCTGAAGACTGTTAGTCGTAAAGCAATGAAGGCGACAAGCTGAGCTAATTCGCCTCGCCAGCACTCACAGCGACCATGGCCGCACGCAGGGTACGGTCACCGATTTTCCAGCCCGCCTGGAAGTGAGACGCAATCGTCCCAGCCGGGTGTTCTGACGGAATGTTCGCGACGGCCTGATGAAGATTCGGGTCAAACGCGCTGCCCGGCTCGGCTTCAATCGTGGTCACGCCATGACGGGAGAGAACGGTTTGCAGCTCTTTCTCTGTCATTTCAATACCGCCGAGCAATCCCTTACCTGCTTCAGTCAGGACGGCCTTTTCAGCCTCCGGTAAGGCCTCTAATGCGCGGGCTAGATTGTCTGAGACGCTGAGCAAATCGCGTGCGAATTTTTCGATCGCATAGATACGCGCTTCGGTCTTTTCGCGTTCGGCTCGCTTACGAATGTTTTCCGCCTCGGCGAGCGTGCGCAGGAGTTGATCACGCATCTCTTCCTTTTCGGCCTCAAGTATCATTATCTGCTGTTCGGGCGTGTGCTGAATTTCGGGTTCAAGCTCATGTACCGGCTCACCGAATTCTTCTTCGCCTGCATCTTCTCCGGTGGCCTCAGCCTCAGCAGCCGCGGCTTTGTCAGCCTTTCTGGCCGCCTTGAGGATATCATCTGCAGCCGACTTCAGGTCAGATTTCGAGGCATTCTGGCCAAGTTCCGGCATCTCATCCTTGACTGTATCGTCGCTCATTATCGTCTCTCACTCTTGTCCGCGGCGGCCAAGCACTTGCCCCACCATCCGCGCTGTATAGTCCACCATCGGGATCACCCGGGCATAGTTTAAGCGCGTCGGCCCAATCACGCCGAGCGCGCCGATAACCTGTTTCGAAGCGCTTATATAGGGCGCAACAATGACGCTTGAACCCGACAATGGAAAAAGACTGTTTTCCGATCCGATGAAGAGCCGCACGCCGTCTGCCTCCTGCGTCGAGTCGAGGACATCCAGCAAGCCCTTCTGGCGCTCAAGTACATCAAATAACTGCCTGACGCGCTCCATATCCTCGGCTGCCTGAGTATCTTCCAGAAGATTAGCCCGGCCTTGCACAATCAGACCACGCTCCTGGCCCGGTAAAGCCCCCGACCATTGGGCGAGACCGCGCTCGACTAGATCACTCGCCGCGCTATCGAGCTGCGCCCGGTGCTCTGATATTTCGCGGCGCACCTCAGCGCTCGCCTCGAACAATGTTTTGCCCTTCATGCGAGTCGCCAGATAGTTGCCTGCCTCAATCAGAGCCGTCTGCGGCAACCCCTTCGGCAATTTGACGAGTCGGTTTTCAACATCGCCGCGCTCATTGACCAATACGCATAGCGCCTCGCCCGTGGAGAGCGGCACGAATTCGACATGGCGCACAGGCGCGTCTTCCTTGGGTGAAGAAACCAACCCCGCGCCGCCCGCCAAGCCAGATAGAATGGATGAGGCTTCCTTCAAGACGCTACCAAAATCGCCGTGAACAGCGTTCAGGCGGGCATCTATTTCAGCTTTGTCCTGTTCTCCCGGCTCGCCGAGCTCCAAAAACCCATCCACAAAAAGCCGCAACCCCGCATGGGTCGGAATACGCCCTGCCGAGATATGTGGGGCATCAATCAAACCAAGGTCACGCAGGTCAGCCATAACATTGCGGATCGACGCGGCAGAAAGCTGTATCCCGCTCTTTGAAAGCGTGCGCGAGCCAACCGGTTCACCGGTCTCTAAATACGTTTCAACAACATGCCGGAATATATCGCGTGAGCGCGTATCCAGCACTTGCATCAAGGAAGCGTTTTTCGGCTCAGTCATGTCTTAAGGGATAAGCTTGCGCACGGTGTGTTTCAATCCGTCAACCGCTACTCGTCTGGCATTCGCAGGGATGGTGGCTCAAAATTCTGCAAGTGCGTGTCGTAGAATTCGAAGATTTTTTCCATATCCTCGACAAAATCGCCGGTCGGCATAACCGGGCCGCCTACGCCGCCAGTTTTGCGGTCATAGTCGATATAGCCAAGGCATATCGGCACCTGCGCCGCCAGAGCGATATTATAAAACCCCGTCTTCCAACGCTTCACCTTCGAGCGCGTTCCTTCCGGCGCGATGACCACTATCATCTCTTCCGCATCGTCAAACGCATCGGACACTTGCTGCACAATGCTCATCGACTTTTCCCGATCAACGGGCAGCAAACCCCACCAACGCATCATCCATCCAAATGGCCCTTCGCCAAGCTTGCGTTTCCCCATCCAACGGACCGGGATACGATAGTAAAACGCTATGCCAAGCATGCGTGGCAGATCCCAATTGGTGGAATGCGGTGCGGCGATGATGACTGTTTTGAGGTCCGGCGGCATGGCGCTTTCTACGCTCCAACCCGAAAGCTTATGGAAACCGACAAAGAAAAACCGTGCAATTTCATACCCCAGACTACGGCGAGGGCGCACAGACGCGCGTGCTGCGGCTTTCAAATCCGTCTTGCTCATGCACGCCATCCTTGTCCCGATTTATACAGAGGCTAGACACATCTGGCGAAACCCGCAATTTGCGGCTCACAACTTAATGAGAAAGACTTCCAATGACACTTGTCCGCCCTTCCGGCCGTGCTGCCGATCAGCTGCGTGAGATCAGCCTCGAAACGGGCGTCACCCGCTATGCCGAGGGCTCTTGCCTGGCAAAATTCGGTCATACCCATGTGCTGTGCACGGCAAGTTGGACTGACAAAGTGCCCGGCTGGATGCGCGGCAGCGGCAAGGGCTGGGTCACCGGCGAGTATGGTATGCTGCCCCGCGCCACACACACGCGCGGCAACCGCGAGGCGGCGCGCGGCAAGCAGTCAGGGCGCACCCAGGAAATCCAGCGCCTGATTGGGCGCTCTTTGCGATCAGTCGTCGACCTTACCGCGCTCGGTGAAAACCAGATCACTGTGGATTGCGACGTTATTCAAGCCGATGGCGGCACACGTACCGCCTCGATCACAGGGGGATATGTCGCGCTGGCTATGGCTATGAAATATCTCAAAGCAGAGGGCGTGATCGAGAAAGACCCGATCCTTAAGCAAGCTGCCGCGATATCCGTGGGCCTGTTTCAGGACATGCCAGTTCTGGATGTCGACTATCCAGAAGACTCTAAAGGCGAAGCCGACATGAATGTTGTCATGAGTTCTGATGGTGGCTTCATAGAAGTGCAAGGCACAGGCGAAGAGCGGCCGATGACGCGCACCGAACTCGACGAGATGATGCGATTGGCTGAAAAAGGGTGCACTGAGCTTTTCGCGGCACAAAAAGCTGCCATAGGGTAAGTAGACTAGTGACACACCGATAGTCATTTGTTCTTGCGCAATAGTATGTAATAGTCCTTCAAAACAGCCCTTTATGGGCAAAACCTTGCGAGAGGGAGAGGGTTTTGGCGGTTATTTTTCTATCCTATAGCCGCGCGGATCGTCCGCGCGCCGAGATGATCGCACACGCACTTGAGGATGAGGGGCTCACCGTCTGGTGGGATAAAATCCTCAAGGCTGGACAGACCTATGACGAAGTGACCGAGGGCATGCTACGCGACGCCAGTGTGGTTGTCGTGTTGTGGTCAGAGGTTTCGGTAAAATCAAAATGGGTGCGCACAGAGGCGACACTTGGCGAACGTACATCTACGCTCATTCCCGCGATGATCGATGATGCCGAACGCCCGATTATGTTCGAGCTAACCCAGTCAGCTGACCTTATCGGCTGGGACGGCGACCGTACAGAAGCGCGCTGGCAGCGTTTTATCGCAGATATCAAATCTGCTGTGGCCTCACATGGTGGTGCGGCGCCCGCCGAGCCTATGGCGGTTGAGACGGTTCCATCTGATCCAACCTCTGACCTCACCATGGAGAATACGTTCTGGACCACAATACAGGCCAGCACGGAGGCGTCTGACTATGAGGCCTACCTGAAACGCTATCCTGAGGGCCATTTCTCGGACCTTGCGCGCAATCGCCTCACCTCTTTAACACCTGCGTTGACGCCCGAACCAGAGGCACCTGTGGCAGCGCCCGCGACTAAACCCACCCCAAAACCTGCGCCCAAAAAGCCGATAACAAGCCAGGATGAAAAGTCTTCTTCGAGCAAATTGCCTTTGATCATTGGCGCCGCCGCGCTATCACTCGTGGCTGGCTATTTCGTAATCCAAGCCATGTCAGGCGGCGGTGATCAAGACAGTACCGAAACCGCAGAGACCGAGACGACCACCACGCCCGGCCAGTTTGCAGATTGTGATACATGCCCAACAATGATCGCCCTGCCTGGCGGGGCATTCCAGATGGGATCACCCGATACGGAGCTTGGCCGCACCGGAAATGAAGGCCCACTGCACACCGTCACGGTCCAGCCTTTCGCGATCAGTGAGACAGAGGTGACATTTGATCAGTGGGACGCCTGCATCGCCGATGGCGGCTGCTCATATTCACCATCTGATCATGGTTTTGGCCGTGGTGGCCTGCCTGTGCTGAGCATTTCGTGGCAAGATGCGCAGTCTTATACGAGCTGGCTCTCAGCCAAATCCGGACGCGCCTATCGCCTGCCGACTGAGGCAGAATGGGAATATGCTGCGCGCGCTGGAACCAACACACCCTATTGGTGGGGTGCCAGCTTTGACCGCTCGATTGCGCCAATGAGCGCCCCGCGAGACGCCGCCAGCCTGCCTGCAAACCCATTTGGCGTAAAAGGCATGTTGGTGAACGCGCGTGAGTGGGTGCAAGACTGCTACGTCAATTCATATACGGCCGCCCCAGTTGATGGAACGGCGCGGACAAACGGCGACTGCGGACGCAGAGTTTTGCGCGGCGGCGCATGGGGACGAGACCCGGATGACCACCGCGCTGCGAACCGGGCGCGGATCGATCGCAACGTCCGCGACAAGGTGTTCACCATCAGGCTCGCCACATCTGATTTGTCGGAAAAGTAGATCACCGAAATGTCTACTTTCCTCGATCCGTTTAGACAGCAAGTCCGGTCTTTCCTTGATCGGCACAATATGAATGCCGAAACGTTCGGTGAAGAAGCCCTTGGCCAAGCTGATTTCTGCGAACGGCTATTTGATCCAGACAAGACATTTCAGACCCGCACGCTAGATAAGGTCAGCGCCTTCATGGCTGCGCAAGATGCAGCCGGAACGAGCGCGCCGGTGTCAAATGGCACGATTGGCGCCTATGTTGTCGCCCGCGACGAGACCATGGGGGAATATGATTATGATCGCCGGTTTGAACTCTACAAAGTCATGGTGGATAGCGCTGAACACGGCATAGACCGCCGGCAAGTCCTTAACCGATTCTACTTTTCAGTGTTTGTGGCGATCTTTGTGTCGATCTCGTTCGTGATCAATTCTGACAATGACACATTTCCCATTCAGGCTGTGACCATAGCAGCGCTATTTTTAGCGTTTCTGAACGCGATTCTGTGGCTTTCAATGGTGATTGCCGCCCGCCGCTTAAGCGCGACAAAGTATGAAGTCATTGGGGAAATGGAGGCAGATTTCGAGTTCGCCCCGTTTACGCGCGAATGGCAAATCCATGTCGCCAAGAAGCGAAATTTTCCGCAATTCACACTCATCGAATTGATGCTGCCCTCACTGCTAGCCGTCGTGAGTGCATTGCTATTGGCAATGATGGCGCTCGGCTGGGTTAAGCTCTAGGCCGCTTCGCTTTTCGCCTCAGACTTTGGCGTTTCAAATTCCAATATATCGCCCGGTTGGCAGTCCAGCTCACGACAAAGGGCTTCCAGTGTTGAAAACCGCACCGCTTTGGCTTTTCCGGTCTTGAGAATAGAAAGATTGGCGAGGGTAACGCCCACACGCTCAGAAAGCTCAGTCAACGACATACGCTTATCGAGCAGAACACGGTCGAGGGTTACACGGATAGACATGTTTTCAAGGCCCTCCTAAATCGTCATTTTTTCTTCTTCGCGAAGGCGCGTGCCCTCACGAAAAACTTGCGCCAGAACGAAGATCACGACGACCGCGCCCCACACTGCAAGGTTGATATTGATATTGGCGACCATCTCTTCACCGAGGTCGACTGTCGCGGCGATAATCAAAGTCGCCGCAGTACGGATGATCTCGATGAGCGCAATAGCTACAGCAATTCGCAATAGACGCGGTCCATTCTCAGGCACAAACGGATCACCTTCGGCCAGTGTCGATAGAATCCGGCTTAACTGACTACAGACATAGGCAATACCAGCTGCAAAAATAACAATTCCCACAAGCCCAATGGCCAAACGCCCCGGCGATACACCTTCTGCGAGCGCTTCCATCATGGGCAGTTTCAATGCACCGCCATTTAAGCTACCCAGCAAACCTGCCCCGAAGATCAGGAAACCAATACCGCCGACAATGATTGCGAGCCAAAACAGCACGCGCACGAGCAGAGACAAGACAGCTGCAATTGAATTTGTATTGGCCTGTGCCATACCGATCTGTCATCCTTTCGTCATCAGACTATCAATAAGAGATAGCGGAATCATTAAAACTTACCGTTAAACGATAATCACATTCCTGTTTAAAGCAAGAACGGAGCCACACCTCATGTCCAGACGTCTCGTTCCGGGCCGCCTCGTCGCCGCCACACATAACAAGGGTAAGGTGATTGAATTAATAGATCTTTTTGAACCACTCGGATTTACTGTAACCTCTGCAGCTGACCTGAATTTGCCAGAACCCGATGAAACCGAATTCACGTTTTCTGGAAACGCCTTGATTAAGGCGCGGGCAGCCGCTCAGGCTACAGGCGCACCTGCACTGTCTGACGATAGCGGGATCGCGGTTGCAGCGCTTGGCGGCATGCCGGGGGTCAACACGGCCGACTGGGCCGGTGAGCCACGCGACTTTTACCGGGCGATGAATAAAGTCGAACAAGAGCTTCGCGCCATCAAAACGAGCGACAGGCGCGCAAAATTCGTCTGCTGTCTCGCGGTCGTCTGGCCAGATGGTCATGAAGAAACATTTCAAGGCGAGTGTCATGGTACACTGACATGGCCACCGCGCGGCAAAATGGGCTTTGGTTTTGACCCGGTTTTCGTACCGCTAGGCCGGGCCGAAACGTTTGCTGAACTCAAACCTAGAGAAAAGCATGACATGTCTCATCGCGCAGACGCGTTCAAGAAACTGAAAGCTGCCCTGCTCTAATGCAAGCTCTAGGTCCTCAATACGGGTTTGGCCTTTACGTTCACTGGCCCTATTGCGCCCGTATCTGTCCTTATTGCGATTTCAATGTTTACGCCGCTAAGGCGCGCGATAATGGCCCTCTCCTAAAAGCTATCCGCCAGGATCTTACACGCCACGCCCAGCGCCTTCCTACTCATCCGCCGCTGGACAGTGTGTTCCTCGGTGGAGGTACCCCATCCCTACTGAGTGCGAGCGATATCGCGAATATTCTCGAAACGGCGCAGATGTCTTTTGGGTTTGCCGAAGAGGCTGAAGTCACGATTGAAGCCAACCCAGCAGATGTCATGCTTAGCCGTCTCAAAGATTGGCAGGCCGCTGGCATCAATCGCGTTTCGCTCGGCATACAATCGCTCGACGATGAGGCGCTTACTTTTCTAGGGCGAGACCATGATGTGGCTACCGCGCTGAATGCAGCGGACGCTGTACAAAGTGTGTTTGACAACCACTCTATCGACCTCATCTATGCCCGCCCTGGACAAAGCTTATCCGACTGGGAAAACGAGCTTCAACAAGCCCTCGCTTTGGGTGCGCCGCACCTGTCTCTCTATGAGCTTACCATTGCTGAGCGCACCGCATTTGGAAAACGCGCAGAGCGCGGTGAGCTCATTCCCATGCCAGATGATGATCAGGCCGACCTCTATGAAGCCACGCAACGCCTTTGCGATAGTGCTGGCCTACCGGCCTATGAAGTCTCCAATCATGCCCGATCCAGCGAGTATGAAAGTCGCCATAACCATATTTATTGGGCAAATGGCGACTGGATCGGCGTTGGCCCTGGCGCGCACGGACGGCTGACCGTGAATGGCAAACGGACGGCAACCGAAGCTGCACGAAAGCCCAGTGATTATATCGAGACCAATGCAGCCCTGGAAACTGATTTAACCCCGATTGAGAGCGCGTATGAATTAATCGCTATGGGCCTACGCCCCATTTCCGGGCTGGATAAAAGGCGTGTCGAATCCCTGATCGATCAGCGCCTTAATGAGAAAAAACTCCACGACTTTAGAGAGCTTGGAATGACTACGTTGAAGCATAATCATATCCAGCTGACTTCAAAGGGCCGCCTTTTGGCTGACTATATAGCCAAGGAACTGGCGCCTTAATCACATTTACAAGTGCGTCACGAGTGCGAAAAGGGACTGTACAAATCAGGAACATAATCCTACAACCTAACGCATGTTTCGCTTTATGGTTGCATTTTTGGTCCTTGGTTTTACGCAGGTCTCGATCCATGCCGACCCACTACCCGGCCCGATTCCGGCTGAAGTTATCAAGATCGTTGATGGCGACACAGTAAAAGTGCGTGCACACATCTGGGTTGATCAAACGGTGGAAATCTCCGTACGGCTGCGAGGGATTGATGCGCCTGAGCTGTACCGTCCAAAATGCGCGGCGGAAAAAGCGCTCGCTCGCACGGCTAAGGCATCCGTCGCTGCATCCTCCCCCGTTGGAAGCACCGTTACGCTGTCAGATATTACACGTGACAAGTATGGCGGTAGGGTCGTTGCTTCCGTCACAACATCAGATGGCGAGACGTTGGCCGCCCGACTGCTAGCGCAGGGACAAGCCATTGAAATGGGGGCACCAAAGCCATGGTGCGGTGTCTGATCAAGTATTGGCCGAACAGACCGTTCAAAAAAGCTCCCGGAATCTTACGATCACGAGAGCCGAGTTGAAGGCGTATGGGAGACGCCAGAAGGTCGTTTAGCCGTTTTTGTCAGACGTTGTTTTGTCGGCTGAAACTGTCATGATGCTCGCACCATCGTTGTCGAGAATATCGATGACGGTACCGCGACGCACTTTGCAGGTGACTTTCCCGTCATACCCAGCGTGGCTCATCTTGAAGTATAGTTTCTTCACAGATGCACCGCGGCGTTCTTGAAATTTGAATGAAGCGGCTTGCCCGCCATCGTTTTGAAGCGCAGCGACATGTGTGCTGAGCGCTGTTTCACAAAGCGCGATTTCATCCGAAGGACCGGCCATTGCCGTACCTGTAGTGAACAAGAATGCGCCGCTAGCCAGAACGGCTTTCGAGGTTGAAAGATTGAATAGTTTCATTGGGAGGCTCCACTTTTGTTTGAGGAGCTTTCGGTTTACAGCGTGCGTATTCGAAATTATATAGAAACTTTCGCATTACTGGTGTGCATAAATGAAAAACCTCAACTGGGACGACTTAAGGTATTTTCAGGCCGTGGCCCAATACGGGTCCGCGACTGCTGCGGGTACTGAGCTTAGCGTGGCCTACACCACGGTCTCACGGCGGATAAGCGCGCTTGAGGAGAGCCTTGAAACCAAACTGTTTGATCGCTCATCCGGAAAATGGGCGATTACAGCCGCTGGTACCAGTATATTAAAGTCAGTCGAAGCCATGGCCGATTATGCTGGTGAAGTTAGGCGCAATGCGTTCAGCGAGACGCATGAAATCGAAGGCACACTGCGCATCACGTCAATCGGGCCGATTATCGAGCGCCTGTTGATGCCAATATTAAAGGGATTCCAAGAAGCTTATCCAAACATCTCTCTGGAACTCATCGCTTCAATGGATCCCCTCAGTCTCTCAACCCGCGAAGCTGACTTTGCATTTAGACTCACGGATGCCCCTGATGAGAACCTCATAGGCCGGCAGATCGGTACATTTGAGTTTGCCGCTTATGGCTCCAAAGACATCCTTGATGCCTATCTGGCCGGCAAACCTGTGCCGGTTATCGTCAATATGAACGAAAGCCCCCACCAGCTGCCAGACTGGGTCATGAAACACCTGCCTCCACCACCGAATGTCCTACGCTATGACGATAATGAGGTTAGCCTTTCTGCTTGCCAACATGGATTTGGCGTCGCTGTGCTACCCATCGTTTATGCGAGTAAAGAGTACATGGACCAAAGCACACAACTCTACAAATTACCTGGTCTGGAAGCAGACATGTCTCTGGATTTGTGGATGCTGTCCCATGCCGGATTACGCCAGACACCGCGTATGCGCGTCTTTCGAGATTTCGTGTCAGATCGCCTCGCGCAAAAAATAGAGAAGCTTCAGCAGAAGGTGCCAGCAGCGAACGACATGACACTATGATCGCATACTAAGTATTTTTGCGGCTGCCAAAGTGTGGCACGCGGGTTAGTGTTCTTGCAGTTTCGTTTAAGGGGGCATGCATGCTGAAATTTTCAACTATCGCGAAACTTGCGACCGTAACCAGCCTGACGCTTTTGCCGATTTCGGCATGTATTGCGCCTGAAGTGGCCCCTAAAAGCGTCGAAACCTCCGAAAACTCGGGCCACATGATGAGTATGCTTCCAGTTGAGAAGCGCGTTGCCTTCATGTCCGGGCATGTCGAAGCGGGGCTGGCCTTGTATCGCGCGGGTGCCCCTGAGCAGGCCGCCAAGCATCTGCTACACCCCGTCTCGGAGACACATGAAGCCGAGCGCGCTGGACTAAGTGCACTTGGGTTTGAACAAGACCTCTTCATCGCCGTATCCGACGCGCTGGATGAAGGCCTTCCTGCTGCCGAAATCGAGCCTCAACTCGCCGCAGCCGAAGCCAACATGGCTCTGATGCGCGCCAATGCAGGCGGTGATCCAGCCGAAATCATCGACTACCTCATGGACACGGTGTTAGAGGAATATCAGATCGGTGTTGTCGACGGAAAGATCACCGACCCAGGCGAATATCAAGACGCCTATGGCTTCACGGTGGTCGCCTTGAGCATCGCCAGTGATGTGGATTCAGCAGGCTCTGAACCCCTCATGGCATCACTCGAGCAGTTGCTAAAACTTTGGCCAGACCATGGCCCACTTGCAGCCTCAACTCCAAGCCCGGTTTCTGAAATAAGCACACATGTAGCCAAGGTGAAAAACGCCCTGCAATAATTGCTTGCGCAGCTCAATCAGCCATCTGGCTCTGAAATGACGAGTTTATGGGATTCCTTGACCTGCTCCATGACGGGAAAGGTTGAAGTCTGCGCAACATGCGGCAGCTGAGAAAGAACGTCCCCCATAAATTGACGATACGCCTTCATGTCTGGCGTGCGGACTTTTAGGAGATAGTCGAAGCCGCCCGCCATCATGTGACAGGACATAATTTCGGGAACGTCTTTCACCAGCGCATTGAACTCATCAAGCACTGCTCGCGTTGTGCTAGACAACTTGACTTGTACATAGGCAAGGTAAGCCTGACGGATCCGATCAGGATCAATATCAGCGCGATAGCCGCGAATGATTCCGTCACGCTCGAGCCGCCGGAGCCGCTTCAAACAAGGTGACTTACTTAGGCCTACACGCTCGGCCAACTCGACGACGGCAAGGCGCCCATCGGCTTGAATGGCTCGCAATATACGCCGGTCCATCGCATCCAAAACGCCTGCATTTTCCGTCATCGTAGATCTCTTCGACTGCATTTCCTGAGATTGTGAGCACATAAGGCTATTTATCTGATGAAATAAAGACCCACTTCCTTTTTAAATAGTGCCACCTTCATGCGACCACAGAGTGATTCAGACGGAGATTATTTTGCTGGATTTACAGGACTTACAGGCGTCGCAAGCCTCAACCGGACTCACTAGAGCTTACGTCTGCAACGAAGCCGATTTGGTGCAGGGTCTGCTCAATCAAATCCGGCTTACGCCCAAAGCCCGCAATCAAATCCTTGAGGATGCCAAACAGATCGTCGCTGAGGTACGCGCGGATAATCGCGCTACGTCACCAATCGATGACCTTCTCTTGGAGTATGGACTATCATCAGAGGAAGGCGTCACGCTGATGCGTCTTGCCGAGGCTCTCATTCGCACACCGGACTTTGCCACGTCGCGCAGCCTGATACGCGACAAGATTGGCGGTGCCAACTGGTCGGTGCATGCGGGCAAGAGTGAGTCTTTTTTCGTCAATCAAGCGACCAATGGCCTGCGCCTCACATCGGCATGGGTAAGCGGTACGGGTGGTACGCGCGCAAAAAACCTATTTGCGAAACTTGGCGATCAGGTAATGGAGCGCGCGGTTGAGCAGGCCATGGCGGTTATGGGCGACCATTTTGTACTTGGCCGTAACATTGATCGCGCCCTAAAGCGCGCCAGGAAAGCCGAACGTGAAGGCTTCTCTCATTCCTATGACATGCTGGGAGAAGCCGCGCACACACGGGATGACGCAGATGCCTATTTCAACGCTTATCTGAATGCGATTCAGCGTCTAGCCGCAGGCTCAGCAGGGTCATCTGAGATGGCGACTAATCCTGGCCTATCGGTCAAGCTGTCTGCGCTTCACCCACGCTATGAATACGCCCATCGCGCCACATGCATTCCTATTCTTGTTGACCGATTGACCGAGCTTGCGCGCATCGCGAAAGATGCCGGGCTCTGGTTGAACATTGATGCCGAAGAAGCCGACAGGTTGGAAATCTCCCTCCTCGTCCTTGAGCGCCTGCTAGCGGCTAAGTGCCTGAAAGACTGGCCTGGCCTTGGTCTTGTTGTTCAAGCCTACCAGCGCCGCGCCATGCCCGTGATTGACCATGTTTTTGAGCTCGCACGATACGCTGGCCGTAAAGTCGCGGTTAGGCTCGTCAAGGGTGCGTACTGGGATATGGAAATCAAACGCGCTCAGGAGCTGGGGCTGCCCAGCTATCCTGTATTCACGCGTAAAGAGAACACCGATGTCAGTTATCTCGCCTGCGCCGGAAAACTCCTCAGCATGAATGAGACAATCTTCCCGCAATTTGCCACGCATAACGCTCATACGGCAGCAGCAATCGCGCATATGGCGAAGTCCGGCACGTCCTTTGAGTTTCAGCGCCTCCATGGCATGGGCGGCGCGCTTCACACCCGCCTCATGCAGGCGTACGGCATGCCGAGCCGGATTTACGCACCTGTCGGCACCCATAAAGATCTTCTTCCTTATCTGGTGCGCCGTCTTCTCGAAAACGGTGCCAACAGTTCCTTTGTTAATCAGCTGATGGATGAGCGTATCGCGATCGATGATATCGTGACCGACCCCATGACCCTCGCGAGCAATAATCAAAGCGCCGCGCATCCGCGCATCCCTGCTCCAGTCGATACTCTGGAAGGCGGGCGGCTTTCAGCAGCAGGTATTGATCTCACCCAATCTGACGTCGCCGCAGACATGTCTCGCGTTGCAGCGCGCTCGTCTCTGCATCACGCGAGCAGCTTTGTGCAGAAGAACAGCGCGGCCGATGAATCGATCGTGGCCATAAAAGCCCCACAAGCCCAAAAACATCTTGTCGGAGAGGTGCACTACGCTGCTACAGCCAGTGTTGATCAAGCGGTTGAAGCCGCGAACGCTTCAGATTGGCCAAGCAATACAAGCCCCGCCAGCCGGAAGAGCGTCTTGGACAAGGCCGCCGACCTTCTCGAACAGGAAATGGCTGACCTGCTTGAACTGTGCGTGCGGGAAGCCGGAAAGACACTGCCGGATGCTGTCGCAGAGGTTCGCGAAGCGGTAGACTTCTGTCGCTATTATGCATTGCAGGCACAAAAAGCAGATGTCACCGCGCGCATCCCCCTTGGGACGGTCGCCTGCATCTCCCCATGGAACTTCCCCTTGGCGATTTTCCTTGGCCAGGTGGTTGCAGCCTTGAGCGCTGGCAACACTGTTGTGGCCAAACCTGCTGAACAAACACCGCTCATCGCGGCGCGCGCGACCGATATTCTCTACCGCGCAGGTGTCTCACCCTCGGCCCTGCAACTCTTGATCGGAGATGGCGCCGCCCTCGGCAACGCCCTTACGCGCCATCCGGGTATTTCTGGTGTCTGCTTCACAGGCTCGACCCGGACAGCAAAAATCATAGCGAGCAATCTCGCAGAGACTGGCCGCGCGGATCTTCCCCTGATCGCAGAGACTGGCGGCATCAACGCCATGATCGTGGACTCCACCGCATTGCTTGAACAGGCTGTACAGGACACTATCGACTCTGCCTTCCAAAGCGCGGGGCAGCGATGTTCAGCCTGCAGGATTGTATGCGTACAGGACGATATTTACGAGCCTTTCGTCAAAATGCTGAAAGGTACAATGGATGAGTTGGTAATCGGCGACCCAGCGTCTCTGGCGACAGATATTGGCCCGGTTATTGATGCCGCTGCCCTGAACATGATCGAAAAATATAAAGACGACATGCGGGGGTCACATGCCGTGTTGAAGGAGTGTAACTTGCCCCCCGGCCTGCCTGATGGCCACTTCACCGCGCCAGTCCTTATCGAAATGAAAGCGGTCAGCGACGTTAAACGCGAGGTCTTTGGCCCCGTTTTGCATATTGTGAAATTTAAATCGGGCAAGATCAGGCAGTTAGTCGAGGAAATAAATGCTCTAGGCTATGGCCTCACAATGGGTCTGCACACGCGCCTTGATAGCCGTGTAGATGATATCGCTGCGCGCGCGCATGTCGGTAATCTCTATGTCAATCGCAACCAGATCGGTGCCGTCGTGGGTGTGCACCCTTTTGGCGGGGAAGGCCTTTCGGGAACAGGACCAAAAGCTGGCGGGCCGCACTATTTGTTCGGCCTTACCCGATCTGCTCATGGGGGCTCATCAACTAACAAAGCTTCCAAATTTGCGATGAGTAAAGTCGCGCCTTCTCAGGCCGCTCTTGATCGCTTGGTTCAAGCTAAAAAGGCCAGTCAGAGATGGCAGGAGCGCTTTAGCCATGATGATCGCGCCGAACTACTTCAATCGCTCATACAATCCAGGCTAATTGCTAGCAGAAAAGCGCCCAAAACGACCCCGCATGAATTGTCTCTTCCTGGTCCAACCGGCGAGGCGAACACACTGAGACTATTTCCGCGTGGTATCTTTCTTTGCTTTGGCGGAGATGAACCAGACTGTCTCGACGCTCAGATCGCACTCTCTCTGGCTGCAGGATCTGCAGCGATTGCAGTTATTGGTTCAGAACGAGTAGAAAATATATCCGCCATTCAGGCGCAGTTGCGCGCCAAGGGATTACACGCATCTCTCGTCAGCGCCGTGAGCCTTGAGGACGCAATTGCGCTTATCGAAGAGAACATTGACGGCATCTTGGCGGACGGAAACGTGCGGCGCGCCATAAGCGGAAACGTTGCAAGGAGGTCAGGCGCAATTATACCCATCATGTCCATACACGACCCGGTCGAACGATTCTTCCATGAGCGCACCCTCACGATCAACACGACAGCCGCAGGCGGAAATGCCTCGCTATTGGCACTTAGTGGATCGCAAAGACCCAGATCAAGCCCACACCAGAATCGATAGTTTCAGCCCATAGAAATTCAGACAAAGCCCCCCCGAAATCCGTAAAGATTTCAGGGGTTTATTTGGGTGCGGGAGGGCGCACCAATCAAAACAGTAGATTGATAATTCCTTTTAATACAACAGGTTGAGCAATACACACTCCCACAATAAAAATGACACAAGTTCTTTCGGCACTCGCCTTGCTGAAATGAAGTAGCTCAACGCTAACACCATTCAATGCCGTGTTGGCGATGCACGGTCATGATCGACTGGAAAGCTAAACGCCGCAGCCCAAAGCCCCGTCGTCACATATTGCCGATCCGCGAGATGCTGGCGTTCTTCCGTCTTGAACTCTGCGAGGAGCCCAAGCCAGCACAGCGGATTAAGAACCTGGATCCAGATCAATCCTGGAACCCTGTCGTATGGTTCAGCAGCGTCCGGTGGCCCATAGAGTATTTGCCGCAAGGTGCCACAGGTCAGACCCTGAGCGGCTTCCTCATTCAACACGCCAAGGAAAACACTCCAGTTCCCGAGCAGCGTCTCCGGAACCCTCGAGGAAGCCCCGTGATCGACTTCGAACAACCAGAACGGCGCAATCAGGTTAAAGAGATCGCCGGGCTGGTCGGCGATCTCCCTGCCTGCCTTTGTGAGCCGACAGGTCAGCTTGTGGTGTCGGATCAACTTCAGTTTCAGCAGTATGAAATGCAGCGCCTCAAGCGGCGGGAAATCGTACTCATTCAGCACCTTGTTGACGAGGAACAGCTCACGCTCTTCCCAGCCCGGCCAAGCGAACTCGTATGCAGCCCAATGCACGAAATTGCGCTGGAACGCCTTGCCTTTCGTCAGGCCTATTGTTTCATGTTTGACCAGATAGCTCAGAAGCTTCTGGGCGGCGCACACCATAGGTGAGCCAGCAAGTGAAAGCTCGTCATTCTTTACAGGTTGGAAAAGGAAAGTCATTTAAAATTCATCATCAATCTCGCGCGCCAACAGGGTACCAACGAAGGCGCGGGACGACCATCCGCATTGATGAAGGTTGGAGCCCCGAATGTTGCGCCCAACCCGATGAGACAAGGGTTTGAGGTTGTTTTTTATTAATAATTCAGTGGGTTATAGGGTGAACTGTGGTGCAGTGGTGTGGAACCGCACCAAGGCCACCTGAACAAGATAAACCTTCGATTTTATGTCCATCCATCGCGCCTCAGACTATACAGATGAAGATATTGAACGCGCGATGGCGACCGTGGCACGTGTGATTGAGCTTTATGGTGAGGCTTACCGGCCGATCCTCGACCGTTTGGAATATGAGCTTGAAATCCGCCGTGCAAAAGATGCGCGCCTGTCCCGCCACCTCGCCCGGTTTGACAAACGCCAGCCGGCATCACATCCAAAGTCCGGAGTCTCCGCTGTCAGGATTGGACGGCTAACCCGGCAATAGCCTCAGCGTCACTCCTGTTTGAATAATCCCGATCGGGATTATTTCGGCGTTGTGGCACTCCAAACACTAATATTATTCCTGATCGGGAATATTTTACTTGATTTTGGGCTTTGATGCCCATATCTTCCCGTACAGGAAGAAATGATATGACAATAACTGATATAGGTAGCCTCATACGGCAAACGCGAAACACGCAGGGTCTGCGCCAGGACGAATTGGCAGCAGCGGCCAATGTTGGTGTGCGATTTCTTATCGAACTTGAGGCCGGAAAAGAAACGGCGCAAGTCGGTAAAGTGCTTGCTGTCCTGACCGCGCTGGGGATCGTTATGACACTGACACCACCGGCGGGCACGAGATCATGAGCCAGCATCTCACAGTGTGGTGGGACGGGGTTCGCGTCGGCGCGCTCGAGCTCAATCAATATGGTGAGCCAGAGTTCAGTTATGCAGAAAGCTGGCTGGCGCAGGCTGATCCACGGCCAGTCTCAACCTCCCTTCCGCTCAGTTCAGAGCCCTTTGACCGTCGCGCGACGCTCCCATTCTTTGAAGGCTTATTACCAGAAGCCTCACAACGAACGGCAGTTGCTCAAGTGCTTGGTATGTCTGAGCGAAACGAATTTCGCTTGCTGCAGGCGCTCGGCGGTGAAGTTGCAGGCGCGCTTGAAATCTGGCCAGATGATACGCCTCCTCCGAGTGGTGTGAAAGCCGCGCCCAATCCTCCCTTGTCCGACGAAGCTCTCGCAGCTCTCATCAAGCGTCTGCCCACCCGTCCCATGTTGGCAGGCGGTGATGCCGGGCTGAGACTATCGCTTGCGGGTGCACAGGCAAAATTGCCCGTTGTGCTCGTCGACGGGAAGGTTGCGCTTCCAACAGCTGGCCAGCCGACGACGCATATTCTTAAACCTGAAATTACCCGATTCGACGGCACCGCCGAGAATGAGGCTCTGTGCATGACGCTTGCGCACAAGATTGATCTCGATGTTGCGCTCGTTCAATACCGCGCGATCAAAGAGACGCGGTTCGTACTGATTGAACGCTATGACCGCGTCCGCGCTAAAGACGGCACAATTGAGCGGCTCCACCAGGAAGATTTTTGCCAGGCTCTCGGCCTGACATCAGCGAAGAAATATGCCGCTGATGGCGGTCCCGTCTTCCGCGACTGTTTTGATCTTGTGCGCCGGGCAACGACACGCCCCGCTACGGAGACACTCAAGCTACTCGATGCAGCGATCTTCAACACGATCATCGGCAACGCCGACGCCCACGCCAAGAACTTCAGCCTGCTCTTCAAACCCGGTAGCACTGAACTCGCGCCCCTTTATGATCTCCTATCAACGGTCGCATATCCTGACCTCAGCCAACGCTATGCAATGAAAGTCGCCAAGCGTCGCACCCTCGAAGAGATACACCCCGCAGACTGGTCGAAATTCGCAGAAGACATCGGCATGCGCCCACCCTTCGTGCGACGACGGGTCAAGGAAATCGCTGTCGCAATTTCGGACAATTTAGAGAGCGCCCTAAACACGCTTGATCTAACCCAAGACCGATATGAAATCGCGGCCGGCTACCTCAAGGCTATTCAAGCTCGCGCAAAATATGTCCTCGCATCTCCGGCATAGGTATTATCAGAGGAAAGCGCCCCTTAACCGCTACAGTTCACGCGCGGACGTCCCAAGAGCGTTCCTAATATTGGCGATCAGAATTCCTTTCGCTCTTATTCCCCATACAGGTGTGTTTTCAGGCCAACAGGATTTGACCCTAAGCGCTAAGTCATTGTTTTTATTGAGCTCGAATGATTGGGAAAACTCCATCAGAATCATAAAGCCCTGAAATCATTACGATTTCAGGGCTCCAATGGGTGCGGGAGGGCGCACCTGCCAAAAAAGTATAGAAGCAATTCCTTTTATTACTGAGGCTTAGAAAGGTCTTCTGCACCCTTTTCTACTTTGCGAATGAGTTTTTGAAACCCGGGATGCCGTGTTGGCAGTTAAGTCGTCAAACTTGCAAGGCTGTCTTTATCCTCATGCATTATTAGCGCTAGTAATCTGGCGGCGTCGAGTATCGAAGCTCTGATTGCCAGCGATCTGCAAAGTTTCTTCGGTGTGGGATAATCGTGCACTAGCGTCCCAAGGCGTGACCTGAAATTGGCTATCGAAAATTATGATAAAATCACTATTCCAGACTCAATCGACGAGTCGGTTCGCAAGGGCAGCTAACCAGGCCAAGTCATGCATATACCGGAACCGGGTTTTTATATCCTGCACGACTGCACGGTCGAGCTTTGCCCGAGCCTCTACAAGATCGCTCAGCGTTCTTGCACCCAAATCAAACTCTGTTTCAACAGCGTCAAACTGCGCTTGTGCGGCTAAGCGTGATTCGCTCCGGCTACGCACCTCAGCCTGCCCCGATTCAACTTTTGCGACAGCTACCAATACATCACGACGGAAGAGCCGTACCTTTTCTGCCAACAGATATTCCTGATTTGACGCACGCGCCTTCGCCCCGTCTGATGTCGCTGAAAGGCGCCCACCCGTTGCCAGGGGCACATTGACCTCCACCCCGATGCGGCTTCGTACATCCCAAGACTGCGCAAAATCGTCGTAGGCATATGCGGATGTGGCTGCGAGATCGATCACGGGCAATCGCGCCCGGCGCCGCAAGTCAACCTCAACGTCCAGCCGGTCAACAGCCGCCCGCTCTGCTTGAAGGATCGGATTTAATCGAATGAGATTATCAGCAATTTCGTCTGCCGAGCCGGGACGGATGGCCAACGCCCGGAGCGTTGCCGAAATATCGAGCTCATCGCACAAGGCGGCCACATCGCCGAGACGGGCCGTAAGCTCTGCTTCTGCCTTGTCCATTTCGAATGTGGCAACTGTCAGTTCTGCAGCGGCTCTGGCCGCCTCGCTTCGCGCTTCGGCAGCCATTGACCGTGTCGATTCTCCGCGCCTCAGAAGGGCGTCCTGAGCCTCGGCGCGCCGGGACAGATAAACAACAGGTACCGACAGCGCCTCAACCGTGGCTCTGCTTTGCAGTACGTCGATATAGTAACCGGTAATGTCATACGCTTCTTGCGCCCGCGCCGCGCGATGCTCCGCCTCGACCTGCATTCGGCCCAGACGACTTGAAGCAACCTGCCGCTTTCCACGCCCGAAATCATATAATCGCTGCGACACTCGGATCCCGGCTTGATTTTCGATTTGCGTATCGGACAAGCCACTCTCACCTGCAGCGGAGCGTGCGAATGCAGAAAGCTGAGGGCGCCACTCCGACCTGGCTACCTGTTCCTCTGATTGCGCTTGATTTATCGCTTCACTCGCCGCATCAACCAGCGGCGCGCGGTCTAACGCCAAGGTGATTGTGCTGCGAAGATCAAGGCACTCCTGAGCCTCTGCGACCGCCCAAGCGCTAGTCACTATTGCAATAAGTACAACTGACATCCTCATTTTGAGCGCAGCCCCGCAAACAAGGAATCCGACAATGGCGACATGATGTAATCCAGCGTTGTTCGCTCAGCGCCGGAGAAAATAAATACATCGACGGGTAGTCCCGGGATAATGCCAACAAGTTCCGGATTAAGCTGCGCCATATCGATACGAACCAGCGCCTCATAGTACACCGCTTGCGTTGCCGGGTCGGTTTTCAGGTCGCCGCTAATATCTATGACTTTACCTGTCAGCTCCTCAACGTCTCGATTATTAAACGCAGAAATCCGTGTTCGAACATCCAGCCCTTCAGCCACCGACGCGCGATCGGTCGGACGGATGCGAACAGACGCGATAACGTTTTCGCCCGTCGGCACGATTTCCAGGATGGCCTCTCCGGGCGCCACAACGCCGCCGACAGTGTGAAACCGGAGATTGATCACTTCCCCAGATTGCGGTGCCAATATGACCGCCCGGTCAACGACATCCTGCGCCGCGCCCAATCGCTCTTCGATCGTTTGCAGCGCCTTGCGTGCCTCGACCCTCTCACCGGCCAGTCTTTCGTCGTAGCGGGCCTCGGTCTGAGCGATCTGCCCAGCAAAATCCCGGGCTTCTGAATTTGCTCGCGCCGCTTCGTTTTCGAGCCGGAAAGAATCTGCCCGCAAACCGGCCAGCGACCGTTCGAGGTCGCGAACCTCTTCAAGACGGGCGAGTTGCTGCGCCAACGACTCCTGTTTGGACGCCAATTGTTGTGCGGCCACGTCAATCGCCTGCTGCGTACTTTTAATCTGCTCCCGGATGATCTGGCTGGATTGTACGGCGCCTTGCTGGCGGGCCAAGAGGACTTCAAGGTCGGCCTTCAGGGCGCGAGATTCCTGCCGGAATAATTCGTCCTCTCGGGCCACGATCTGGCTTAAGTCGTCCAGCGCGAGTGCGAACCTGTCGAGACCGTCAAAGCTGACATGATCCTGCCTTTTGCTTTGGGCATCTCGTCTCAGGATTGACGCTTGCAGACTGGCAGCTTCGAAGACCAGTTCTGCTCGCGTTGCTTTGCTAGCCCGTCCGCCGAGCACGATCAGTGGGTCACCTGCTTCGACAATCGCCCCTTCCCTGACGTGAATGGTTTCGATGATTCCACCCTCGAGGTGTTGCACGACCCTTCGATTATTCTCAACAACCACAACCCCGCTGGCGACGACCCCTTCCGCGAGCGGCGCAAAACCGGCCCAGGCCATGAAGCCACCAAAACCGATCAGGCAAATCAAGCCGCACCCCTTCACGATGCGATCCGCCCTAAGTGATGGCACAGCCGCACTCATGCTGTTTTGGCCTGCATTTGAGCATGCTGAGCCCGCAAATAATCCTCTGCAGGAACGCGAAGAATTGAATTGTCCTGTACGACCAGGATGGATTTCGACACAGCCAGAAGCCGTGGGTCGTGCGTCGACAGAACAATGAAGGATCCTGCGTTGGCGAGCGTACCAAGAGATCTTGCCAGCTTGGCTGACGCAATGTGATCAAGATTGGCGCTTGGCTCATCCAGAAAGATCGCTGGGGCTTGCAGGTAAAATGCGCGTGCAAGGCCGATACGCTGCGCCTGGCCCGCAGACAAATGAATACCGCCGGGTCCAACCATTGTCTCGTATCCTTCCGGTAAACCCAGAATAGACTCGTGAGCCCCCGCCAGATGAGCAGCTTCAAATAGGACCTCACTTCCGTCTTGCTTAAGGCGCGCAATATTGTCACGAACCGAACAGGGCAAAAGCTCGGTTTGTTGTGGCAGGTAGCCGACATGTTGACCGCGATCCTCTGCCGGCCAGGCATGGATATCGCGTCCGCCCAGAAAGACGTTTCCCGTTATCGGGCGCCACGCACCTGAAAGCAGTTGCAGCAGGGTACTTTTCCCGGCCCCATTGGCACCGACAATCGAGACGATTTCGCCAGCGGCGATCTCGATCGAAAACGATCTGATCAACTCCTGCGAGGTCCCTGGCGCGCACACACTCAGGCGGCGAACGGTCAGCTGCGCCTCAGGTCGCGGCAGTGCCAAAGCAGCTGGCTGGGCGGGGTCCAGTCCTTCCAGTCCAGCCTTCAAATGCCGCCACGCGGTGCGCCCGCGAACAATGCCGCGCCACCCGCCAACGATTTGGTCAATGGGCGCAAGGGCGCGCCCCATCAGGATCGATCCCGCGACAATTCCGCCGGCCGATATTTCCTGTTGCAGAGCGAGCGCCGCACCGACACCGAGCGCGATGATTTGCAGTGTCTGGCGAATTGTGCGGGATAATCCAGAATAAGCACCGTCGAGGGTTGAGGCTTCCACTGACGCTGCGCGCGCCGTATCACCGAGATCGGACCACTTGGCTTTGGCCCCTGCCCCAAGCCCCATGCTCGAAATAGCAGAATGCTGACGCTCAAGTCCTTCGGCGAAGCGTCGTGCGCGGCCCTCTTCTGCAAGCGCCACCTGCCCGGCGCGGCGAGATTGAAAGTCCGACAGGACCGCAACGCAAATCACCATGACCGCGCCGCCTAGGCCCATAATCCCCAAAATAGGGTGCAACACCGCAAGCAATATCAGGAAAAGCGGCGCGAACGGGGCATCACATAACGCCGTCGGCATGCCGCTTTGGATCAGCGACTGCACACGGCTGACCAGCGCCAGATCGCGTGACAGCTCTGGTTGGGCGGTCTGGCCATCCAAATACCGCCGAAAGACCGGTTCGGTCATATGCGCCGCAAAATGATCGCCAGCCAGCGATAGCGTTCGCCGCCGCCCTGCCTCCGCCGCGCCGTAAATCGCCATTAGGAACACTGCCATGACACTCAGCCAGATCAACGCGTCGACCGATCCTGAAGTCATCACCCGATCGTAGATTTGCAGCATGTACAAGGGTGAAACCAGAAGCAGCAAGTTGACCACCAGGCTGAAGGCAAGACAGACGGAAATGTAAGTCGAGACTTGGGGGGAACGAAGACTCTTCACTGCCGTCTGCCTTGCTGTCCTACCAGCCATCAGCGACGTCGAATGGGCTGATGATCGCGACATCATCTTCGTCATACCCGATGATCGGATCAAACCGATCGAGCACAAATTCCGGCTCGGTCCAGCGATCGATTGTCTCGAGGATGGGCAGCAATGCTGCGCCGCCCGGATCATCCGACAGATCAGTTGCGCTATCTACGGACACTTTGGCAGACCCGCCGCCAACATCGGTGACAGTGATCTGAACATTCAGAGGCGTTGCTGCGCGCGTACCGTCCGTCGCTCCAATCGTGATGTCGTAGACATTGTCCGCGCCAGTGTCGGCAGGGGCTTCAAAGTCCGGCGGCGTGATGAAGGATACCTCGCCTGTCGCGCTGTCTATCGTGAACAGGGCCGCATCGGTGCCGCTCAAGCCATAGGTCAGAACCGCCGAGGCATCGCCGTCAGCGGCCGTGGCTGTGTATACTGGGCCAGTTGTGTTTTCCGGCGTGCTGGCCGTCGCCGCGCTGGTGATCACCGGTGTAAATTCGTTTCGGTCCTCAATGACCCAGGTGAACGTCTGCGTGGTCGTGTTCACGCCATCGCTGGCTTCAATCAGGACTTCGTACGTGTTGTCGAAGTTGGCATCCCCTGGGTTCTCGAAGTCCCTGCTGAATTGATTGAGCAAGGAGAGTATATTCCCGGAGAAAATTCCAAATTCCGCCGCATCCGGACCGCCAACGATTGAGTATGTAAGTGGGCCGTCTCCAATGGCTACGTCCTGAATGTTCGAAGACGTACCGTTTCCTTCGATGACGAAGGTATCGGTCGTCCCGACAAAGACCGGACTGGTCACATCGGTCACCGAGAGAGAGACGTTCTGGTCTGTCGATAGAGTTCCATCTGAGGCCGTTACTGTAAACTCATAACTGCCATCAGTGTTGGTATCTGTGGGCGACTCAAAATCCAGCGCCTGTGTCAACGTTACCGCGCCTGTTGAAGCGTTTACTGTAAAGAGTGCTGCGTCAGCCCCTGAAAGACTGTAAGTGATCGTTGGGGAGTCCGCATCGGTGGCTATCGCCTGATAAACAACCAGGTTGCCTTGGTTTTCAAGGACACTTGCGGTTGGACCACTCGAAAAGACCGGCGCTTCATCATTTGTATCCGTCACGGTCAACTCGAAATCGAGTGTGTCCTGCAGTGACCCATCGCTGGCCACCAGCGTAAACTCGTACACGCCGTCCGTGTTCGTATCACCAGGGTTTTCGAAGTCCGGCGCCGTGACAAATTCGATACGCCCGGAGCTTGAGTTCAAGGTAAATAGTGCGCCGTCAGGGCCGGCCAGTGAATATGTCACTGGATCGCCCTCTGGGTCGCTCGCCGTGCCGGGATAGCTAAACGTTGTGTCGGCTTGGTTTTCGGGTCGGCTAAATGGAATCGGTCCACTGAAACCGAATACCGGGGCTTCATTCACATCCGCGACCGTGATCGTGACGGCTTGCGTTTCGCTGAGTGCCCCATCTGACGCAGATATTTCAATGTCATAGACATTATTGCCGCCTGCATCGCCCGGTGCCTCGAAATTCGGGGAGGAAAGGAAGCTGACCTCTCCCGTGCTTGAATCAATGCTGAACAGTGCAGCGTCCACACCGCCGGTGATTGACCAAACCGGCGCAGGCGCCCCGGCATCGGGGTCCGTTGCCGTGGCTGTATAGACGATTGTTGTATTCTCACTGATCGACTGCGAGGTCGAACTCGTCACATCAGGGGCCTCATTCACGTCGGTTACGGTCAGCGCCACAGCCTGATCCGCTGTTGCGACACCGTCGGACGCACGCACAATCAGGTCGTACACATTATCTGCGCCAGCATCCGTCGGCACCTCGAAATCGGCAGGGGCCACGGCGAATGTGACTTCGCCGGTGGTGGGATCAATGCTGAACGCGGCCGCATCGGCGCCGCCAGCGATTGACCAGGTCAGCGCACTCCCATCAGCATCCGTCGCTGTAGCTGTGTAGACAGCACTGGTCGTATTTTCTGGCGTTGTCGCAGCGGCGGCAGAGGTATTCACGGGGGCGTTGTCGTTCTCATTGGTCACCGAGATGGCGACCGCCTGCGTGCTGGTATCTGTGCCGTCGTCAGCGGTGACGATAACGTCATAAACATTGTCGGCCCCGGCATCACCAGGGGCTTCGAAATCCGGCGACGCGATGAAAGTGATCTCTCCGGTCGTTGCGTTGATATTGAACAAGGCACTGTCGGTGCCAGTCAGGCTGTAGGTCACCGGGTTGCTATTCGGATCAACAGCGACAGCGGTATAGGCGACCCCTGCGGAATTCTCTGCGAGACTTCCAGTTGGACCGCTTGAGAAGATCGGCGCTTCGGAGACCACATCATTGACTGTGACTGCCACAGACTGAACGGCGCCATTCACACCGTCACTGGCCGTGATCTCCACATCATAGACATTGTTGGCGCCAGCATCGCCCGGATTTTCGAAATCCGGTGCATTGATGAAAGACAGCGCTCCACTATTGGAGTCGATACTGAACAGGGCCGCATCGGCGCCGCCCGTAATTGCAAATGTCGGCGACGTGCCGTCAGCATCGGCTGCTGCGGCGACATAGCCTGTCGCTGTCAGGTTCTCGTCGACCGCCTGAGTGACCCCACTGGTGAAAACAGGCGTCTCGTCATTGATGTCGGTGACAACAATTGTTGCTGTGTCAGTGCTGGTGAACGTGCCGTCGCTGGCCGAGATATCAACCTGATAGATATTGTCGCTGTTGGCATCGGCAGGCGCATCGAAATCCGGCGGCGCAATGAAGTTCAGCGCACCGGTGCTGGCATCCACGGTGAACAGGGCCGCATCTGCGCCGCCAGCAATGGCAAACGTTAGGGCATCCCCATCGGCGTCCCCAGCAGATACCGTCAGCACGACGCCGGTCGCATTCTCAACCACGCTGTCAGTACCAGCCTCGATCGTCGGGGCGATGTCGTTTTCGTTCGCGACTGTCAGGCGCACAGCCTGCGTGGTTGTCGCCACGCCGTCGCTGGCGCTGACAATGAAATTGTAGGCATTGTCGGCGCCAAGATCGGTCGGTGCTTCAAAATCTGCGGGGGCGACCGCGAACGTTACCGCTCCGGTATTGGGATCAATCGCGAATTGAGCCGCATCTGGCCCTCCAGAAATGGCATATGTCAGTGTACTGCCATCTGCATCCGTGGCCGCCGCTGTGAAGACAGTGCCGTTTGTGTTTTCAGGGGACGTCAAATTGTCACCAGACGTGAAGACAGGCGCACTGTCATTTTCATTCGTGACGTTGACTTGCACGCTGAGGTCGGTGCCATTTGCGCCATCCGAAGCCCGGATCACTACGTCGTACTGGTTATCGGCCCCGGCATCCGCAGGTGCCTCAAAATCTGGCGCAGCAACAAAGCTGAGCACACCTGTGGCAGCGTCTATTGCAAACAGTGACGCATCGGCGCCGCCAGCAAGGCTATAGGTAATACTATCGCCCTCGGCATCTGTTGCCGCGGCGGTATAGCCCGTGACTGTGCTACCTTCGGCGACGCTGATGGACATGCCACTTGAGAATTCAGGAGCAATGTCATTCACGTTTGTGACGGTGACCTGCACAGCCTGTGTATCAGTGGCAACGCCGTCAGATACCTGCACAATCACATCATAGACATTGTTGCCTCCAGAATCGCCCAGTGCGTCAAAGTCCGCGCCACTGACAAATGACAGTGCACCTGTCGCAGCATCGATTACGAAAAGCGCCGCGTCTGCACCCCCGACAATCGAATAAGTTAACGCGCTGCCATCGGCATCCGCTACCGTCGGTGTATATCCGGTTGCAGTTTCGTTTTCAGCAACAGTTACAGCAGCTCCACCCGTGAATTCCGGTGCATTATCATTCTCGTTGCTGACCGCGATCGTCACATCACGCACCGCTGTGTCCATCCCATCGCTGGCCGTAATCTGAAGTTGATAGGTATTGTCGCTGCCTGCATCGCCCGGCGCCTCGAAATCAGGTGCAGACAGGAACCGCACCTCTCCTGTCGATGGATTTATTTCGAACAGCGCTGCATCCGCGCCGCCGCTGATCGAGAACGTGACCGGATCTGATTCGCGATCACTCGCCGAAGCTGTATAGGCAACGTCCGTCCCATTTTCCGCAAATGTCGAACTGGCGGCGCCAGAGAAAACCAGCGCAGCATTCCCTGGGCCATCGTCGTCGCCACTCGCCAGCGCAGCGATACCACCGACCCCCGCTGCGATACCTGCCAGCTTTACAGCAAGCGGTACATCGTCAAGCCCAGACAGAAACCCATCTCCGGTATCGAGATCAACAAAAATCTCCCCATTCAGGAGTACAACATCATCGACTGGCACGATCAGAGTGCGACCATCCTCAAAAGTCAGCTCTACACTTCCGTCGGCCAGAACTTGCGCATTAGCCAGCCCTTCAATGCTGGCCGTTGATGTATATCCGTCAAGCTCCGACTCAACTTCAAGGATGTCTTGAGCATCGGCTTTCAATGCCAGGAGAGCCGCAGCGGAAAGCGTGATACCGGTCAATGCAGAACGTTTCGCCGCCAATTTAATCTTGAGATTGCGCATGAGTATTCCTTCCCTCGGATGAGCCGCTGATGCGCGTGTCGAACACACGCAACAAGCGAACTTTCAAAGTCGGTTAGAAATCAGCTCTCACTGACTAGCCATCCCATGAGTTTGGGGGAACGTGCTATTCTCCAAGGCTGTGACCTGTTAGCCCTAGATCTTGATAAGTTTTTGGAAAATAGCCTCATAAACAGCCTCAGAGCGCGAGTGGACCGCCAGTTTCCGATAGATCGACTTGACGTGATCTCCGACAGTATGAGGGGAAATACCAAGACTCTTCGCCGCCTCCCGATAGGTGAGTCCCTTGGCGAAAAGCTCAAGCAATTCGATTTCCCGCTTGGTCAGCAGGCGCTCACCTTCCGGCTCCTGTTGGCCACTCGGTGCAATCTCGCGGATGATGCTCATCATATGTATTGCAGCCGAAGCACTGACGGGTGAACCTCCATCCGCCAACGATCTGATCGCATCGAGGATTTCGTCGGAACTGCTATCTTTTACCAGGTACCCGTCTGCACCGCTGCGAATGGCGCCAAGAACGCTGGCACGGTCATCAAAAATTGTGATGATCAGTGATTTCACGCCGGCGGGTGCCATTTCTGCAATCAGCTCATCGCCATTGCCATCCGGCAGACCCAAATCAACCAGCGCGACGTCAGGCTTCTGCTCAAGTTCATCGCGTGCCTCCGATAACGAACCTGCACTCCACAGCAGTTCCAGGTCATGCGTGTTTGCGACCACCTGCTCCAGGTGTTGTCGTAGGACGACATCGTCCTCAACAATTGAGATCAGGATTCTGTCAGCAGACATATTTCTCAATTGCCTCATGAAATGTCGTTGCGTGTTCAAAGACACATACCCCAAACCTATGGGGGTTACGAGGGAGGATACATCCCATACGTATGGGGGGAAGGATGAACGGCGAGGTGCTATCCATGTGGGCAACAATTTTTGATAGGCTGCGCAAGTTTGCGAGGTCCCCGCAGACGTCTACCAGCCAACAAGGTGACAGCGCCAGGTCCGGACACGCCGACTTTCCCAACAATCAACGCGGAATTGCAATAATGGCGCGTAAATGGGGCATGTTCTTGATCGCATTGCTCATATCGCAAGTCGTGTTCTGGTTCGTCATCTCACCGCTGCTTGGCCAGCGCACATCCATTCCGCCCGAAATGCTGATTAGCGATTTCCAGATCGCTCAAGTGGAGGACACAACTCTCAACGCAATTGACGCCTTGCCGTCTGACGCATGGAGCTCCGCAAAAGCTGGCTGGTATGCATCATCCGAGAAACCAACGCACGTTATCAAACTTTCGATCCCGCTGACCGAAGACCCCACGAACGATTTTGGACTGCTCGCCGGAATTGGTGCCGACAATTACCATGTCTGGGTTAATGGCTTTCCAATCCTCGATGAGGGGCGGATTGGAACAAAAAGCAGTCAGCATGCGCGCGCACTGCGAGGGGTTTTGCGCGTGCCACAGGCGACGCTGCAATCAGGAACGAATGAAATTCTGATCGTCATGACCCGCGCAACCCCTGGCTACACCGATATATTCCGGCACGCGTTCGGGGACTATGCAACACTACAATCCGCAACAGCAAAACGTTCCTTTATGCTCCATAAATACCGGCCTGCATTGATGATCGTTTTCGGACTGATTGGCGTCTTTGCCTGGATCTGCCTCCTGTTCTCGACCAAGAAATCCTTCCTGTTCTGGTTTGCCGTCCTGACGAGCGGATTAGCGTTGCAGATCGCCGAACGCTATCTCGGAAATCCGCCTTGGTCGCCTGAATGGGTGGTGGTGGGCTATTTTACTTTATCCGTCATCGTGGCGACGGCTTGGTTCAACCTGCTGGATACCTGGACCGGGAGAGGATGGCCCCGGGTTCGGTTGCTCGTCTCTGGACTTGGCGTCGCGATAATCGCCTTTGTCGCAATCGACATCCTGAGAAGCGGCGTTGCTGGCTATGATCGCGCCGGTTACCTAATCGATACCTGGTCATTGATTGCCGGACTTTCGGCAGGCGCAATCCTCATTGCCCGCATCCCCGGACAAGGCGCGAGTCGGCCCTGGGAAGCTGCTGCGCTTCTCGTTGGAGTCTCCGCTCTGATCACTGACGCAGGGTTTCAGTTCCTCGCCTCTCGCAAAATGAATTTCATCATCGATGCCATGCCATTCTTGTTACTGGCGCTAACCGCGGCCCTGATCGCACGAAACATTCGAATCTATGATTCCATGGGGACGCTTAACGCAGAACTGAATGAAAAACTAAGGCAACGCGAAGCCGAAATGGACGAACGCTACCGTGAGCTTCGCGCGGCGCAGCGAGCCCGTGATCTTGCAGAAGAACGCCAGCGAATTTTACGAGATATGCATGATGGAATTGGCAGTCAGCTAACCGGCCTGATCGTACAAGCCAAGTCAGGTGAAATGCCTCTTGCGGATATGCGCTCAGGACTAGACAGAGCATTGACCGACTTGAGGCTCGTGGTTGAATCTCTCGATGAGGCGTCAGAATCCTTTAGCGTTGCCATGATGGCAACGCGTGCAAGGCTAACCAGGCAGCTCAGAGCCACTGAGATCGAACTCGATTGGCGAGTCCCCGACGAGTTCGATATCGACCTCAGCGCCAGTGCGGTGCTGCAAATATCACGCATCATTCAGGAGGCGATAACAAATACGATGAAGCATTCTGGCGCCTCAAAGATAAAGATTGAAGCCGCACACGACCCGAAGAGAAGTGTGTTGGATATTCGGGTCACTGACAATGGCAGCGGAAAGCGAGATGAAGCAGTGTCTCTAAGTGGCAAGGGACTGAACAATATGCGCACTCGGGCCCGCCAGATTGGCGCCTCAATAGAGTTTGAATCAGACAGCAATGGCTTCAGCGTGCATCTCGTTATGCCACTCGAGCATTCGCATCCAATTGTTATCGGTATACAGGATGCTCGCTAATTGAATTCTGTAGCGACTAGAATTCTACGAGCTACAACTGGCAGAAATGTGCGCTTAGTAACGGACGGGTGGTCGATAAGCAACCATCTCGAGACCTCAACAGGTTCGCGGCCTAACACTTCGACCTATAATTGGATGCCAGAAACAGAAAAACGAAATTTCCCCATATGCGGGTTTCCAGTGGTTACCTCATCACGCGCATTTCAGTTAATGCCTCAGCATCTAAGACCGATATGTGTTCCCTCTCATTTTCCCTCGGCAGGTGAATATTTTGACGAACAGGATTTGACCCTACGCGCCAAGCCATTGTTTTCATTGAACTCAGAAAATTGGCAGCTCACCCTAAAAACAATAAAGCCCTGAAATCATTACGATTTCAGGGCTCGAATGGGTGCGGGAGGGCGCACCAATCAAAAGAGTAGAACAATTATTCCATTTAATACAACGGGTTGAGGAACGTCCGCTTCCTAAGAGCATCAAAGCGAGTCCTCCTTCGACGCTGGCCTAGGTGCAACCAAGCACCCATAAGTAAGAACCAATTAATATCGGCTTAGCGACGCGGGCCGATGATTGAATGGAAGGCTGAACGCCGTGGCCCAGAGCCCGGTTTTCAAATACTGACAATCGACGAGAGGCTGATGCTCATCGTTCTTAAGATCAACCAATAGACCAAGCCAACACAGCGGGTTCAGAACCTGACTCCATATCATGCCAGGCACCCTGTCATAGAGTTTGACCCAGCCCCCAGATCCGGGCCGTTTATTCGGAGCAGAGCACCTTTCTTTCGGTTGTTGATGGGCTGGTCAAAGCCCGGTGAGTGGAGCTTTCCATATTGCGTAGGTTGCCGGGCCGTTAGCGGTGATGTCGATGACCGCCTGATAGCGGACGTTGTGAGGGTGATAGATGTGCCCAACTCTTGCGGCTAACGGTCCAGCCTATCGCGCGCTCTACTGCTCGACAAAAAGAGAGTTTAAAGAAAAGGCGCTCGCACCAGAACCATCGAGATTGATTGAGTACACACGTGTATCGATGCTCGAATCGCTTGGCACATGAATGGTGTGGAATTGTCCGTTTATAACCACACCGGACCTAGCACCTCGACCATCTCTGAAATTTGTCCGTTTTCAAACGGTTGAGACACTCTGATGTTTTTGGATCAGGAGAGATTGGCTCATCTGGTTTGGTTTAATCAGTAGATCTTGCGTGATGCAAGCGGCGTCGTTTCATGGTTCTCCGTTTTGTTTGGGCGCGTTGTTGCAGGATTTCGTCGCCGCGGCCAAAGTAGACGTCTGCGGGCGTGAGATTGTTCAGGCTCTCGTGGTAGCGGCGATGATTGTAGTGATCGACAAAAGCGTCGATCTCATGGGTGAGGTCACCAGGCAGGAAGTAGTTTTCCAGAAGGATGCGGTTTTTGAGCGTCTGGTGCCAGCGCTCGATCTTGCCCTGGGTCTGTGGATGGTAAGGCGCTCCACGCGTGTGGGTGAAGCCTTCTTCGGCAAGCCAGTCGGCAAATTGTTCAGATACGTAAGACGGCCCATTGTCCGAGAGGATACGAGGCCGGTGTCTGACTTTGACCTGGTCGAGCCCAGAGGCTTGCAAGGCGAGGTTCAGCGTTTCCTGCGCATCGATAGAGGCCATGTTTGTGCAGAGCTTCCAGCTGACGATGTAGCGCGAGAAATCATCCAGAACGGTGGAGAGGTAGTACCAGCCCCAGCCGATCACTTTCAGATAAGTGAAGTCTGTCTGCCACATCTCATTCGGGCGCGTGGTCTTATCCTTGAACTCATCGGCTGCCTTGATGACGATGAAGGCTGGGCTTGGAATCAAGTCTCTGGCCTTCAGGATACGATAGACACTGGCTTCTGAGATGAAGTAGCGCTTCTCATCAGTGAAGGTCACAGCCAGTTCACGTGGACTGAGGTCGGTGCGGTCCAAGGCCATTTTGACGACTGCCTCACGGACCTCGTCCGGGATCCGGTTCCATGTCACTTTGGGGCCACAGCGCCGGTCTTCCAGAGCATCGACGCCGCCTTGTTGCCAGGCATCATACCAGCGATAGAAAGTCGGGCGTGACACACCGATCTGTTCCAGCGTGCGTTTGATCGGCTGATGCGATTGCTCGACCAGATGGATGATCTCCAGCTTCTCAGTTACAGGGTATCTCATATGTCGTCGTCCCCATCCGCAATCACGCTTTTTTTGAGCACGCGGTTTTCCAGAGTGAGATCTGCAACCACCTCCTTGAGGTCGCGCATCTCACGGCGCATCTCCACGACTTCATCGCTGCGCGCTTCGCGTTGGGTGTCGCCCGCCAGGCGTTTCTTGCCCGCCTCCATAAAATCCTTCGACCAGCTATAATACTGGCTCTGGGCAATGCCTTCCCGGCGGCACAACTCGGCAATCGAATGCTCGCCGCGCATGCCTTCAAGAACAATGCGGATCTTCTCTTCAGCGGAATATTTGCGCCGGGTACGGCGCTTCACCGATTTTATGTGCTGTTCGGCACTTTCGGATTTTCTGCTCATCTTCACTCCTTGAGTCAGTTACGATGAGCCAAAAATCCTCCTTAAGCAAAACCACCAAAGTGTCTCACGGTCGCTGAACCGCTACAGCCAGATTTACTCGAGATCGCTGCGCTCGATTGAGCCCCGCCCATGCAGAATCCGCGCGAAAAAGCCCTTTTTGTGTGAATCACCTTTTATAGGGGTATCTGTCTTCGACTCCCTATTTAATTATGCACTTAGTTTGTTTTCGAAGTCGTCAGTTGCTCTTTAGCCGCCGGTTCCGGGTACCAAATACGTCGCCAAGCTGAACGGTTACGATCGAAAGACACCCATTCGTTTTCAGGTAAAGCTAAGCGATCAGCGATAGCAAATAAAACTGTTGGGTTTACGCCGTAGCCAGTATGGCTGGACAAGACTTCAATATTGTCAGTCAACTCGCCGTCGCCTTCCATGCACGAGCGCCAAGAGACCATACCATCGCTTCGGGAATATATTGCTGTGGAGGGCGTGCCTTCAGGGGCTGCTGCGAGCGCTTGTCTGACAGGCAACGGATCAGGCGCATCACCGGAGATAAAATGGTAGATTTGCGCAAGTAATGTGTCTTCTGGTGGATGATTGAACGGGCTGCCAAGCGTGATCACCTGACGTACTTGCTCGGGCATACGTTTTGCCGCCTCGCGTGCGATGATCCCGCCGAGACTCCATCCAACTAAGGATACCGATCGGTTACCACTCTCGCGATAGAGTCGCTCTATGAGCGCTAGGACGTGCTCCCCACCCTCACCGATTGTGCGCCGACCGACATTACGCCCGAGACGCCATCTATGCGCCCAGTAATCGCGGCCACGCAAGAACCTACGTAAGGCAAAAGTTGACTCATCTCCCCCCAGCATTCCCGGTAGGACCAACACAGGATGTCCATCTCCTTTTGGCGCGCGGCTTAATAGAGCGGCGGCTGGCGTGAGACTAGAAAACTCTATTGCTGCTCGCAGCCCTTCGACGTTGAGCAGGAACGCATTAGGGGTAGGGCGCGTCGTGCTCTGTTCTGATACCATTCGCGTCTTCATTTTTATTTCTCCCGACGTATTTTTTCAGCGCAGGCAGGATATGACTAACCGAAAAATTGCCCACAACGAGTAAGACAAGTCACTCGATTTCACCTAATCGATCGCCCCGGCACCATTATATGGGTCATTAGTGACCTATATTAACTCAAGCATCACGACAAGAGTGATCGTAAATTTGGTTTTCAATCAGAATTCAGGAGATCAAATTTGGACCTTCAGAATTTCACCAGTTCGCGGAAGTTCGGCCTTGCCCAAGTCGGAGGCTGTCGCACTTGAGGTTCCGACGTAAAACGTATTCTTTAGCCCACCGGTGACGACATCAACAGGCTGCGATTCAAAGTAAATCTCGCGCTCCAAACTGCCGTCCGGCATCACTTGGCAGACGCGCTTGGTCCCGAGTAAAGCGACCCATAAGGAGCCGTCATCATTGATGCAAAGACCATCCGGATGGCCTTGCTCAAACGCATGAAAAGTAGTTTTACTTGCGAGTTCATAGGTATCGGTTAGCTGAAATCTACTAAGCGTTTTTCCGATGGTTTCTGCGACATAAACACAATCACCATGTGTGCTAATTGCCATGGCGTTTGGAAACGCCAAGCCGCGTGCGGCAATCGATATCGCGCCAGTTTTGGATACGCGAAATAGATTGCCCGGCTTGAAACGGCCACCACGTACAACATCGAACCCATACTCGCCGATCAATAAATCGCCATTTGGAAGCTGCAACGTATCGTTTAGTTTGGATGAACAATGCGCCGAAAGATCCGCGAAAACGGAGGTCTCTTGGCCATTGATTCGCAATATTTGCCGCGCCAGTTTGTCGACCAGAAGCACGGAACCATCATCGTGCCAATTTATGCCGCCGAAATAAGTCGATCGTTTTAGGTGAGTCTCTAGCACCCCGTCCGAACCCATGGAACAGAGACGGCCATCATACATGTCAACGAACCACAGTTTATTTTCATGCCATCGCAAACACTCTGGAAAAACCAGGTGATTGGCCAGTTTAGTGATCTTCACAAAAAAGCCCCGCACTACGAACAATTAATTAGAACACTTATGTTCTACTTTATATTGATAGCGCGAAAATTTGCAATTGGCGGAATCAGTGCATTGGCGCTGAGATCGACGCTCATAAAAAGATCCCGAGTTAATCGATCAAAACTGCTATTTCACTTTGACTTGGCTCAGCACACTATCGACAGCCCATTCTATCATTTTGGGATCTCGAAGTTTACCGCCAGTAACAAGCAAACGGTGATAGAGCATACCGGACAGCGCATCGAGGACCCAATCGATATTGGTATCCTCACTAAGATCACCGCGTTCTTTAGCGCGTTCGAGCATACTGCGTGCCGCACTGCGGCGCCGATCAACCAGCTTCGGCAGCAAGCCTTTGAAGTTCGGGTCGTTGTGGGTAGCCTCAATCAAGGACGGCATCGCTTTACCCCAAATAGAACGTTTCAGAATTCGCGCCAGACGGGTATAATTTGAAACCAGGTCCGAGCGAATATCGCCCGTGTCTGCCATTGGCGGATTTGGTCCAAGAGCTTGGTCAAAAGCAGCCATCGACAGTTCCGGTACATGTTTCCAGTGTCGGTAAATCGTCGATCGCGCAACGCCGCTGCGCTGAGACACTAGGTCGATGGTTAGGCGTCGATAACCGACCTCGCTTAGAAGTTCGATTGTAGCATCAAGCACGGCTTTCGTAGTGCGCTCAATCTGCGCCGCTTTCGGAGCTCGCCTAGCCGCAATGCGGGTGTTACGGGCAACTGTTTTAGCAGCGGCCTTTTTCTTCGTGACGGCCAATCGACGGGTCCCTCCAGCAACGTGGTCCAATTTCAATGATAGCGTTTACTGCGCGAATTGCCAAAACTCTCTTACAGTCAATGAAAAATTGCGCCATTTTTTTGCAATTATTTAGAACATGTGTGTATTATATAAGTCTAGATGGGAGCAGGTAGAATGCGGTCGCAATCATTTTTCGCTGGTGATCAGCTCAATGGGCTGGACGCAGTTTTTTTATTCTTGGAGTCAAAGCGCACACCTATGAATGTAGGGGGACTCTATATCTACGATCCGGGCACGACACAAAACGGCGATCTAACATTCAAAGATGCTGTGGCGTATGTTTCCGGACGCACGCATCTTGCAAAACCATTTCGCAAAAAACTAAGTCGCGTCCCATTTAGCTTGGATTTTCCATATTGGATCGAGGACGAAGAATTCTCGGCAGAGCGGCACTTTGAGTATTATGCGCTACGCCCTCCGTACGATTGGAACGCATTGTGCGAGCTCGTCGCAAAGATTGTTTCTGAGCCGCTGGACCTCAAGCGCCCTCTTTGGCAATTTAACTTCATCACGGGCTTGGACCGAATTCCTGGAATCCCTAAAGGTGCGGTGGCGCTACTTACAAAAGCGCACCACGCGGCCATCGACGGCGCTTCTGGGGTTGATATTGATACAGCAATCCACTCTGTTCACCGCATCCCACCTGGGCCGCCACCAGATAAAAGTGATCCAGGACCGTGCCCGAATAGACTCACAAAACTTGTCAGAGCGCAAATAAACGCGATGACGCTGCCTTGGCGTTCGGCTGGTGCAATGCGTGCATTGTCGCCAGGGCTGTTCCGTGTGGCGTCTGGGGTTTTAATGGGCGACGCACAGCTTCCTCCAATGCGCACACCAGTCACAAGATTTAATCGAAATATTTCCAAAGAACGCGTATTCGGCGCCTCAGCGCTACCATTCGATGCGATAAAGGCAATCAGAAAGGTGATCGATGACGTTACAGTAAATGACGTCGTACTTGCAATTGTGAGCGGGGCGATGCGGGAATACCTTTCTAGCCATGATGAACTGCCTAAGTCTTCAATGGCGGCGATGGCCCCAATCTCTGTGCGATCTAACCGCGATGCCAGCGCCACGGGTAACGATGTCGCGAACATGGCAGTGTCCCTAGGCAGTCACTTGGGAGATCCTAGAGATCGGCTGAATCACATCCACAAAAGCGCGAATAACTCAAAGCTCGTGACTGCGACGCTTGGCGCAAAATCACTATCAGAAGCCTCCAAGAATTCGGCGCCGTGGCTCGCTAACGCATCAATGTCTGCTTACGCCCGTCTGGGCGTGAACGCCATGTCGCGCCCTTCTACAAATACGACCATTACAAACGTTCCAGGTCCACAGAATCCCCTATACTTCAATGGGGCTCAATTAATCGCTCAATACAATTTCGCCCCTCTCATGCACGGTATGGGACTCGTCCATACGGTTTTCTCTTATAATGGAGTAGTCACGATAACTTTCGCGTCTTGTCCGAAGATGATGCCCGACGCGCGCGCGTATGAAGACTGCCTGCGGGACTCGTTACAAGCATTGCTAAATGCTTGCGGTGTGAAGGCAGCATCGTCCGACCCAATTGAAGATGATTTAACCAAGATCAAGGGTATTGGACCGGTTCAAGCAAACCGATTGAAGTCAATGGGCTTTCGAACCTTTAAAGCACTAGGTGCACTCAAGCGAGACGACATTACGACGCTCGCTGGCCAGTTAAATGGCAACGCAAATGTTGCGGAATGGGTGGCGGATGCGATTAAACTTGAAAATACTGCCATACAATCGGCGCGTGATTAGCGATGCCGACGACGCAAGCGAATAACATAAAGATTGCCTATGAGCGCATGGGAGATCCGTCAGCAATACCCATTATATTGCTTATGGGTTTAGGCGCACAATTGGTTATGTGGCCAGATGAGCTCTTGGAAACTTTGCGATCGACGGGGCATCAACTCATATTAATGGACAATCGTGACAGCGGATTGTCTCAAAAGATGCATTCTGCGCGACCGCCGCATCCAGTACTTCAATCGATTGGTGTGCGTTTGATCGGACGTGGTTGCGCACCCTATCGGTTGGAGGATATGGCTGAAGATACGGCTGGTTTGATAACAAAACTCGCCCTTCCCCGCGCTCACATAGTCGGAACTTCTATGGGCGGAATGATCGCGCAAATTCTTGCGTCCAAACATGCCGATAAAGTACGAAGCGTCACGCTTATTAGTTCGACAACAGGCGCCAAAAATCTGCCAAGCCCTGACTTGAGTATCATTCGTAAAATCAGCAAACCTCAGCCGCCCGCACGCACCCGACATGATGCGATTGAGCAAAGCTTGAAAACATTTGAATTGATTGGTACCAAGGGTGAAAATCATCGCGATAATGGCGTCCGCGATCGTCTCGAAGCGGCTTATGAGCGGTGCTATTACCCGCAAGGGAAAAGACGGCAAACCGCAGCCATTATTGAGACGGGTAATATCTCGGCTTATACTGAAACAATTGCCGCTCCGTTGCTCGCGATCCACGGATCAGACGATCCATTGGTTCCTAGTCAAGGTGGAAGAGATGCAGCCAGCCGCGCTAAAAGAGGCGAATTCTTTGAAATCGAAGGCATGGCACATGATTTGCCGTCGCAATTTATCTCAATAATCGGCAGGAAAATCAAAGCCCATATCGGGGCCAATGATTAAGTTTAGCGCGGGCACCTAAAAAAGCATCTCATATCTGAGCTCTTGGAGCCCTGAAAAATACGCGCTTTGGTCGTCTCTACCCCCGCCCCGAGCATGTCGCGCTCTCGCCGCGGTCCGGCCCCCTCGTCGGGACCTCGCAATCCATTGAGCCCCCCCCCTTCCAATAAGCTCACAGGCGTATCTGAAACATAGCTGAGGATTCTCATAAATGAGTCCGAACGATTTATTTACGTCCTCACAGGGTCTTACTTGTATATTTGGAAGATATTATTTCGAGCGCAAACAAAACGCCTGATAATAACCGCCTTACCAACGAACCACCTAACTTCTCGCAGGGTTAGAACTTGATCCAAACGATAACGCACGCTATCCGATACATTGATGTTCGTTTTAATTTCACACATCTCCTTTTGCAAATAAAATAGCGAGGGAGCGGCGCGCGAGATGCAAGAAAGGTTACTTCATGACTCTGGCTACGGCAGCAGCTCAAACCGGCGCTCCGGATGATGCATACATTCGGCGCGCATTAAAAATTGCAGACCTCAATGCATTGCGGATTGCGCTTTATCATCAAACTCATAACCCTGAACTTAAAGCGATGAAGGTCGTCTCTTTTCCACTACGTGGCGGCGCTTTTGAGGCCCGCGCGCTTGCACGCGAACATTATGAACGCGTGCGGGAGCTCGCGGTCGAATATCTATCAGATCCTGATCGTAAAGAACGGCCAAATCCAACTCGTTCAGAAGCCAGCGTATTAATGGAGCTTTTTCAGGGCCAGCCCTTAGATAAGAGGGCGCTGCAATTCGGGTATGAAGACCTTGGATTTGAACGATTCTCGCGCGACCAATCGTGGCGTAGTGAACCACCCAGTGACATAATTGACAATTTCCACGTCACGATCATTGGAGCTGGCATTAGCGGAATTGCCACGTCGATCCAGCTCGAGCGTTTAGGAATCAAACACACAGTCTTGGAAAAGCGCGATGGATATGGCGGCACCTGGCATATAAATGATTACCCCGATGCACGTGTCGACATATCTACCTTCCTATATCAGTACAAATTCGAGCAAAACTACCCATGGAAGAGCTTCTACGCGAGTCAGGCGGAGTTGGTCGAGTATATTGATCATGTCGTCCAGAAATATGGTGTGGACGAAAGGATTGAACTGAATACTGAATTGCAATCGGCGAGCTGGGACGAGCTGACAAAATCCTGGAAGCTTCATGTTAAGACCGTTGACGGCTCAGCTGAGGTTCGCAGCTCAAATGTTGTGATCAGCGCCGTTGGTTTGTTTGGAACCCCTAAATCCCCGGACATCCCTGGCATAGAGGACTATGAGGGAGCAATGTTTCATACCACTGAGTGGGATCATAGTTTTGATATGCGCGACAAAAAGATCGCTGTGATTGGAACCGGGTCCACGGGCACACAACTTATGCCCGTACTTGCCGAGCAAGCGTCTGAGCTAACGGTCTATCAGCGCACACCAAGCTGGATCACTCCCGTTGACGCTTATAAAGCTCCAGTTCCAGAAGAACTCAGGTGGCTGTTAGACACTATGCCCGGGTATTCAAACTGGCACGTCTATTCGCTGCACGTAGCCGACCTGCAATTACAAGATTTTCAGGACCTTGATCATGATTGGATTGCAGAAGGTGGCCTGATTAATCAGAAAAATGATCAGCTGCGGGAGAGTCTCAAAAACTATATCGCACAGAAATGCGACGGACGATCCGATCTGTATGAGAAACTCGTACCTAATTATGCTCCAACAGCCAGGAGGCTAGTCATTGATAATGGTTTTTATGATGCTCTGGGCCGGGACAATGTCGATTTGGACACAACGGGAATCGAGAAAGTTACCAAAACCGGCATACTGTCTGGCGATGGCACAGAACGAGAATTCGACCTGATCATTTTAGGATCTGGTTTCCAAGTATCCCGGTATCTGTGGCCTGTTACGTACAAAGGCCGTAACGGGGTCACCTTGGAAGATCTTTGGGAAAAGGATGGAGCACGAGCGCATTTGGGAATGAATTTGCCAGGTTTTCCGAACTTCTTTGTGATCTATGGTCCGAATGCTCAAGCGCGCTCTGGCAGCTTTCACTCATGGATCGAAATTTTGGTTCGCTATATTACCGGCTTGGTGACGCAAATGATTGAGCACGGTGCACGCTCGATTGAGGTCAAGCAGAGTGCATTCGATGCCTATAATCGCCGCATGGACGAGACCATGAAATCGACGCTTTGGGAAAAAGAAGGGCAAGGGGGTTACTATGTGAACGAGCATGGCCGATCAGGTGTCAACATGCCTTGGCGGATATATGATTTCTATGAATTCGTCTGCAACGACAAACTCGACGATTTTGAGCTCGATTGATCGGTTATGCAAATGCGCCGCTGAGAGTGAATTCAAGTTAGAAACTAGTAAAGTGGCCTTCGTAACGCAGCCGGGCGTAACTGCTCTATAAGCAAGTGAACCCAGCTCAGCCAGGCTAGTAACAAGTGCGGTGTTTTGCTGCCACCCGCGCCAGAAACGGGGTGCACATTGGTGCACACGAATAAGGAGTTTTCCGTATAGGGTTTCACAGCGAAGACTTATATGAAACAATAATGTTCGATTTTATTTTACTGACCTTCGCGCGACAAGCGGATTAACGAAGAAAAATTCCAATGAGGATGCAATCATGACCCAACGAAATCACTCAGGCGAGTCGCTAGAGCTTCGCATTGTTGTGATCGGTGCTGGCGTCGCTGGAATTGCGGCCGCAATCCGCCTGATCCAAAACGGCTACCGCAACATCGCTGTTTACGAGAAAGCAGAAGACATCGGCGGAACTTGGCGGGAAAATACTTATCCCGGCGTTGCCTGTGATGTGCCTTCGCATCTGTATAGTTATAGCTTTGCGCTCAACCCTGATTGGTCTCACTTTTTCTCGCCCGGTGAAGAGATCCATGCCTATCTAAAGCGCGTTGCTGAAAACTTTGACATAATGCAATTTATTCATTGCGGGCATGAAGTTGACGAGTGTCATTTTGAGGACGGGCGCTGGACACTTTCGATGAAGAACGGGCGTGCAGACGTCGCTGATATTATTATTCCCGCAACGGGTGTCCTACACCAACCAAAATATCCGGAGATCGACGGCTTAGGATCATTCAGTGGCGATGTCTTCCATACCGCCCGGTGGAATCATTCTGTTGATTTGGCCGACAAGAGGGTTGGGCTTATCGGAACCGGATCGACGGCTGCGCAAGTCGTGTCGTCAATCGTGGACAAGGTTGGGTCCCTCACCGTGTTTCAGCGCACACCGCAGTGGATATTTCCTCAAGAAAACAAGGCTGTAGCCGAAGTCGAAAAAGAGCGCTTTCGATCCAACCCAGAAGGGCACCTTGCTTACTATAACAAGCTCTCTGATAAAGGGATTGAGGTCTTCTCTGATGCCGTGATCGACGCAAATTCTGAGCGCCTAAAAGAAATAACCGAGATATGTAATGGGTTTCTGGAAACCAGCGTTAAAGATCCTGTGCTGCGAGAAAAACTACGTCCGGACTATAAGGTTGGGTGCAAGCGACTTGTTATGTCGAGTGAGTTTTACAACGCTATCCAACATCCAAATGCCAACCTCGTCACCGATCAGATAACCATCATCGAACCTGACGGGGTTCGCACTAGCGACGGTAACTTGCATGAAATTGACATCTTGGTCTTCGCCACCGGCTTTAAAGTGGATGCATTCACGCGACCGATGAAAGTAATTGGACGCGGTGGAGTTGATCTTGACCAAGTTTGGGAAATGCGGCCAAGCGCATATCTCTCTATCTCGGTCCCTGATTTTCCCAATTTCTTTATGCTGAATGGACCTAACGGGCCGGTTGGAAACATCAATCTCATTCAGGTCGCCGAGTTTGAACTTGAGTACATACTACAATTGATAGAGCTTGTTCGCAGCGGCACCGCAGACCATGTATCGGCATCGCATGACGCTCTGGATCTTTTCGATCAGTCGAGGATTGAAAAATCTAAAGAGACTATTTGGTTTACGGGCTGCAATAGCTGGTATCTGGATGATCGTGGCTTGCCATTGGTCTGGCCTTGGAGTTATGGCCGGTTCAAAAAAGAAATGGAGCGCCCCAAGCTTGAGGACTATGACTTAAGATTCAAATCAAAAAAAGATGATGAATGCCAAACTGTGGCGCAACCTTGAGATCGTTTGACACAACTGTAGGACCGTCTTCTTAACTGCTGCGCGCCATCATACCCCCATCGACAATAACGCTAGCTCCTGTCACAAAACCTGAGCTTGGCAAGCACAGGTTTAATACCATATGGGCGACCTCTTCTGGTTGGCCAGGCCTTTTCAAAACCGTGAAGCGGTCGAGATATCGGTCCTGCAATGGCTGGGCGAGGTCTCGGGTCATGCCGGTTAATATCGGTCCCGGACAAATAGCATTCACAGTTATGCCATACTGCCCTAAGTCGACTGCCATTGCTCTCGTCAGGCCCAATATACCGGCTTTCGCCACAGCATAAGGACCGTTCCCGTATGTTGTCGCCAATCCTTCAATCGAGGCGATGTTTACGATCCGAGCGCATTTTGATGCTTGTAGATATACAAGAGAAGCGTTGATGAGCGTTTTGGGCCCGCTTAACATTACCGCTAAACTCAGGTCCCACGATTCGTCATACCCGGCTGCACCAGGTGATACTTTCCGATTAATGCCAGCATTGTTCACTACAATGTCCAGACCACCGAAGTGGGTAACCGCGTACTCCACGGCCGTTTGAATGGCATGATTATCTTGGATGTCGAGTATTTTACTTTCCGCTGCGAACCCTTCTTGTCTCAGCCGGGCCGCAACGCGTTGAGCGCCAGTTTCGTCCAAGTCTGTAACGAGCACGTTCGCACCGGCGTATGCCAAGGTTTCTACGCAAGCCCGCCCTATTCCACTCGCTGCGCCTGTCACGATTGCGGTAAGTCCCGAAATTGACCGGCTCATTTGGAAAGCACTGAAGCGCCCCTCGTTGGGACCCCTCATACCGAAGAAACCAAGTCTCGTTCGAAAGTTTTCCTCGCCTGCCATAAAAATAGAGGAGTTCCCCATCCCACGATAACAGCGATTGCCAGAGCTGTCCGAAGTGAGGCTGAATCTTGAGCGCCGCCGCTAAAAAGGTCACTCAAAATACCGACTAGGAACGGCGCCAAACCTACACCGAATAGGCTGCTGATAAGACCGTAGAAGGCACTGCCGCTCGCGCGCATTCCCGCGGGTACGACCGAGTGCATGCCGGCCATAATAGAGCCAAAACCAAGTGCACCGAACACGTTGACCAAGAACAATGTTAAAAGTGTGATCTCTAATGATGGCGCGTAAAGAATTAGCCAATACCCGGGAACAATAATTGAGTTCACCAACAAGGGAACGGTGAGCAGCCAATGCGCGCCGCGCAAAACAAGCCGGTTGGTAATAAACCCCCCAAAAATCGCACCAACGCCTGCCCCCACTCCCATTGCCAAGCCGAAGACAAGCCCAACTTCACTCGTAGACAATCCATACTCGCGGATCAAATAAGCCGGCATCCACTGAGCAACCCCATAGAGCATAAAGCCCGTACAGGAAGAAGCTAGGACGATCCAGCAATAGGTATGGTTCTTCAATAGAGCCGAGATTGTATCGCGATATGATTTAACGTCTGCGCCAGAAGCAATGATGTCTTGTTGACCTCTAACAGGATCTCTCAGAGTTAGAGCGACGATAATGGCTATGGGTAAACCAACAGCGCCGGCAATATAAAACGCAGTTCGCCATCCATATTGCTCGGCTAGCCAGCCGCCGCCTGCCAAACCGGCTGTCAGCCCCATCGACCCCCCGGCTGCTAGAATAGCGTAAGCAGCAGCGCGTTGTTTTATATTGCAATAATCACCCAGTAGTGACTGCGAGGCCGGCATTGTGCCGGCCTCGCCAAAGCCCACGAAAATTCGGGCCGTTAAGATATGCCAAAAGTTTACGGCCAGTCCGCAAGCCGCCGTGGCGACACTCCATCCTGTAATCGCAAATGCCAGGATCTTTCTTCGACTATAGAGATCAGAAAGCCTGCCAAGAAGCAGACCGGCGACAGCATAAAACATGGCAAATGCCAATCCCGTAACGATGCCAATCTGTGAATCGCTCATCGGGATTTCTTGCCGAATATCTTCGATGAGGATGGAAAGAATCATCCGATCAACATAGTTGAGCATATTAACTATAAATAATAGCCAAACGACATACCAAACGTAGGTTTGCGTTGGAGGAATTAGCGGTCGCGGAGAAAGAGTTTTATCAATCAAGGAGAAGGTCTTCCTAAAAAAGGACCCGCGAAGACATCAATATCGCGGGTCCCTAGTTCACGATCAGAGAAACAATCGCTGCCTCAATGACGCAATTTCAGAGAAACACCAATCACGCGTGGATCTGACGGATTGCGATTGAACGAGCCAGTTTGCAGAGGAGCATCATTTATGAGAATGGAGTAGTCCTCATCAAACAGATTTGTGGCAAACAATTCTACAGTCCAGTCGCCCTCAGCGCCGCCAATACCGATGCGCGCATTCGCAATTGCATAAGCATCTTGCAAAGTTTCCGGTTTGAGCGATGTATTCAAAAACTGTTCGCTTTGGTATCGAACGTTAAAGTTTGCCAGTGCCCTCAAATTTGTTCCGGAAATATCTGAATCGTAGCTGATACCACCTGTTAAAGTGGTCTCAGGTGCGGCCGTTAATACGTTGCCTGGCAACCGCTCAAGCCCGGCAATCGGTGTGTTACCCTTACCGTATTCTGCGTTCACAAAAGTCGCTGCAGCATTGAGCGTGATTGCGTCTGTAGGTCGGAACAAACCCTCTAGTTCCACGCCTTGTGTCGTTACTTCATCGACATTGAAGATGAAGAACTGGATTCCGGAAAAATTGAGAATTTGGAAGTCATCAAACTTGGTGTGGAATGCTGTGGCGTTAAGCACCACTTGTCCATCTGCAAGTGTCGAGCGCAGACCAAGCTCGAATGATGTTGCTGTTTCGCCATCGAATGACGGGTCGCCCGATACAGTCGGATCAAATGGCACGACGACGGCAGCCGTTCTTTCTAGGTTGAAACCACCCCCTTTAAAGCCTCGCGAAGCGCTGGCATAAGTCATCACATCATCCGTCCATTGATAACTTACGTTTAGGGTTCCGGTTGTCTCTTGACTGGACACCTCAGTATTAGGTGCGAAATCGGGGACAACAGGGCTCCAAAACCCGAGGCAGAGTAAACCACCGAGTGGGCCAGCGATAGCCTGTGCATTACAACCTGGCGCGTTCGCTGAAAACGTGCCGGTTGCTGACTTCGTCTCGTCGGTGTAACGCAGCCCGCCGGTAATGGACAGATTGTCAGTCAATTGCAGCGTGTTGTGGGTGAAGACCGCAAACTGCTCAGCTTCTTGCGTAAGATCGTCTTTCGTACCGCCTCCCTCAGGGAGGATTGAGCCTGCTGGTAGTCCACTAAATAGCGACAAGACCGGCACACCGCCAACCAAACCACCAATGTAATTTTCAAACTGGCTGCCAAATCTCAGACGCTGAGTAAGCTCAATTTCCTCATTGAGATAATATGCACCAACGAGCCAGTTCAGCGTATCGGTTTCACCCGCGAGACGAAGTTCTTGGGTAAACGTCGCTATGTCGGCATCGAAAGCCGGGTTCGCCCCGGCAAAATCAAGAGTTGTGAAATCGGCGTCCGTTTTTTGCTGGCCTTCCCAGTCTCGGAACGATGAGATGGAGGTGAACGTCATTCCCTCCAAGTCCCAGTTGATCTCAGTCGACAAGCCCGCAGACTCAGTTGCGTTGCCAATGGGATCGTTAATAGCGGCAAGACGTTCGCCTGCTGGAGCAAGCTCACCTCCAAGCGATCGGATAAGGGCGCCTCGCGGCCCTTCGATCAGCGGAACTGAAGTACAACATACTTCTTCTGCCGTGCTCCAATCACCGATAAATCGCATGTCGATATCTTCGTTGGGTTCAAATAAGAGCTGACCACGCAGGAAGGATCGATCGCGATCATTGACTGCACCGCCACCAATTGTGTCAATAACGCCACCGCGTTTGTTGATACCCCCCGTTAACCGACCCGCGAGCTTATCGCCAGCGATGGGTCCAGTGATCGATGCACGTAGAGTTTTACCGTCAAACTCGGTGAGCGTGGCTTCGGCAACGTAGCCAAAATCGTATTCCGGTTTCTTTGTGAAAATGCTGATCGCACCGGCTGATGTATTGCGACCAAACAGCGTGCCCTGTGGCCCCCTCAGGACCTCTACTCGGTCCAGATCGACCAAGTCGTTCATCCCGAACCCGGAGCGACTTTGATACACACCATCAATAAAAATACCGACGGCGCTTTCCAAGCCAATATTGTTTCCGGAAGTTCCAACCCCCCGAATTCGGATGACAGGATTAAACAATTCGGTGTCTGATCGTGTGACCACCAAGCTCGGCGAGATAATCTGCAATTGGGCCAAGTCCGCGGCCCCGGAGTTTGCAACCTGCTCACCGGAAAAAGCTGAAACAGCGATTGGCACATCCTGGAGATTTTGATCTCTTTTTTGCGACGAAACGGTTACGGTATCCAATCGGCGCGTTGACGTGTCGTCGCCTGAGTCACCTTGAGCAAGTGCTGGAGTCGCCACACCAGCGCCCAAGCACAAAGCTGTTGCAGAAGCCGCAAGCGATCGAATTCCATATTTGGCCATAAGTTCCTCCCTGTTTATTTTATACCGAACTTGTATGTTCTATTTCGGTCTTATTTGTTCCGTTTAACAGGGGTGCGGTTTTGACGCAAGCGGCAAAGCAATTTCCAACATCTCTTAGCTCCCGACAGGGCACCCCGATCTCGAAATTATCGCCCTATGAATCGCGGTTTGCGCCTCTCGCGGAAGGCACGCGGCCCTTCGCGCGCATCTTCGGTAGCGTAAACTTTCCTCGCCATTTTGCGGTCGAAGGCCTCAACGTCTTCGATGCCACGATATAATGATCCGTGGGCCACGGACCTGGCTGATTGAACCGAAATTGGCGCGTTCTGGGCGATTTGATTCGCCAAATTTAGCGCGCCGTGGAGTGCGCCCCCTTTTTCAGTCAATGATGACGCCAAACCAAACCGCAACGCATCTTCAGCCGACAAACGCGCATTTGCGAGCAATACCTTCGCTGCAACTGAATAGGGAATGCGTTTTGGCAGGAGATAAGTGATGCGGGCAGGGTAGGCACCTGCGGCTACTTCCGGCGCTGCAAAAGAGCCCTCTGGACCGACCACGATCATGTCGCACGCCAACGCCAGTTCCAATCCCCCTCCAAGCGCTGCACCTTCTATTGCGGCAATCAACGGTTTTCCGATATCTCCATGAATCGGGTATGGACGCCCCTTTGTTTTCATCAAGGCCAAGACCGCCTCATCATATTCGTTTTCGGGACTGCGCGCCCCGGTAATTAGCGGGATCATCAATTTCAGATCGCCGCCAGCGCAAAATGTATCGCCATCTGAAGCCGTGATTACCACGGCCCGGATCAATGGATCACTTTTCGCTCGTTCACAGGCAGAATCTAGTCGAACCACCAGTTCGGGGGACATGGCATTTTTTGCCTCTGGCCGATTCAATGTCAGGATCGCCACTGAACCCATTGTTTCTTCGATCAGGCACACTTGGGCTACCTCCCACTTTTTGTTATTACGAACATTTATGTTTTGTTTTGTCTAGCCTTACCTCTCAAAATCGGTACAGCGTCCAGGTAAAGCTGATGCAACGTTGGACGCTCAGTCTTCAGACAGTACAGATCGATGACGACTTAGGCTCCGCTCGTTCTGAGAGGCTTCTGCCGTGACCTCAACTGGTTAGATAATCGATATGTTGGGGGGACTTTTGCATCTTCGCCTATTGGTGATAGGCGCCGAACTCAGCGAACCGGGCATGCTCGAATGGATCATCGACCGCACCCAAAACAAAGTATTTACGTCCTGTGGCCGCCAGAACGATCAATCAAACGACATGATTATGTTGTGACATCGGTCGCAAGTTCAATCCCAATCTCGTCTAATACTTCCTTTGTGTGCTCACCTAATGATGGACTATGACTCATGGGCTCGATCTTCGCTTCATTGAATGAGATCGGGCTTGCAATTGATGGGATAGAGGATTGATCGTCAGTTCCAGGAATTTGCGTGAACGCTCCAGATGCGATCGCCTGCGGATCGTCTAGCACCTCCGCCAGAGATTGAACTGGCGCCCACCATAGATCGACTGCATCGAATTTGTTTTGCCAATACTGGCGATCATGCTTGACAAGCTCTTTATCTATTTCAGCGATCAACGCGCGACGATTTTTAATCTGGTCACGTGTCGTTTGGAAACGCGGATCTTCTGCGAGATCTTGCCGGTTGAGCGCTTTCACCAATTTTGGCCAATGTCGAGCCGCCTCCACACCCAATAACCATATCCATTTTTCGTCTTTGGTTTTATAGCAGTTGGTCATGGGTCCGGATGCTTGGTCACGTGGAAGTTTTTTTATCGTCCAGCCTAGATTTTGCTGCATTGTCAGATCGGAACTCAACGCGTAGATTCCCGTGCGAAGAAGCGATCCGTCAACGACACTCCCAGCGCCGGTTCTCTGCTTGTGAAACAGGGCTGCCATAAGGCCAGACACCATTCCCATACCCGTGACATGATCACCAAATGCCGGAGGAATATTCGGAGGCACTTCACCTTTTGGCACGATCTCGAGTGGCGTTCCTGATCGCGCCCAGAATGCACCTGTATCGTATCCGGCCCGATCGCGATCAGGTCCGCTCGAACCATATCCTGTCATTCGTCCATAAATGAGTGATGGAAACTTTTCGCGAACGCTGTCAGCATCGAGGCCAAGACGCTCTAAAGCATCAACGCGAACATTGGTAACAAAAATATCCGCGCGCTCTAGGAGCGAGAACATCGCCTCCAGATCAGGCTTTGTTCGCAAGTTCAAAACAACGCTTCGCTTGCCTCGATTGTCCAACTCGAATGGCGCCATCCGGCCTTCGGGCAAGCCTAAAGCTTTGAAGGCGTGGCGCTGCGGGTCGCCAGTCGGCGGCTCGACCTTGATAACGTCGGCGCCCCAATCGGCCATTATTCCACACGCTGCAGGTGCTGCGATCCATACACCAAGTTCAACGACCCGCACACCAGAGAGCGGTTTTTCAGCTCTTAGGTTCTTCGTTTCTACTTTGCCGCTTTTTTCCGTCACAGCCATATTCCTCCTGGGAAACAGTCACAAGCTATATGAAACACTATTGTTCGACTGTAAATCTAACTAAGTCCAACCAATGATTTGGCTTTTTTGTAATCGGCTTTGCCGTTTGCGAGTCGAATGGATTGCCGAGTGGTAACAATTTTTTTTGGGATTTTATAAGCCGATAGATGCTTCCTGAGAAAGCCTCTCAGTTCGTCCTGCGTCGGCGGTTTATCACCAGTAGGCTGTACCACCGCCTGTATAGACTGGCCCCATTTCGGATCCGGAACTCCAAACACGAGTGCGTCTTCCACATATTCATGGAGCTTTAGAGCCTCTTCAATCTCCTCTGGGAAGACTTTTTCGCCTCCAGTATTGATGCACGCGCCCCCCCGCCCCAGCAAATTGATTGTACCGTCATTTTCGACCGTACAGATGTCGCCAGGAATACAATATCGCTTCCCGTTAATTTCTTTGAACGTTTCGGCAGTCTTATCGGGATCGTTGAAGTAACCAAGAGGCATTGGGCCGGACCTTGCCAGTAAACCCGACTTTCCTGATCCTGCCTGTATTTCCTGCCCCTCCTCATCAAGAACATGGCAAGAGTTGCCAATCTGAAACTTTGCGGTTTCAACAACCCCGCCTGCAGTCATAACAGATGTACCCAGCCCCATGGCTTCGGACGACCCAAGGGAATCAACCAGCGTTGCACCAGGAATATATTTCAACATTTCTAATTTAACCGGCGTACTCCACATCACGCCGGATGAGCCGATTACCTTCAATGAATCGAGTTTGTAACTCTTTTCCTTTAATGCTTCGAGCAAGGGCTTGGCGAACGTATCACCCACAATGCCGAGCGCATCAGCCTTGTAAGTCTCAATCCACCGCCAATGATGATGCGGATCAAAAGAGCCGCTATTGTCTGTGACAATGACGTGTCCGCCATTCGCGAAAGTGGACAAGACAGCTGTCAGGCCGGTCCCGTGCATCAGCGGTGAGGCGATAAACGGCCGGATGAAAGGTTTGGGAGCATCAAGCAGGTGGATTAGATCGTCGACGCTTTTCGACCGGTCTTCAGTCCCCAGTACCCCGCTCAGCAACGCTCTAGCCAAATCTGCCTGTTCCCACATCACACCCTTTGGGCGACCTGTAGTTCCGCCAGTGTAAATAAAAATCAGATCCTCTGGAGCGCGTTTAATCTGCAAAAATTCGGAGGAATTGTTCGCGATTAAATCTTCGAAGACCGCATCAGCAGAGCCTTTGGTCTGGCCAGTCACAATTCGCTTTACTCTGGCTTTGCATTGTTCGCTTAATGCTTCGACCCGATCACTGAGGCGCTCATCATATACAAGCACCGTCGCATTAGCGTCCTCGATAACATATTCCAACTCAGCTGGCACATAGCGGTAATTTACGTTCGCATGGACAAGACGCGCTTTAAAACAGGCTGCTAGCAACTCAATATATTCAGCGGTATTATAGAGTAGAAAGCACACTTTATCATCCGGCTGGGCGCCGAGAGACTGCAGCCCCCTCGCCAGCGCATTCGTCCGCGCATCAAACTCCACCCAAGTAGTATCTCCGGCACTGCTCGATAGCGCGAGTTGATCTGATCGATGTTTCACAACCTCATCCAAGAGGTCCCCAAAATTTATCGCCATGAAGCCGTCTCCCATATATCGCGCTTGTCGCCACGCCGTGACAGAACAATAGCGTTCGATATAAGAAAGTCACTAGTGACTTCGAGACAAGGCTCAATCATCGACACAAACAGAATACATCTGTGAACCTCAAACGCACAATTTACCGGGGATGCAGGGACATATTCGGTTACAACTGGCCCGATCGTCTAAGCGTTAACCCGAACTACACAGCCTACTGCCCATCGAAAGGAGCTGTCTCACAATTGACCCGCGATATGGCCCTCGACCTTGGCCCCCAAAGTATCCGAGTGATCGCAATAGCCCGAGGTTGCTTCGTTACGGAGATGTCTGAAGAACTCATCAAAACCGGGGCTGGCCGCACTTACCTCATATCCCTGTCAGTCGGTTGCGCTGGGCGGCTAGAGGAAATGCGTGGCCACAACCTTATGCCAGGCCTCTGATACAGGCAGCTTTGTGAACGGAGTGATTGTACCTGTCGACGGCGCTCACTATGTGGCTTTGATCTAATCAACTTCGCATAGCCTGATTAGGCGCGTGTATTGAATTTTCGGCGATTGTGCTCAGCCAGGAAAGCAACAGCTTTTGCCTGCAACTCCTGCGGTGGTTGCGGAAGTAATGCAGGAGTGGAGTGTTCTTTTGATGGCAGGGAGATTGTTGCAAATGCGGTCGCCGTTACTTCTCCACGCTGATTGGTCGAAACCACGTCGACATCGACCAAATTCAGCCCATCAGCTCGGTATTTCTTGACGACTTTCCCGGTCATTTTCTGCAAGTCGCCCATATAGTTAAATTTTCTCACCTCGTCCCGTTGCGATATAACGAAACCTTCATCTCCTGCCCAATCACTCATCATGTGGTGCAGCCAAAACTCGCGCTGCAAACCCCAATCATAAGCCTCTGGGTTGCCAACTTTTTTGGCCAGCTCGCGATCCCAATGGACGCGCGCCTCGGTATCAAGAACACCCTGATCATTCCGGGAGTACATCCCACGCAACACCTGCCGATCCTTGGCGGCGACACGCGAGGCAGCCAGCATTCGATAGGGCGCCAAACCATATCCAGCGCAATGAGTCAGGACCACTTCGGTCATGCTCAGAGGCCCCTTTTGTAGAGCTGGCATCTCTTCACCCTCTGCGGTATCTTCCCAAAATCTCACTTCACCGCCGCGCGGAGATTCTCCCAAATAGACTTGATCGATCTTGGCGGCATCCTCTTTCGAGTAGTTCGCGAGCTTAATCTCTTTGTACTTGCCCTTCTCTCGCGCGCTCTTGCGCTCGGCTATGATACGCAAAGCACGATAGATTCCAACAACTTCTCCGCGCTGATTAAATTTCACATAACGGCGAACGATATGAACTGTGCGCCCCCCAAACTCCGACGGCTTTTCTACAACAGACTCTTCACCTTCAAAGCTGTAAATCGTATCTCCAGGATACATTGGACGATACCAATTCCATGTGCCGCCAGACATAAAAATCTGGCATCCTTTAAACAGACCACGCGTCTTCTTTTTCAGATCTTTCGGTATTCCTTCACCGAGAAGAGGCTTGTTGGTTATGGCGGTCATGATCGAAGGGGCAATCACGCTTCCCCAGCGCGTTCCTCTCGCATAATCTTCATCGACATATAACGGATTGTCGTCGCCCATGCTGAGCGCATAATTACGTATCCCATCGATAGATAATGACGTATGAAATTCCTGAGTTACATTGGGCTCTTCTAAGCCGATTACTTCACGTTGAAGCGCGATATCGTGATCCGTGATTCCGCCGGTTTTTACGTCTTCATTAATCGCGCTATCGGCCATGCTTCTCTCCTACTATAAATATATGGCGAGGATATTTCTCGCGCTCAAAGTATCTATTTCGTACATAATTGTTTCTTATAACACAAGCCATCATCCGGCATATCCCAAGAGCTGAGAGTGATGACCCACGAGCGTTCGGTAGTTTGCCTTTCCAAACAAACCTCAATCACTATATCGAACACTTATGTATTGTTTTCCTTGCGCCCCTGCGCTAACTACGACCAAGCAATTACTTGACCTATGGTAGATAAAGAAACGCATCAGGAAGAAAAACGAATGGCTAGGCCAAAACTGTCTGCAGTGATTACGGGGGCCGCTGGTGGGATCGCGCTTGCAACAATAAAGGCTTTATCAAATCGTTACGACGGCAAACTGTTTCTTCTGGATATCGACGAGAGTGGCCTAAACGAGGTGCGCGAAAACTATACTCGCCCCAATCTCGACGTTACCACTTATAAAGTGGACCTCTGCGAAAATGGGGCTGTCGAGCACGCTTTTGCCGATATTGAAGCGCAAGCTGGTAAAATCGACTTCTTGTTTGCCAATGCCGGCATCATGACGTCACCGGACCGATTTGAAGCAACGTCAATTGGCGAAATCGACCGTTCAATCAGCTTGAATTTCCGCGCCGTGGTCAGCTCGGTCAGATATGCTTGGTCGTCATTGTCCGAGGCACAAGGGTGCGTGGTGATAAACGCTTCGGGCGCCGGTCGGCGTCCTTTGGCGAGCGACGTCGTCTATTCCGCATCCAAGGCTGCTGCGATTATGTTTGCGCGCGCCAATGCGCTTCGACACTGCGAGACTGGAATACGGTTTAACGTGGTTTGTCCCGGGGTTGTTGATACCCCAATTCTCAATGATAGGTGTACCGGCGAATGGCGGCAAGAGGTGCATGATTTTGTCAAAGTGTTCAAACTCATAAGACCCGAAGAGATTGCAGAGTGCGTACTAGAAATCTTGGCGCATAATGAATCGAACGGAGAGGTTCAGGTGGTAGAAAACAAGCCAGTCTAAGCACCGCCTCGCGACATCATCTCCCCTCGACTATATTGCGGATACAGTTTGGTGACAGAACCTCCCTTACCCCTCGTTTCTGCTTCAGACTCAACGAGCTATGTCACCGGAGCGTGTATAACAATTGATGGCGGCTGACACGATAAGCGGAGCGAACACGGGTTTCGCAGCCTGATTTATAAAACTTTATCCATAAAGAGAGATGGAAATGATAGTAGCTCTAAAATTTTACATTGATGGCGCGTGGGTAGATCCGGCGCAACCAGCGCTTATCGAGGTGCAGAACCCCGCCACCGAAAACGTGATAGGTCACGTTTCAGCCGGAGGCGTTGAAGATGTCGGCCGAGCGGTGGACGCGGCCAAAAATGCTTTTGACAGTTTCTCGCAAACGACCACCGACTTTCGTTTTGAATTGCTGGAGAAAATTGCGAAGGGGATAAGTACGCGGAAAGACGAGTTAGCGGAGTCAATTTCCGCTGAGATGGGGGCCCCGTTGTGGTTAGCGCGAAGCGCACATGTGCCATCAGGCATCGGGCATTTTACCGCCGCCGCAAGAGTTTTGCGAACCCATATCTTTGATGAGCGGAAAGGGTCGACCCTTATTCGTAAAGAGCCAATAGGCGTTTGCGGATTAATCACACCGTGGAATTGGCCGTTGAACCAGATCGCCTGCAAAGTAGCGCCCGCCATTGCGGCCGGTTGCACTATGGTGCTCAAGCCCTCAGAAATCTCGCCGCTCAGTGCGATTATTCTTGCCGAGATTATTCACGATGCCGGTGTTCCAGCTGGCGTTTTCAATCTGATTAATGGCGACGGTCCGGGGGTCGGGGCACCTCTATCTGCTCACCCTGACGTAGATATGGTGAGTTTTACGGGATCAACTCGGGCCGGGGTCATGGTCGCTCAGGCCGGCGCGCCAACCGTTAAGCGGGTGGCCCAAGAGCTTGGCGGCAAGTCCCCCAACATCATTCTACCCGGCGCGGACCTGGCTAGAGCCGTGAAAGGTGGGATCGTTCATATGATGAGCAATTCAGGTCAGTCGTGTAACGCGCCCAGTCGCATGTTGATACCGCGCGATCAAACCGAGGAGGCATACGCAATTGCGAGGGACGCTGCCGAATCCATCCGCGCGGAAGAACCAATGTCAGCCGCGCGAGGGTCAATCGGGCCCATTTCGAACAAGGACCAATATCAAAAGGTTCAAACCCATATACAAAATGGGATCAAGGAAGGAGCACTTCTGATTGCTGGCGGGCCAGGCCGACCGGCGGGGCTGAATCGTGGTTTTTATGTTCAACCAACCGTTTTCGGGAATGTAACAAATGAAATGAGCATAGCGCGCGAGGAAATCTTCGGGCCAGTACTCTGTATCATCCCCTATGACACACTCGATCAAGCAATCGAAATCGCCAATGACACTGAATTCGGCCTAGCAGGATATGTCCAAGGTCCACCAGAAATCGCCCTTGAGGTCGCGTCGAAAATTCGAGCGGGACAGATCAATGTGAATGGAGCTGCAGCAGATCTTTACGCACCGTTTGGCGGGTACAAACAATCCGGAAATGGGCGCGAGTGGGGAGCGTTTGGACTTGAAGAGTTTTTGGAAACCAAAGCCATTCTGGGTGCCTCAGAATAACACCTCGGGGTGAATTAGTGCTTTGCATCATATCTGCTGTTGGCGCGCCAGATGCAGCAGGATTGCGTCACAATGGCCTCTTTTCGATAAACATTATTCGATACATCATAGTTTGATATAAGATGTTTGAGCACTGGAGGGGTTTACAATATGCTGGATGCAGTCATCTATGATGGTCTTAGGACTCCGTTTGGGCGTCATGCTGGCGCGCTAAGTTCTGTGCGGCCTGATGACCTTGCCGTTCAGCTGATAAAGTCACTTATCTCCAGACACCCCACCCTCGCGGAAGCTATCGAAGATGTCATTCTAGGAAATGTCTGCCAGTCGGGTGAGGACAGCCGAAATATTGCTCGTTTTGTAGGATTGATGGCGGGTATTCCAATCCAGGCTGGTGGCGTCACGGTGAACCGTCTTTGTGGGTCTGGTATGTCAGCCGCCTTGTCTGCAGCAAGATCCGTTAGCGTCGGTGAAGGTAATCTTTATCTGGCTGGGGGCGTTGAGAGCATGACACGCGCACCCTTTGTCGTAGCGAAGTCTCCTAAAGCATGGGACCGACAACCTGAAATCTATGATGCCACGATCGGAACACGTTTTCCAAATCCTGAGATGGCGCGGCTTTTTGGCGATTTCGCGATGCCAGAAACTGCTGACAATTTGGCAATCGATTTTGAAATCACTAGAGACCAAGCCGACGCATATGCAGTGCGCAGCCAAGTCGCATACGAATCTGCGCGAGCACGCGGATTCTTTACAAACGAGATCACCAGCGTATCAATCCCGCAGCACAAGTCTGAACCGCTTATTATTGATACTGATGAACATCCGCGTCCCGGTACGACGTTGGAAAAGGCAGCTCGACTCAAGCCGATCTATAGCGGCGGGGTTACAACGGCTGCCAACGCTTCCGGGGTGAATGATGGCGCCGCAGCTCTGTTAATTGGGGGCGGCCTTAAGAGTGTGCGTCCACGTGCGCACATCCTATCGGGCGCGATTGCTGGTGTAGAACCTCGCACTATGGGCATCGGCCCTGCATATGCTGTCCCCAAAGCACTGGCACGTGCCGGGCTTTGTCTTGATGACATGGACATTATTGAAATCAATGAGGCTTTCGCCACTCAGGTACTAGCGTGCTGCAAGCAGCTTAATCTCGCACCCGACGATAGCAGGCTGAACGTAAATGGCGGCGCAATTGCAATCGGCCACCCCCTTGGAGCATCCGGCACGCGAATAATACTGACCGCTATGCGCGCCCTTGAAGAAACGGAAGGGCGTTACGCTTGTCTGTCAATGTGTGTTGGCGTGGGGCAAGGAATCGCAATGGTAATTGAAAGGGCTAGAGACTAATGGCCGAAGTTACCATAGAGCGATCGGGCGACATTGCGCTTATTGCGATCAATAATCCTCCCGTAAATGCAGCTAGCCACGCCGTGCGGTTAGGCCTGATTAAAGCGATAGAGGAATTGTCTGACACGCCGAATTTGAAGGCAATTGGACTGTATGGCGTCGGCAGTACATTCGTGGCTGGTGCTGATATTCGAGAGTTTGGGAAACCTCCTCAAGCTCCTAGTCTGCCCGAGGTCTGCGATGCGCTTGAGCACTCGCCTGCACCCATTGTTGCGATCCTTCACGGCAATGCCCTGGGCGGCGGGTTGGAGCTTGCACTTTCATGCCAGGCCCGTATTGGCATTTCAGGCGTCAGAGTGGGGTTTCCGGAAGTCTCTCTCGGATTAATCCCTGGCGCAGGTGGGACCCAGCGCGCGCCGCGGCTAGCTGGAGTTAAAATTGCGAGCGAGATGATTACGTCTGGTAAACCCATCTCGGCGCAGAGAGCGCTGGAAGCAGGGCTTCTTGATCAAGTCACTGACGGAAGTGCACGTGAGATGGCAGAAACCTTCGCGCTAAAATTGGCCAACAATGAGTTGGGGCTTCAGCGGACGCATCAACTACCACCTCAAACGGATGCAGAAGCGATCGGTGCTCTTCGCAATTCTTTGCTGACTGTCCGCCCGGTTCTTCAGGCCCCCTTGCGCGCACTCGACGCGATAGAAAAGTCATCTCTTCCCCTAAACGAGGGGTTGCTGGTTGAGCGAGAGATTTTCTCTGAAGCTCTAAAAAGCACCGAACGTGCCGCTTTGGTTCATGCCTTTTTTGCCGAACGTGTAGTGGCTCAGATACCGGAGTCCGGCGCCACACCCCGAAAAATCACGATCGCCGGAATCATTGGCGGCGGGACGATGGGGTCAGGGATCGCAACCAGCCTTTTGATCGCCGGGATCGGTGTCACATTGATCGAAATGAGCGATGATCGATTGAAATTTGCTCGCACCACCATCGAGGAGAATCTGCAAGGCGCCCTGAAGCGCGGAAAGTTGACGCAAGATCAGTTCGATCAGGCGTGTTCCTCACTCACTCTATCAACAAACTATAGCGAACTGAGCGATGTGGACCTGGTGATAGAAGCTGTGTTTGAAGACATCAACTTGAAGAAAGAGGTGTTTTCAAAACTCGACGACGCATGCAAGGCTGACTGTATTCTTGCGACGAATACATCTTATTTGGATGTCGATGCGATTGCCTCATCGACGTCACGGCCAGCAGATGTGATAGGCCTCCACTTCTTTTCTCCCGCTCATGTCATGCGGATGATCGAAGTCGTCGTGGCGGAAGAGACTGCTCAAGAAGTTGTTTCAACGGGATTCGTTCTGGCGAAGAAACTGCGCAAAATCGCGGTGAGATCAGGAGTGTGTGACGGATTTATCGGAAACAGAATTCTATCGCATTACAGAAAGGCTGCGGACTATTTGATGCTCGATGGAGCCAGCCCACAGCAAATTGACCAAGCTCTCGAAGGCTTTGGGTTTGCTATGGGACCATTTTCTGTCGCCGATCTTGCCGGTCTTGATATTGGGTGGGCCACCCGAAAGCGCCTTGCACCATCACGTCCGCCCGAAGAGCGCTATGTCGATGTGGCTGATCGTCTTTGTGAGGAAGGTTGGTTTGGACGCAAATCCGGCAAAGGTTACTATGTCTACGACAACGGTACGCGATCGCCTAATCCTGCGGTTGAATCGTTTATCGCAGCTGAGCGTATGCAAAAGTCTGTCAGGCCGAAACGGTTCAGCGATGAAGAAATTGTCGCTCGTTACATGACCGCTATGGTGGTAGAAGCAGCCCGAGTGGTCGAAGACAAAATTGCGCTTCGACCAATTGATGTCGATGCTGTACTCTTATTCGGATACGGCTTTCCACGACACCGAGGCGGACCTCTCCACTATGCCGATCAGTTAGGCCTTGATGAAATTGAACGCCGCATCGAAACTTTCGCGCAGGACGACCCTTTTTATTGGAATGTTCCAGAGATCATTGCGCAGTTAGCCAAGACTGGTTCCAACTTTTCTGAATTGAACTAAGAGCGCTTACATGGATCTCAACTACACAACTCAGCAATTGGAGTTTCGTGATCAAATCCGCGATTTCCTAGCTAAAAAATTGCCCGCTTATCTCGCGAAAAAGGGGTTGTTGGCCGAGACGTTGACCAAAGAGGATATGCAGACTTGGCATGCGATTCTCAACGAGCAAGGTTGGCTAGCCGCGACATGGCCATCTGAGTTTGGTGGCCCAGGCTGGAGTGTCGTAGAACGCCATATTTTCGAAGAGGAGTGCGTACGATCCAACGCTCCGCGCATTGTGCCATTTGGGCTACGTATGCTCGGTCCGGTCTTAATCGAATTCGGGAGTGCTCAACAACAGGCAACCTATTTGCCGCGGATATTGTCGGGCGAAGATTGGTGGTGCCAAGGTTATTCGGAGCCGGGTGCGGGATCGGATTTGGCGAGCCTTCGCACACGGGCAGATCGAGACGGTGACCACTATATCGTCAACGGACAGAAGACTTGGACGACGTTCGCCCAATTCGCGAACAAAATATTCTGCCTCGTTCGAACGTCGCATGACGTCAAACCGCAGGCAGGTATCAGTTTCTTGTTGATGGATCTTGAGGCAGATGGGATTGAAGTTCGTCCGATCCGTCTCCTCAATGGCGAGCATGAAGTAAACGAGGTCTTCTTCACGAATGTGCGCGTACCGACCTCAAATCTTGTCGGTGCTGAAAACCAAGGATGGACGATAGCGAAATATCTGCTTGGACATGAGAGAACCAATCTCGCCGCGGTCGGCTTTTCGCAGCGCGATCTAAGCAAGCTTGTTCGGCTCACGAAATCTATCAATCGTTCTGGGCGTCCATTAGAAGACAATGAAATCTTTGCGCATAAGATAGCCGAGCTTGAGACAGATCTCGAAGCGCTCAAAATAACGAACTTGCGAATGCTGAGTGCTGCCGAAGAAGGCAAGGCACCGGGAGCTGTCGCGTCAATGCTCAAGATCAAGGGAACTCAAATTCGCCAAGACATCAGTGCGCTTTATCGTTCAGCGCTTGGACCAGAGGCAGCAATTTTCCATGCGGCGCCAATCCGTGATGGAGAATTGAGTATTCCAGCGGAAGCGGCCAACGCTGCGTCGGTATATTTCGATCAACGCAAGCTCACAATTTACGGCGGTTCGAGCGAAATTCAACGAAACATTATTGCCAGAGATATTTTCGGAGACTGATCATGGATTTTAATCAGACCGAAGATCGCTCCCTAATCTCTTCTACGCTAAGACGGTTCTTGTCGGCGGAATGCCCTCTCGAAGCGAGGGCACAATATGCATACGTCTTCCCGTTTCATTCTCCCACAGTTTGGGACGGCCTTTGCGAGCTGGGGATCCCAGGAGTCTTGATCGATAAAACCTATGGCGGTTACGGTGGCAAAGGTTTCGACATAATAACTGTCTTTGAAGAGATTGGACGCAGCCTTAGTCCGGAGCCAATGCTTGGTTATTTATTGGGAACGCGTCTTTTGGCTGAGGCGGGATATTCGAAGTTGGATGACGTTTTGTCTGGGCGCGCCAAAGTTGCTGCAGCCATATTTGAGCCAGATTGTGCGGAAAGCCTCGAAGACCTCACGACCATAGCTTCCTACAATCAAGGCCAATGGACCGTGAGTGGTCACAAAAGCGTTGTTTATGGTGCACCCAGCGCCGATATGCTCGTCGTCGCGGCAGTTCATTCCAATGGAATTGGAATTTTTCTGGTCGAAGAATTTGAATCGAAATCCTATTGCATGATTGATGGCGGCGGCGCCGGGGATATCGTGTTTGACAAGAGCATTGCAACTTGTCTGAACGATAACGCTGGCGTATTCTTACAGGAAGCCCTTGACGCTGGACGGTTAGCACTCTGCGCTGAAGCGGTCGGCATCATGGACGCGTTAATAGGGCAGACGACAGATTACCTGAAGCAACGCAGACAGTTCGGATCGCCGCTTTCGGGCTTTCAGGCGCTGCGTCATAGAGTCGCAGATCTGAGCATCGAAATAGAGCAAGCTCGTTCAATCACGATACTTGCTGCTAGCCAATACACGACGCCCGGAGGACGCCGCACGATTTCGATGGCCAAGAATTTGATCGGCCGCACCGGAAAACTGGTCGCTGAGGAAGTCATTCAAATGCACGGCGGTATCGCCATGAGCTGGGAATACCCTGCAAGCCATATGGCGAAACGATTGATTATGATTGATCATCAGTTAGGCGACAGCCTATTTCACGCGAGCCAGATCAGGCAATTTCAATCCGCAACGGAGAAATAGCCGTGTCATTCAATACGATTATCTTTACCAACCACGATGGTTTGGCTTGGATACAACTCAATCGCCCAGAACGGCTGAACAGTTTTACTCGTGAAATGCATTGCGAAGTTCGATCTGCGCTTGATGTTATTGAGCACGATGAAAGTATCCGCGTGTTGGTTCTTACGGGAACGGGTCGTGGATTTTGTGCGGGTCAAGATCTCGGAGATCGTCAACCTGGCGCGGACAATGCCCCACCAGATTTGGGAGCGTCTTTGGATCGAGATTACAATCCGCTCATACGCCGACTCATTAATTTGCCGGTACCGGTCATTTGTGGAATCAACGGCGTCGCAGCTGGTGCAGGCGTCAGTATTGCACTGGCTTGCGATATCGTGATCGCTGCGAGCACGGCAAAATTCGTGCTATCGTTTTCCAAACTGGGTCTAGTGCCAGACTCAGGAGCATCATGGCTTCTTCCGAAACTCATCGGGCAATCGCGCGCGCTTGGACTTGCGCTGACAGGCGAGCCGATTTCGGCCGACCAAGCTGAACGCTGGGGCCTGATTTGGGCAAGCGTGGATGTAGACCTGTATCCGGCCCGGCTAGAAGAAATTGCCACTAAATTGGCATCGGGCCCGACGCGCGGATTAGCAGCAACGAGTAAGCTTGTAAGGTCCGCAAGCCAGCACAGCCTAGAACAACATCTTGATCTCGAACGGGACACAATGAAATTACTTGGTCAAAGCCGAGATTATCAGGAAGGAGTCGCCGCTTTTACCCAGAAACGTCCACCTCGATTTAAAGGCTACTGACGACAATACTAGCTCTCGTCCGACGAATTCGGCGATTTCATGGGCTTGTCCGTCCGGTCAGTGCTGAATACACCCCTAGGTCTCTGCTGTGACGCGGTGCTCGCGTTCATCGGCGCTTGTCGAGAAACCTTACCGAGGACCTGGATCCGCAGACACGTGCTAAAATTCGTTCGAAAGACAGCGATATTTGAGATTGATGTGAACGAGGCGAGCCTTGGGACCGCGCGCCGGAGCACCGGTATGTGCGTCGAACGCGCCCCAGTGAACTATGTCCCTGAACTGGAGGGATGTTTTGGTGATACAAAGAATCTGTTCGGGAGAGAATAATGGCCGAGAAGTTACGCGACTGAGGCCGTCCTCTCGTAACTTCGCGAAGCGGATGTGCTGATTAGGCCAGGTCAAAGTTTCAGATGGTAAAGGACAGGCCAGCTCGACCGCTACCCCGCGAAATCCCTTTCCCCGAACCGAACGAATTCAATTTCATACCGGCTCCTCCTTCACTGCTCGCCCAAAGCTTTAACCCATGCAATCGCTTAGCACCTATCGCTGTTGGCGTATCTTGTTTTTTGCGTTAATCGCGAGGCCGGATCAGAAAAAAGCAAAAGAGCCCCCCATGAAAATTGATATTGGAATAAAAGAAAGTGACCGTTTGCGGTCCGCCCGAGCCATCGAAAAGCTTTTGGCTGACACGTACTCTCTTTACCTGAAAACACATGGCTATCACTGGAACGTCGAAGGCCCGCACTTTCAACAACTGCATTCATTGTTTATGGAGCAGTACACCGAGATGTGGACAGCGGTGGACGAACTCGCCGAGCGCATCCGTGCACTCGGCGAATATGCCCCGGGTTCCTACAAACGGATTTCGTCTTTGTCGTCGATTGAAGAGGAAAACGGTACGCCCGACTGGAAGCAGATGGTAGTCACACTCGCAAGTGGACACGAGCAAATTGCGAAGTCGGCGCGCGACGTTCTGCGTATCGCTGAAGACATTGGGGACGATGCCACAGCCGATGTGGTGGCACCGCGCATTACACTACACGAGAAGACGGCCTGGATGTTACGCGCGACAGCGCAATAGAAGCCTAAGGTGCTAAAGCGAGGATGCTAACCCGCATGTCTTCGCCCGCGCCTCAGGCTGAATGCAAACATCCAAACCGAACTAAGCGCCAGGTCCACAGTCGATGCACCCAAGAGGTGGGTTGGGACCGAACCCAAGAGCATGATTGAGCTTGCGGAACGCCGTGCGAACCCCCTCTTCGATCACCGGATGATAGAAGGGGCGCTGCAAGACTTGCTCCACGGTCAGATTGCCCTGAATGGCCCAGGCCAGCAGATGACTGATATGCTCAGCGGATGGTCCGACCATCTCCGCGCCCAGGAAGCGCCCCGTATCCTTTGCTGCATAGACACGAAGGACGCCTTTGTTCACACCCATAACACGCGCACGCCCCTGATCCTCAAATGAGACCTCTCCGATTCCAAAATTGACACCTGCATCGACAAGTGACCGATAGGTTGCGCCAGCCATCGCAATCTGCGGATCTGAAAACACCACACCAAGAGAGGTGCGCCGGGCTCTACGATAGGCGTGCGGGAAACGCGCTGCATTCTCACCAGCCAGACGCCCTTCATCGGCAGCCTCGTGCAAAAGCGGCAGATCGACAGTCGCATCACCCGCGACGAAGACGTGACTCTTGCCCACCCGCCCTGAAAGAGGGTCATAAATTGGAACACCACGTTCAGTCAGCGGCAGACTTGTCTTATCAAGGCCAATCTTATCCAGATTTGGCCGGCGTCCTGTCGCTGCGATCAGATAGTCAAATCTCTCCTCATCTTCCGGAGCGTCGGACCATCGCACGACGACCTGATCGCCATCTCGTGAAATCCGGGTATCGGCATGCCACACGGCCGGGAATTCCGCTTCGAATGTTTTACCTGCATAGTCGCGCACAACCGGGTCGGTCAGAGGACCGACAAAGTTGTCCCGTCCGAACAGCCGGACCCGGACCCCAAGACGGCTGAGCGCCTGTCCGAGTTCCAATCCGATCACACCAGCGCCAAATACCGCCACCGAACCCGGCAGGTCTTCCCAGTCGAAAACGTCATCATTGACGATCAACCGGTCACCAGCGGCTTCGAAAGGCGGCGGGATATTTGGCCGCGAACCAACCGCAATAACAATCCGGTCCGCTGTCAACTTGCGCCCATTTGAAAGGCGCAATGTGTGATCGTCTACAAACTCAGCATATTCGCGGATGATATGGTCCGGATTGAACCCTTCGACAGCTTCCAGAACGAAGCCCACGAACCGGTCACGCTCACTTCGCACCCGCGCCATTACAGCTTTACCGTCAATCTCAGCAACAGACGAGGTTACACCAAACTGTTGCGTATGGCGTGTGTGGTGAGCCGCGTCTGCTGCAGCGATCAGCAACTTTGAGGGCATACACCCAACGCGGGCGCACGTCGTACCTAGCGGTCCGCCATCAATTAACGCGATGCGATCTGTATATTTTACCGCCTCGCGGTAAGCGGCCATACCCGCTGTACCCGCCCCAAGAATGGCGACATCGAATTCATAGTCAGACATCATCTTCTCCAAATTTTTTGTTTCAATAAATTCTTGCCCGGGTGCGCCGTCAGGTGAAAACGGCGAACCCTGTTTGAACGCCATCTCGGGCGAGCATTAGCTGACGCCAAGCTTCAACGGCAGGGAAGGTCGAGAGATCCAGCCCAAAGTAATCTGGCGCACGATCGATCCATCCGATGTGCATGATGTCGGCAATCGTTAGGTCGTCGCCAACAAGGTAGGGGCTGCTTTCAAGGGCTGCCTCCATCACGCCAACAAGCCTTACACTCTCATTGAAAAAGCGATCAAAGCCGGGCTGAAACTCAGGAAAATTGCGCCTGAAATAACCGGCCTGTCCCATGATCGGGCCGATGCCACCGGTTTGAAAGTAGGTCCACGCGATAGCTTCAATGCGTTGCGCCGGATCCGAAGGCAGTAACTTTCCAAACTTCTCCGCCAGGTATAAAAGGACTGCGCCGCTCTCAAAGACGCGGATTGGTTTGCCGCCGGGCCCATCGTGATCAACAATAGCCGGGATACGACCATTCGGATTGATCTTCAGGAAATCAGGCTGTTTCTGGTCTTGTCGATTTAGGTCGAGGATGTTCAGGTTGTAGCGCTCGCCCATTTCTTCCAAGGCGATCGGAATTTTCACGCCATTGGGCGTATGAGCAGTATAGACGTCTAACATTTATCCCTCCCGGGGCTGTGAACCGAAGCCGGGGGTTTGAATCCCGTTCCGAAATGATTACTGATTTTGGACGACGCAGCTAAACAACTTTGCCTTGCCCATGATCGGCGCATACTGAGGCCATTGCACAGCTTGTCCGACAGGTGATCTGAGACTTCTTCGACCGCCCGGCTGAGGAGAAGCGCGCCAGCTACTCCAAGGGGATGACCTGTTGCGAGCGGCCCACCATCGATAAGCGCGATACGGTCGGGATATTTTGCTGCTTCGCGATACGCCGTTATACCGGTCGTACTTGCGCCCACTCTAGCCACATCTACGCCACGTCGAGCCATCATGCTGTCCTCTGCATGGACTGAGCTACGCGTTGATGTGGGGCTTCAACCGCGGGCCCAGACCGCCTGCCGCATCCAAGCGGAACAGGTCGTCAGAACCACCAACATGGAAGCCGTCGATGAAGACTTGCGGGACTGTTCGGCGCCCGTTTGAGCGCTCGACCATTTCACCACGCTTTTCCGGAACGACCTCAAGGTCAAACTCCGTCCAGTCTGTTACACCCTTTTCGCGCAGCAGGGCTTTCGCGCGGGCGCAGTATGGGCAGTGTCCCATCGTGTAGAGTGTGATGTTACGTTTCATTTCTATCTGCTTTTCTGGTTAGATGTTTCAAGATCAGTCTTGGTTGTTTAGGCGCCTAATTGGCCAGCGCAGCACAAACGGAGGCAAGAGCCGCAAGCGTCGCGAAATAGCCGTTGTCTTTTTGATGTCCCATTAGCCCCCCCCTTCGATCGAGAAGACCGTGCACGGGCAGACGGGTGTATCCCCATCTTTCGATGCTTCCGTGAGGCTCATATGGCGCTTCGGCAATCCATTCGAAATGTCGCGCATTGAGCCTTCGGATGCTGCCGCCGTGAACCATGCCCCGCACAACACGAGAACCAAAATGATATACCTCCGATGGAATTGCATCTCGCAACCGCCTCACTTACCCGGTGTCTTTAGTTTTGATGGTGATCAGGTGGGTTTTCGGGGCTGGGTTCAGAACGCCCAGAAATCTGATCTACCTCATACCAAAATCGAATAAATCCAAATCCCGTTATGTCGCCTAGTTGGGCGTTTCTGGGGGGGCTCGCCTTCGAGGTTGCAGAGCGCGCCTGAGACTGCCCGCCTCGTGTCTCGTCGAGCTGCAAATACTCGTGGCAGCCACAGTATGTGTCAGTTGCAACAAACACAGCGCCATGCCCCAAACTGTTCGCAATCACCGAAAGACAAAATGAGTCATACCCATCGTTAAACATTTCAATTCTCCTCTATTGTTGAGTGAGCTGGGGCTACCGAAGGCGCCCCAGCTGGTCTTTTAAGCGCGCTCCATAAGCGCAACTGTGCCTTGGCCACCGTCGGCACAAATCGAAACCAGCGCCTTTGCACCGGGCCAGAGGTCATCGAGCTCTTTCACAGCTTGGCTTAGGATCCGCGCGCCAGTCGCACCAAACGGATGGCCAATCGCCAGACTTCCGCCATTCGGGTTGAGCCGATCCCAAGGAAACGCGCCGAAGTCAGCGTCTGTCTTAGCGTAAAGCGACCGCGCTATCGGGTTCGACGCGACGTCGACATTGGCCAGAACTTGCGCTGCAAACGCCTCATGGATCTCGAACAGGTCTATGTCCGCAAAGGCCAGCCCGTGGCGAGCGAGTAACCTCGAAATGGCATAAGCGGGCGCCATCAGCATGCCGTCATCGCTAAAGTCCACAGCACCGATCTCGAAATCAATCAGTTTCGCAGCAGGCAAATGCCCAAGCTCATCCCGCCCCTTATCGTTAACTACCCAGACGCCTGCGGCACCATCGGTCAGAGGCGAAGAATTACCTGCCGTAAGCGTCCCATTTTCAGCATCAAAAACGGGCCTCAAAGCGGCCAGTTTCTCCAGGGACGTGCCGGGACGCACCAAACCGTCAGCAACGACATCACCAACTGGGATGATGAGATCATCGAAGAAGCCACGCTCCTGCGCCTTCACAGCGTTGATGTGGCTGGCATACGCAATCTCGTCCTGGCGAGACCGGGCGATCGAGAATTGCTTCGCGGTCTCTTCCATATGGTCACCCATTGTGCGACCGGAGATCCGGTTCGACCACCCTTTTGTCGGCAAATTCACATCGCTAAAGCTAAGCTTCGACAAAGCCTCAGGAAGTGCTGCAGGATTCGTCTGGGCCAGCGCCATTAGACGCGCAGTTGCCTCGTCAGTGAAAGCAAGCGGAACCCGGCTCATCTGTTCGACACCGCCCACGAGGACGCGGTCAATCCCCCCCTTTCCGAGCAAGCCACCAGCCTGGATGGCTCCCATCATGCTGGTGGAACAGGCCAGTTGCGTAGAATATGCCGGGATAGAGTCTTCAAGGCCCGCATCCAGCGCCGCTTCGCGAGCACCGTTCGAGTATGCAACGCTTGGAATAACCTGACCCCACACTATAAGGTCGGGGCGTGCACTACCGCGCATCGCTTTCAGCACTTCTCCGGAAAGGGTTAGCGGGGTCTGATCGACGAACGCTCTGCCCGTCTTGACAAACGGTGTGCGCTTACCCGGAAGGATGTAAGTATTCTCTGCCATATCTTGGCTCCGTGTCTTGCCCGGTCTTTCAGTGGGGGGCTCTGCGGCAGAATCTCTTTTCCGCCGCCTCTGGAGCCAAGTTAGACACTCCCCGGAATAAAATAATAATCAAAAACCGAATATTATTATTCCGAAATCTGGAATAACAGAATGAGGCTAGACGTCGAGAACGATGGCGTCTTCGTCAGCCTCCTGGATTGCCGGAACCGCGCAACACAGTAACGCCTCATCATCCTCTACCGGGAAGCTTGGCTCGTCTTCATAAGTCACTGTGCCTTTAAGTAATTTGGTCTTACACGAGCCACAGCTCCCCATCCGGCAGCTGAAAGGTGGTGAAACACCGCGCGCCTCTGCAAGCTCCAATAGGCTACCAGCTTCCGGCGTCCAACTGGCCTCCTTGCCAGACGCTGCAAGGACCACTTTGACCGGCTCTGTGGAGGGCCCTGGCCTCACTGGCTTGCCACCCCCAGCGTCCGGGCGTCTCTGCACGGAGGCAGGGCCGAAGGATTCGAAGAAGATTCTCTTGTCGGGGACATTCATGTCCCGCAAACCATTGTACAAGTCTTCCATGAAAGTAGGCGGACCACACAAGTAGAAATCATAGTCGTCAAACGGAAGAACCGCCTTCAATACGTCGATCGAAAGGCGCCCCTGCACCCCTTTTTGCGCGTTTCGAGGTTCGTCCGTTTGGCTGAGCAGCCGGACGAGCCGGAAATTACCTTGCCCCTGTTCCAGTATTTCCTCGAACTCCTTGTCGAAGGCGCGCTCCTCGTAGGACTTTGCAGCCTGGAACAACCACGCCGGTCGGATTCCACGCGTGCGGTGACCCTCGAACAGGAGGTGTCGAAGCATCGCGGCGAAGGGAGTGATCCCGACCCCCGCTGCTAGCATGACCGCGGGGCGCATCTTATCACTTTCAATCGTGAATGCGCCCTGCGGCGCCCGCGCCATGATCATGTCGCCCGGTTTGATTTTGTTATGTAGGAAGTTCGAGACCTTACCGTCTTTTTTCACACTTATGCGGTACGCGGAATCTGACGGCGCCACGGAAAGCGTGTAAGTTCGTAGAAGCGGCTTGCTTTCTCCGGCGATTTCGATCCGGATTGGCAAGTGCTGCCCCGCCTCGTGGCGTGCCAGGCCCTTCCCGTCAGCCGGTTCGAGCCAGAATGATTTGATGACCGTGCTTTCATCAACCACGCGCTGAACACGAAATGGCCGCCACTGTGTTTTGAGCGTCTCCGCCTCAAGGCGCTGCGCAGCCTCTTCCCATGTTCCTGTCATCATTACGTTCGGCGAATATTCCTTGAACGACCATCGCAGTGGCAGCGCATCCTGGCGCCAGACAATCCTCCTAGGCTTGAACGTCCACAAGCGCTCTGCGCCCTCGAAGGCCGCGATCGCAGGTGACTCCAGAATGACTTCCGCATCTCCTGTCAAGTGGATTATATCGCCGGTTTCAAAGTCAGGAAAAACCAGACCAGCTCTGGGGTTTTTCACAAGATTGCCAAGCGTATTGAAAAACAGATTTCCGGCATAATCTGGAATGGTCAGCGTTCCGTCGTTGCTCACTCTGACGAACCCCGGCTTGCCACCTCGGTGTGAGATATCGACCTGACGGCCCTCCTCGAGATTGACATATGAGGCCACAAAAAATGTATCCGCAGCTTCTATGCGTTTCCTCATATCCGGATCGAGCGCGCTGGTCTCCCGCACGGGTTTTTCTGAAAAGACATCCGGCTCGCGGACGAACTCATACTGACGCATCTGGATATATTGCGGGCAGTTTCCAAAGGAATGCACCACATCAACGCCGAACGTGCCGTCTTTATGCATGGAGATAAGACCATTCATGCGGTTGCGCCGACGGGTATGCAACTCGATACCTAAAAGAGCGACACTTGCACCGTCGCGCAGTTGAGACGTGACCGGATCGGAAGGATCCAGTTTCGCGGCAAAATCAAGGCGCTTATTGCTCGGGGAGGAGATGAAGCCGGCCCGGCCAGGTATCAGGGTCGCCCAGGCATCGCCGTCGGAGTCGACGCTCCCCGCGACAATAAAGGGGAGTTGGGCGAAAAATTCCCTGTGCTGATCCGGCATAAACGGCCGGATCGCATGGTGACCGATCTGTTCCATCCGCTCGGCCACGCCGAGTTTCTTCTGGAGCGCTATCTCCCCATCGTGCCAGGGGGAAGGTGCCGGTTCGTGAATATCGGACATCGTCAGTACCTCTTCTGATGCTTCTTTTTGCTAACCGGCACCTCCGTGCCGATAGGTGAGTTAGGCAGCAATTGGCGATTTCGCCATGCCTACAAAGCGTGGCTGGGCCTCGATCCGGCCAAGCCAAGCGCGGACGTTGGGGTAGGCCTCGAGCGAGACACCGCCCTCCGGCGCATGCGCGATGTAGCTGTAGCCCGCCACATCTGCGATGGTGATGGTGTCGCCAGTTAGGAACGCCCGGTCCGCGAGGACCCCCTCAAGCACTGTGAAGAGCCTGTCCGCAATTGCCTTGGCATTATCCCAATCGAGGCCTACCCCGAATACTGTCACCAGACGTGCGGCGCACGGCCCGTAGGCAATCTCGCCCGCAGCGACAGACAACCAGCGCTGGACCTCAGCCGCCTTAACTGGATCGGTTGGAAGCCAGTCATGGTCATCGCCATACTTGCCCACCAGGTAAGTCAGAATGGCGTTGCTATCGGAAAGCTTCGTTCCGTTGTCATCAATCGCCGGAACCTGGCCAAAGGGGCTTACCGCGAGGTACTCAGGTGCCTTGTGCGCTCCGTTTGCCATGTCCAGGTCGACAGTCTCATAGGGAATGCCGAGGAATGCGAGCATCAGCTCAACGCGGTGACAATGCCCCGATTTCGGATGCCGAAAGAGTTTGATCGGCGCGGCGCTTGCCGGGAATTTCGAGTTCATGATGTTTTCCTTTCAAGGGTGGACAAGAATGCATGTTAAAGTTGGAAAGTGCTGAGGTTTCAGATGATCTGAACGGGGTCGTCAATGCGCACCTCGCCGGAGGTCTCGACCTCCGCATAGATACCCATGTCGCCATGGCCGAAATGATTTCGAAGCTCGACCGGCAGTGCGATGTCGCGCTCGCCCGTATCCGGGTTGACCTCGGTGGCGGGGCATCGCTTTGTCAGCATTACGCATTTTGCCCGGGCCGGCCCGATGGCAATCGTACGTTCAAGCCAACCAAACTCTTCCCATGGCGTGCCGGTGTCGAAATAGACATTTGCCCGGAACCGGCGAATGTCGACGGGCTTGCCAAGCGCATCGGCCAGCGCCCGTACTGAGGCAAGATTGATCAGGGAGATGGCACGCATCTTTTCCGGCGAGATGACGCTGATGTCGGTGAACTTGTGGGCCGGCGCACGAACCACGCGGGGCTCCAAACCGTCCTTGTTGAGATAAGTCGAGAAAAAACCAGCAATCTCATTTCGCCCGGTCGACGTCGCGACAGAAGCCTTCAAACGGATCTGATCGCCTTCTCTAACCGTAAGTTCTTGCGTTGCCTCATCGAACTCGCTCGAAAGCCTGGCCAGATCCTCATCACGGGCCAACATGAGAAACTGGGTCTTGGGAAAGGCTTTTGGCGCCACGGGGTCGAAAACGCTAGCTGTTCTGGTGATTGCGATTTCCCGATCTCCGACAATACCCTCACCAGCAACAAGCTCCAGAGTGCCGAGCTTCTGCCCTGTAAGACCTTTAACGGGGTACTTGTATAATGCGGTGATCATGATCTTCCCTTCTGTGCAAGCACTGGCGACCCTTCAGGGTGAATAGGCCGCCAGTGGGTCAGATATCAGACGCTTGGCTTACTTCGCAGGCAGATTGGCCAGATAGTTGCGCATACGGTCGATTATGAAGGGAGCTTCCTCCTCGAGCGCGAAGTGTCCAGTATCCAGCAGATAGAAATCAACCGTTTCGACATCGCGTTTGAACGCTTCAGCGCCAGCTGGCGGGAAGAAAGCGTCGTTCTTTCCCCAGATGACCAGCATGGGCGGCTGATGCTCGCGAATATAGGCTTGCCATTGGGGGTAGCGCTTGATGTTCTCCTGGTAGTCAAAGAAGAGGTCGAGGGCCATCCGGTACGCGCCTGGGCGGTTCAACTTCTGAAAATCGAGATTCCAATTATCCGGCAGGATTCCCTCCGGATTGCGGGTACCGTGCGTGTACTGCCATTTCAGCGCGTCGAGCGTGAACACATTCCCGATGATCTGCTGCTCAATCTCCGGCGTCTTTTCACTCCAGTAAGAGATGACAGGACCCCAGCCAGCTTCGTTGATGCCTTCTTCGTAGACGTTACCGTTCATGGAAATGATGCCGTCCACGCGCTCGGGGTGTTTCAGCGCAATGCGCATGCCGACCGGGGCGCCATAGTCCTGGATCATCAGGACATAACTCGATATTTCCCGTTGCTCGAGGAATGTATCAATGGTCTCGGCGAGGCTGTCGAACGTGTAGGTATAATCCTCAGGGCTGGGGAAGGCGCTGTCACCAAAACCCGGATAGTCGGGCGCAATCACGTAATATTCGTCTCCCAAAGCGCGCAGCACGTCACGGTACATGTGGGACGATGATGGAAAGCCGTGCAGCAGGACAACGGCCTGTTTCGAAGGATCGCCGGCTTCGCGATAGAAGATGTCCAGCCCGTCCACAGTCTCGGTTCCATATCGCACCGCAAAGGGTGTCTGTTCTGCAATTGTGGGCTGGGGATTGGGGTCGGCAGCACCTGATCCAACAAGAAGGGTGGGTATCAGGACAAGGACTGCAAGAAGTTTGATGAGATTGGTCATGATGGAGTGCTTTCCATTTCGAGTAAAACTGATGGCGAGTTGTCACAGGCTGAGAAATCAAAGCCCAAGATCGCTGAGGCCGGGGTGGTCGTCCGGGCGACGGCCTTGCGGCCAGCGGAACAGGCGCTGGTCTTCGCGGATCGGCACATCATTGATTGCCGCGTAGCGTTCCTTCATCAGGCCCTCTTCATCGAAAATCCAGTTTTCGTTGCCGTAAGCTCGGTACCACTCGCCTTCATCATTGCGGTATTCGTAAGCATAGCGAACACCGATCCGGTTCCCATCAAAGGCAAACAGCTCCTTCACGAGCCGATACTCATGCTCGGCGGCCCATTTGCCCTTGAGGAAATCGACGATCTCTTTCCGGCCGTTGATGAACTGGCTTCGGTTCCGCCACTTGCTGTCTTCCGTGTAGGCAAGCGCAACTTTCTCTGCATCGCGGCCATTCCAGCCATCTTCGGCCAGTCTGACCTTCTCGGCTGCGGTTTCACGAGTAAATGGGGGTAATGGGGGGCGCATGGCGTGCTCCTTTTGAGATTTGTTGGGATAGAGCGTGTTTAGGCTGGCACAAGTTCGGCGACCGGGAAGTCAATCTCGGTGTCCAGAGCCGAGTTCACGTAATTGGTCAGCGTGTTCAGCGCGACATGTCCGATGATCTCGAGGACCTCTGCGTCTGTATAACCAGCACTCTTCACCGACTGCACGGCGCTTTCAGAGACCTGACCGCGACTGCGGGTCACATCAACGGCGAAACGAACTGCGGCATCGGCCTTCACATCGCTTGATCGGCCCCGCCGGTTTGCAGCGATTTCCGCGCCGGTAAGTTTTGCAATGTTGGTTGCTAGATAAGAGTGCGCAGCGAGGCAGTAGTCACAGCCATTGACCTCAGCGACCGCAAGAGCGATCCGTTCTCGTGTGGCTGCGCTGAGCTTACCGTCGGCAAGTGCACCGCTCAAACCAATATATCCCTGCAAAGCCGACGGGCTATTGGCGAACAACCTGAAAAGGTTGGGAACGCTACCAAGTTGCGCCTCGACTGCACGAAGGCCGGCCTGTGATGCCTCCGGAGCCTCAGAGATTGTGGCGGGTGTCTGGATACGAGACATCTTCTCTTCCTTTCGTATTTTCGACGAGCTGTCGCTTCGAAAGGAGAGATACAACTTCCCCGGATTTGAGAAATACACCCAATCCGGAAGGGACTATTCCGGATTTTGGAACAGTCAAAAGCTGGTTGGACGATCAGTTCAGGAATTTGTCCGCGCGTAGGCGCCCCACTGCTAAATCGACAAAAGCGCGCACCTTTGCGGACGCTCTGCGCCCCTGCCTGTGCAGAACATGAATAGGGATGGGTTCAGGCGCGTAGTCGTGCAGAACCGACTGAAGCGCACCGCTCTCAAGGTCCGGCCCAATTTGGTATGACAATACTCGCACTAGACCCCATCCTGCCTTCGCCGCGCTCAACGCGGATGGAATGGTGTTGAAGTGGGCGCGATGGGCAGGCTTTACCACCTCGCCGTCCGCAAACTTCCAGCCCGACTGAAAATTGCCTAGTGAAAGACCGATGGTCTGATGGTTTATCAGGTCTGCTGGTGCTTGTGGAATGCCGTGCTTTGTAAAATAATCCGGGCTTCCGCAGACCTGAAGCTGCACCGCTCCAACCCGTGAAGCCATCAGCGACGAATCCTGAAGCTCTCCGATGCGGATTGCGATATCGATCCCCTCATCAACAATATTCACGACACGGTCTAGGAAAAGCGCATCGACGGTGGTTCCCGGATTCTGGTCTAGAAACTCCGTTATGATCGGTGTGATATAGAGTTTCCCGAACATACTGGACGCGGTAACGCGAAGTGTTCCAGTGGGGTATCCATGGGCCCCGCGCGCAGCATCATCGGCGCATCTCAAATCTTCGACGATTGCTTTCGCATCTTCAAGATACCGCTCGCCGATATCAGTCATCGATACCGACCGTGTGGTTCTGTGAAGCAACAGCACTCCAAGCTCGGCTTCCAGCTCATTCATCAGCCGCGTAATTGACGGTGCGCTCAAGTTTAATTTTCTAGCTGCGGCCGAAAAGCTCTTTTCGTCCGCAACTGCGATGAACGCCTCAACCGCGTGTAACTTGTCCAAACCAAAATCCAATCAAGCTAGTCTGAGCTGTGATATCCGTGCCAAAGCATATTTGTTTGACCCACAAAGGCTGCGGGCATCAGCCTTTTCATCCTGTTGGTATAACGTCTTTTCCAAACAAAAAAGGTGTTAATCTGCGGTCGCTTATTAAACTGAGCGGGTCAGTGCTTGAATTTAGTAAACGCCAATAAAAAAGCGCGCTCGCGAATCGGGGCGACCCAGGATGAGGTATCCCGCATCAGACGTCGATAAGGCGGTATTCAACTCCTAACAGAATTGCCAAGTCACTGTTTCCAAGAAATCTGTATCAGCCCACACCCTAAGGTTACCTTGGCAATCAGGCTTGACAGCAGCACTTGACACATTCACCCACTATAATCCTGAGACTGTACAGCTCAGCAGGCAAAGATTGGTTCCTCGTAGGCGACTTGCGAGACCATATAGCCACCTCTGCGGCCAGCCTTCTGGTCGGATGAAGCCAAAATCGAAGGTGAAGGCATACAGATGAATAAACAAAAAATTTTGGACAAAATGCTGGCGCTTGAGGGCGCCGCCTGGGTGCACGCTCGCGAAAAGTACCTTGCGTTCGTCGCCAGCGCCAAACTCGACCGAACTGAACCTATCGAGGCAGACGAGCAAGCACAGGCAGAGCTAGCGAGCGATCTCTCCGAGGCATTCGATCAACCGGTCCATAGCCATCAACAAAATATCGAGCGACTGAAACTGATCGACTTCAGTCCGAAGTCGTGTGTTGAGCCCGGAGCTGTCGTTAAGGTCGCTGGCCGGCACTTTGTTATTGCCGTTGCTACAGACAGATTTCGCTGCGAGGGTGTTGAACTGATGGGGATTTCGCCGCAGGCACAGATCTACAGCGCACTGGAGGGAAAATCGGCTGGCGACGTATGTGTGTTCAACGATCGTGCGCTAACGGTCGAGCGTATCTGGTGACCTGCTCACCGGGCTGTGGTGCGAATATCGGTGGGAGAAACGAAAAGGAAACCGTAAAAAGGGTACTCTTATACGGGGCAGCACGGTGCCATAAATCAATGGCTTATAAGGATGCTCTGACAGAACGGAACGTTGCGTTTTTATTCCTTGATATTGAAAAAAACAGTGTGGCGGCTCAGGCGCTCCGAGACCATCTCAAAAGCGATGCGCTCAAATTTCCGACCGTAATCGTGGGCGAAAGGGTTATGCGAAACCCAACGCTTAACGAGCTTGATCGTGCCCTTGCCCATGCTGGCCTTTACGTTCCACCAATCGTGCACCAGGCGAAATCGATGCGCTTTGTTTGGTTCATGCCTCCCTCTGACGCCTTTGTGTCCTACTCTATAAGAGATGGGCGTCTTGTCCTCACTCATATAGAGGTGCCGACAGTGCGACGGGGCGACGGCGTAGGCAAGAGACTGGCGCTGGAGGTTTTCGCCATGGTCGAAACGATGGGTAAACCGGCCAGCATCTCATGCCCGTATTTGCGCAAGATCGCAGCTTCGGATCAGAAGTGGAGATCCTTTTTCGGGCTGAGGGGCAAGTTCGGCTAGCATGTGTTCGCCAACTCAAGTAAAGCAAATCACTCCCGAGACACTTTGTTTTACTGAGCGTTCAAAAGCCACTTAATTTTCACATATCCAGTACAGCATGGTATTACAGTTCTTGAAGATAGACCGCCCTTGAGCAGCAATCACGAGACCGGAATGGAGAAATTGCTCGACCAGCACGATCTGAAGCGGCACTTTCGCTACTTATCGGATAAGAAGCACCCCGTGCTTTCAAAGATGGGACGTGACGCGGCGTATGATAGCGGAAAGTTCATGGCACCTGGTGGATTGTACCTGGGACAACTTCTTGCAAACGCGTTGGGACCCGTCATTGGTCGGGATGTTCTCGATCTTGGTTGTGGACGTGGACAATCAAGCCTGCTTCTCCTCCGGCAGGGCGCACGGCAGGTGGTGGGGGTGGATCTTTGGATTGCGCCGGAAGACCGCAAAGATCCTCCAACCGTCTTTGGGTGCGATACCAACACTATCAAGCATATCCAGACGGACTTCAGGAGCGGACTGCCATATCCGCCGGGAGCATTTGACATGATATTCGCACTCCAAGCGTTCCACGTCTTCAGAGGGAGCAAATCACTCTTGGAGTATACGAGGTCCCTACTTAAGACCGGTGGAAAAATCGGTATCGCCCAAACGTGTTTCAATCACGAGCCCAATCCGATCCCAGATGTATTTTTAGAAACCGACGGGTGGGATGCAGGTTACGAGAGCTATCACAGTCCCGATTGGTGGAAGGCACACTTCGAGGAGGGCGTGTCCAGCCCCCACTTTATGGGCCACTTTGAAGTAGGGTTTCCGGGACTGGTGGGCGCATGCCCAGGGCCTGATGCGGCCGAACACGATTGTATTGCCTGAGCCAGGTATTGATGACGGTTTGAGCCTGATCGAGCGAGGTAAACCACTCGGCATTCAGGATTTCACGGCGCAGCGTTCCATTGAAGCGTTCATTGTATCCATTCTCCCAAGGGCTGCCGGGATAGATGCGCAGTGGCTTGATGCCGATTTTGCTCAACCAGTCTTGTAAGCCCGAAGCGATAAACTCTGGGCCATAGCACATTGGGAAGTGAGGTCGTGGACACCTGTGGCGCCCATCACGCAGGCAGGTGGCCATGACCGGTCAACAGGTCTCTAAAGTGGTTTTGCCGACCACACAAAAGAGAAGGAGACCGGTCATGACACGTGACGATGTTAAGCCTGCGCAGAGTATTTTGGTAGCCATTGATGTTGCCAAGTATCGCAATGAGGCGCTCATCGATATTCCCGGAAAGAAACGACGAAGAATCTCGGTTCGCCACACGCGCGAAGACTACAGATCACTCTGCGATAGACTGCTTGGCTTTGGTCTGCCTATTCAGATCGGCTTCGAGCCGACCGGCGACTATCACCGCCCGATGGCTTGGCACTTTCACCAGCAAGGCTTCAAGCTTCACTCGATTTCCTCTCTCGCCATGGCCCGGACCCGAGAAGCGATGCACAACTCGTGGGACAAGAATGACCCGAAGGATGCCCAGGTTATTCTGCATATGATGCGCACAGGTTTGACCCAGATTTGGTATGATCCGCTGGTTCACGGGATCAATGATTTGCAAGAGCTCTCTAAGACGCATGAAGTGATCTCCAAAACCAAGACAGAGTTCTGGCACCTCTATTTTCCAGAGGCAGAGCAGTTTCGAAATTCTACTCGCAGTGATTGGTTTCTTGCTTTTCTGGAAGTCTTCCCAACGCCGGCCAGCATCGTCTGCATGGAGCGTGAGGCGTTTATCGAAGCGGCTTGGGATGTGGTCGGAAAGAAGCAGTCAAAACATCGTTTGATTGATAACATCTACTCTGTTGCCATTGATTCTATTGGGCTTCCGCTCGCTGAAGACTCCCGTTCGGTCGCGATGTTCAAACTGGTTTTATCGCAAGGCAGGGACTTGATCGCGCGCCGGGATGCGATCGAACAACATGCCGAAGATCTGCTTGGCGAGCGCCCCGACTTCCAACGCCTGAAAACCATTCCAGGCATCGGCCCGATCCATGCGTTGACGGTTTTGGCGGAAGCTGGAGACCTGCGACGCTTCCGTCATCATCGTCAGTTTTTGAAGTATTGCGGCTTCAACCTCTCGACACAGCAGTCCGGGATTTTTCGCGAACAGACAAAACTCTCAAAGTTTGGAAACGCCAGACTGAGACGTGTGTTTTGGATGGCAGGCCAGGTCGCCATCCGCCAGAGAGAAAACAGTTTCAGGGACAAGTATCGGCGTTACATCAAGAAGGATCCTGACAATGGCGATCTAAAACGAAAAGCACTTACCGCCGTCGCTGCAAAAATGGCGCGCACGGCATTTGCGGTCATCAAGACCGAAACCGATTACCGGCCTTTCTTTGAAAGTGTCGGTCCCAGGCGGAGAGATCTTTCTCTTAGGGCCGTTGAGGCGCACCCCGCGACCTCGTAGATAATGATCAGGCTTTCTGCTTGGGTATTCTGATCTCGTATTAAGGACGGTTGGGGCAAATTTCGATCCCGTGTTTGCTATGGAAGAGACAATTATCTTGACGGCAGAAACCGCGTGGGAGAAGTAAAGCGAACGCGTGAAACCCATCACGCAGCAACCGAGCTGTTGCCGATTTCCAACCTCGCTTCGTTACATAGGACGTTGTCGGCCCTAATCGATTTTGGATAGCCGAAGACTTTGCAAGCCTGTTCGAGGGTTTGCACGACATCTTCTCCTTTGTAATTGAACCGTGGATCGACCACGGGTGAGAACCGCGAGTATGTATCTACGACCGTCAAAATTCTGAGCTTGCGACCCGTCACGAGTTGATCGTGAACAAAGTCCATTGCCCAGGTCTCATTGACCGCGGTCGCATCTTTTCGATCATCCCGGAGCTTGGCTTTGACCCGCCGCTTCGGCGTTTTGTTTCGCAACTGCAGGCCCATCTCGTGAGAAAGACGATAAACCCGCTTGGCATTCACCGGCCAGCCTTCGCGCTTTAGCATGACATGGATACGCCGATAGCCATAACGAACGCGCGTTTCGGCGTTCGTCGGGCAATTGATCCTCGATCAATTGCTTTTCCTACTTACCCTTGATCCGCTTTTTCAAATCGGCCTGATCGCTGCGAATGGATTTATACTGCTGGGTCGAGCGATGGTCTTGAACGACCCGACATGCGCGCCGTTCGCTGACCCGCCAGACAGACATCATGTCTTTCACCAGTTCGCGTTTACGATCAGGCCTTAGAGCTTTCGTTTGATAACATCCTGCAGCATCGCCTTATCCAGAGACAGGTCTGCCAGAAGCCGTTTGAGCCGCAAGTTCTCTTCGTCGAGTTGTTTGAGCCGCTTCATCTCAGGCGGCATCAAGCCGCCATACTTCTTACGCCAATTGTAAAATGTCACCTCGGCAATACCCGCCTTGCGGCAAACTTCCGCGATCGGAGTTCCCTCTTCGGCTTGCCGCAAAATGAATGCAATCTGCGCATCTGTGAACTTGCTTCGCTTCATCGAATCTTCTTTCTCCCTACCGGGATCATAAATGGAAAATTCCAACCGAAAATGGTCCGAAAATCACGGGTCAGGTCACACGGCATATTTGAAATGGCTCTGGCGTGGTTGTTTATTGTCAACAAGAATGGATCTTGTTAACGCTAAGCCATAAAGTTTGTAGCAGGGTTTCATGCGACATTTCGTTCTCCGTTTCGTGGCTACGTGCCTAGCAGCAGGCTTGTTTGGTATAGAGACCACTCGGGCAGAGCTCGGCTTAGACAGACCAAATATCTTGGTCATCCTTGCGGATGACCTTGGGTACAATGATGTTGGGTTTACCGGCGAAACCGAAATCGAAACGCCGGTTTTAGATGCACTTGCCGCCAACGGTGTGGTTTTCGAGAATGGGTATGTGACGCACCCGTATTGCGGCCCTTCGCGGGCCGGGTTGTTGACCGGTCGATACCAGGCGCGGTTCGGGATGGAGAACAATATCAGCTATGCGCCGCACGATCCGAACATGGGGCTGCCGCTCAGCGAGGTCACCCTCGCAAACCGATTGAAATCAAAAGGCTATGCAACAGGCATCATCGGCAAATGGCACCTGGGTGCCGCTCCTCATTTTCAGCCGAACAATCGCGGCTTCGACTACTTCTATGGCTTCCTCGATGGCGGCCATAATTATATGCCGGGTGAAGTGGAGATTCATGCGGGCGGGTATTTGACGCCCATCCTGAGAAACAAGCAGCCAGCCGACTTCGAGGAGTATCTCACAACCGCGCTAAGTCGCGACGCCGCAAACTTTATCGAGACCCACGAGGACGAGCCCTTTTTTCTCTATCTGTCTTACAATGCACCGCATTCCCCTTTACAAGCCCCCGAGGAGCTAGCTGCGAAATATGATTATATTGAAGATCCAGATCGTCGCATCTATGCCGCCATGGTTGACGCGATGGACCAAGGGATCGGCCTTGTAGTTGATGCTCTCGACCGCACCGGCCAATTGGACAATACACTCATCTTTTTCCTGTCAGACAACGGCGGAGTATACCCGGAGGCCTGGCAGCCAGACAGTGATTGGGCCGACAATTCGCCGTTTCGGCGTGGAAAAGTTGCGCTTCTGGAAGGCGGTATTCGTGTTCCCTTTATTGCCCACTGGCCGAACGGCATCCCCGGTGGGCAACGGTTTGACGGCCTGGTATCTACACTGGATATCGCAGCGACTTCCGTTTCCGTGGCTGGCGAGGAAACCCTGGATGAGGTTTTAGAAGGCCGCAATCTGGTACCCTACTTAAACGGTCAGCGCACAGGGTCTCCGCATGACGCACTGTTCTGGCGATTGGAAGAAGCCGATCACATCTGGGCTGTTCGAACCCCCGATGCAAAATATTTGAAGCAGGAATTGCCCGGGGTTGGACTCGGCTTCTTCGATATGATCGAAGACCCCACTGAACGAAACAATATTGTTGGCAACCACCCATCTCGCCAAGCCGCGCTCGCAGCACTTTGGAATGCGTGGAACGCGAAGAACATCAATAACATATTGCAGCAGTCTTGGGAGTATTCAGCCGGGCAATCGGCGTACTACCAACAATTGCACGAAGACAATTTGCGGCAAGCAGAAGAGCGGTCGCCTTATACCATTGAGTGACGGAAACTGCGCCTTCAGGTCGATTGCCGAGTCGAGAGGAAAACCAGATGAATTTACGACGGATCGCGATTTTCTTACTTTTGTGGGCAACGTTCAGCGCTTCCGCTTGTGCCCATATTGAGGGTGTCCCGCAGGCAGAAAGGCCTCCAAACATAGTTCTTATCCTCGCTGACGATGCTGGCTATGCGGACTTCGGATTCCATGGCAGCGAGACGTTCCTAACACCAAATCTGGATTCCCTTGCCGAGCAATCGATCCTCTTTCAGCAAGCGTATGTCACTGCCGCCGTTTGTGGTCCGTCTCGGGCTGGTCTTCTTACAGGTCGCTACCAGCAAGAATTCGGCTACGAAGAAAACAATGTGCCCGGTTATATGAGCCCGTCGGGCAAATTGATCAGTCATGACATGGGACTACCCTTGGATCAAACCACTATGGCAGATCACCTGCGTACGCTCGGATACCAGACCGGTTTGATTGGTAAATGGCACCAGGGCAACGCGGACCGGTATCACCCTTTGAAACGCGGATTTGATGAATTTATTGGATTTCGTGGCGGCGCCCGCAGCTATTATGCTCACGATGAGGCTCATTTTGAATCCCGTCCGGAAGACCGCTGGGAATATGGATTTGGCACGTTCGCTGAACCCGACGGCTACTTGACGGACGTGATGGCGGACGAAGCACGCGAGTTCATTACCCGCAATGCTGAGAAACCTTTCTTCCTCTTCCTCTCTTTCACGGCCGTCCACACCCCCATGGAGGCCAAGCCCGAAGACCTTGCTCTGTTTCCCGAACTAGAAGGTGATCGAAAAACCCTGGCGGCAATGAATTTCGCGATGGACCGCGCGATCGGAGTCGTGTTGTCAGAGCTGGAGGAGTCGGGGCTGAGTGACAACACGTTGGTTGTCTTCACGAATGATAATGGCGGTCCGTCTGACACAAACAAGTCCCGAAATGCGCCATTGAGCGGAACTAAAGCCAACCATTTGGAAGGCGGGATTCGAGTCCCAATGTTGATGCGCTGGCCCAGCAGACTCAAAGCCGGCGTGACCTATGACCATGCGGTGAGTATACTGGATCTTTTGCCGACTTTCCTCGCGGCGGCAGGCGGGAACAGCGACTTACCTGCCTTCGATGGGATTAATTTGTTCCCGTTTTTGTCAGGCGAACTTGACGCGAGACCTCATGAGTTCTTGTTCTGGAAAAAGGAAAACCGCGCCGCGGTACGGTATGGAGATTGGAAGCTGATCCGATTTCCCGACCGCCCGGCAGAATTGTACGATCTCAGCCAAGACATTAGTGAATCGAACGATCTGTCTGCCTCCTATCCTGATTTGGTGAGGCAGCTTTATAAACGCCTGTTTGAGTGGGAATTGACGCTCGAACGGCCACTCTGGATGCTGCGACGCGAGTATGAGGGCCTAGCCATGGAGCGTATGGACGCTTTTCGGCAAAGCCCCTTACCCGAAAATTGATACCAGCCGTAAATCAAATAAAGCACTTCATCGCCCTTGGATTTAAACCCTAGTCTGGACGACCCAAATCCAAACACTATTAAAGGCTCGCACCGCTCAAGCGTCGCGGCCGCAAACACAAGTCTTCCAATAATCACCATGTTTTTCAGAAACAGGGATAGCTGAATCTGCGCCATAACCGCTAGCGTCGACCAAATGGCATAAAAGAATACATTCGTGGTGAAGGTAAAGACGGCGTGAGACAATGCAGCTGGCACTGTAAACGTTCGGGCGACAGCGACAAGCAACCTGTCCAGCCCCCACTTTATGGGCCACTTTGAAGTAGGGTTTCCGGGACTGGTGGGCGCATGCCCAGGGCCTGATGCGGCCGAACACGATTGTATTGCCTGAGCCAGGTATTGATGACGGTTTGAGCCTGATCGAGCGAGGTAAACCACTCGGCATTCAGGATTTCACGGCGCAGCGTTCCATTGAAGCGTTCATTGTATCCATTCTCCCAAGGGCTGCCGGGATAGATGCGCAGTGGCTTGATGCCGATTTTGCTCAACCAGTCTTGTAAGCCCGAAGCGATAAACTCTGGGCCATTGTCTGACCGTATATGATCAGGCTTCCCATGCTTGAGCAGGAGTGGATAGAGGGCCTCCAGGACGTCGGCTGTCCCCATTCTGGCGCGGACATGCACACACAGCGCTTCGCGGGTGTATTCGTCGAGTACGGTCAGCATCTTGTATGGTCGGCCAGAGCTCAGCTTGTCATGCACGAAGTCCACGCTCCAGATATGGTTGCGGTATTGCGGGCGGAGCCGGATGATAGAGCTGTCTTTGTGGTAGAGGCGTTTGCGCTTCTTATGGCGCTTCGGCAGCTGCAGGCCTTCCTCGCGCCATAGCCGCTCGACCGTTCCGGGGCTTACGCGGCCTTTGGCCACGGTCCCCTCCACTGTGATTGACCACCCAGCCTTCCAGCCTGAGCAGCTTGGCAATCTTCCGATAGCCATAACGGCCATACTGTTTAGCAAGTCGGATCAGGGCCAGGCGGAGCGCTTCATCATCCTCTGCCTTGCGGGATTTATACTGCTGGGTGGAGCGCGCCATGCCGACCGTTCTGCAAGTCCGCCGCTCTGAGGTGTCGAGCTTCTGGCGCACGTGGATCACGGCCTGACGCAGGTCAGCTGGCTTCAGGCCCTGGGCTTTAGATAATCAAGCGTCTCTTTGAGGATCAGCTTGTCCAGTTCCAGATCAGCCACGATCCGCTTCAGCCGGGCGTTCTCCTTCTCCAGAGCTTTCTTCTCGGCCAGCTGGGACTTACTCACGCCGCCAAACTTCTTGCGCCAATTATAGTATGTCGCATCAGACACGCCCGCCTTTCGACACGCACTCACAACATCCAAGCCTTCGGCCAGTGAAAGCTCAATCTCTCGCAACAACCGCAGAACATCCTCATCCGAATACCGCTTCCGAGCCATCCTCAATCCCTCCTGAACCGCCAAAATCACTAAGATCAATTTGGCCCAGGTTTAAGGGGGAAGGACAGCCCAGAATTGGTGTTAGTTTTGCAGCGGTTTTCTCAAAGAAGGAACCCATCATGAAACGCAGAAGATATTCGACGGAACAGATCGTTGCCGCACTTATCCCGGCGTAAAAGGAACTGGGATTCCGAACTCATGGGAAGGCATTGAAACTGTGGCCTCAGCGAAAGTTACTTATTCAACTCGTCGATTTTTTGACACGACCTACATGGGGGCCCAGACCACCCACCCGAAACAGTTCAACTTTAACTAAGCCGAGAACGGCGTGGACAAGTCCCTGTATGTGGATTGGCGTCATCCACTCGGTGCCTTCGATGCGACCGACATGACTTTCAAAAAACAGGCGCTCAGGATTTCTGCTTGGGGCTGCGGTTTAGGAGGAGCGACAAAAAAAACCGGGACCCATGTGGGCCCCGGCCAGTGCAGGAGGTTATAGTTTTTACGTACTAATTGAAGTTTGCTCGAAGGTTGACACCAAAATAGCGATCAGCTTCGCGCGGAATTTGATAACGGAACCCGTCACCAGAGAAGGTCGTAACAAAACTCTCATCGAGGAGGTTTTTACCCACTAGCGCCACACGATAAGCGCCGTCACCAAAGCTCATGCCGACGCTCGCATCGAGAAGATTATAATCTGGAAGCAAGCTGTTTGGACTAAAGTTGCCATTGGTGCCAGGCAAGAGTGAGTTTTGCTCGTCTACGTGCGCAAAGGAACCATTAAAGAAGACTGCTTTGCCGTTTGAGAGAGGCTGCTCGTAATCCCACCCAAGCGTATAATTTACGTCAGGCGAGAAGAAGAGATCCAGACCCGAGCGTGTTGTGCAGTTTACCGGAGCGGTTCCGGTGGTTGGATCAACTGGGCAATTAAACTGTTTGATTGTCGCATCGTTGAGGGATGCAGACGCAGTCAGAGTAAGCGTGTCCGTCGGGAACCATTGCAAATCCAGCTCAACACCTTGCGTTTCAACTGTACCGGCATTGGTCAAACGCGTGATTGTAACGCCAGTGGAGTTGTCAAAATTGTTGGCCTGGAAGCCTTCAATTTCGGCCGAGTAAACCGCGGCATTAAACAGGAATTTTCCACCATTGTACTTATAACCGATCTCGAAGGAATCGGACTCCTCAGGATCGATTGGAAGCGTATCATTCGTTCCCATATTGTAGAACGTATTGAAGCCTGGTCCCTTATACCCTTGTGCATACGTGAAGTAGAAGCTGCCGAGATTGTTGTCGGAGTTCATTAGGCCCGCTAGATCTCCTCGGAAGCCAGCCTTGACGGAGAAATTGTCGTTCTCTGTATCGCCGTTGAAACGATTGTCGAACCCACCTGAGGCTTGACTGAACTGGCTATTAGGAGCTGCGGGACGAACACCCACACCCTGTCTGCCAAATGGGTCATTGTTCCGACGCACATAATCAAACTGGATTTCATCGGAGGTTAAACGTGCTCCGAGTATTGCCGTGAACCATTCGGTAAAGTCATATTCGGCCTGACCGAACACAGCATAGTTGCGAAAATTATTATCGAAAAAGCCCGTCGCGGATACCAAGTCGTTGGCGTTACAAGTCAATCCCGGATTGGCATCAAGGATCGGCTGGTTTTGACCGCCATTGTTTTGACAGCTGGCAAGACGCGTAAAGTCCGCTTCCACGTCCAAATTGAGCAAGTAGGCGCCAATCTGCCAAAAGAGCGGGCTATCGCTCTCTGGCGAAGAGAGACGAAATTCTTGAGACGCCTGTTGCCATGTCCGAGTACCATCATCATGCAACAAGAACGGCACCCCAAACACCGGCAGCGTCGAGCTGCCACCAATTGAAGTGAAATCACCTTCACGGATCTCAGTATTCTCCCAACGGCGATATGCCGATATCGATGTGAAGTCTAAGCCACCAAAGATGCTGCCATTAAACTCAACTGAAAACGCGTCATTCGTATCGATTGTTTGTGTCGTGAGATCATGATCAACCAGGCGCTGGTCGAGATCGAGATCTGCAACCCCGTTTACGATACCATTTGAATTCGGTGCGGCCAGAGAGTTTGGATTACGGCCGCTCGGCAGAACTTCCAAATCAGCGCAGCAATCGTCGTCAGCTTCGGTGTGCTCATAGATGAGCTTCACATCGAAATCGGCATCATTTGGTTCATAAAACAGAACGCCCCGTATGCCCGTCCGATCATATCCGTTTACGCGCTCATTGTTGAACACATTCTTAATGTGCCCGTCGAAGGCGGACTTCGTTACGATTAAGCTACCGCTTAGCTCATCTGTGAGCGGTCCGGCAATTTTACCACGAACCTTCCATTCATTGTCTTCAAAGTAAGAAGCGTCGACAAATGCCTCAAATGAGTCGCCGGGCGACTGAGTCACGATATTGATGACGCCCGCTTGCGCATTTTTTCCGTAAAGCGTTCCTTGCGGTCCGCGAAGGACTTCGATCCGCTCGATATCATATAGATCCGTAAAGGCTTGGCCTGAGCGTCCCAAAACGACGCCGTCAACAACAGTCGACACCGCCGGTTCAGCGGCAAGAGAGAAAGAGACCGTGCCGATGCCTCGAATGGACAAAGCGGAGTTCGCAGAAGTGGAGCCTTTACGAAAACTGATAGAAGGCACAAGCGTCTGAAGGCCTTCAATACTGTTGGCAAACTTGTTATCTATCGCAGTCTGAGGCAGGACACTGACTGCTATTGGGACTTCCTGCAGATTTTGCTCCCGCTTTTGCGCGCTAACAACGACCGTATCAAGCGTGCGAGCTGCCGCATCGTCACCATCAGTGTCCTGAGAAAATGCTGGCAAAGAGTGGCTACCGCACAAGAGGAACGCCGCCGTGGTTGCTTTTAAAAGGTGTTTCATAATTTCCTCCCATTTTTTGGTTGCCATATCGTCGCAGGCAAGCAAACGCATGTCTACCGAAATGTATGAATGTTGTATCAATTTCTTGAAATGCTTTCTGGACAGCTTCTTCAGGAGGTGGATGTTTGGTAGTCATTCTCGAAAGCGCCGTGTGAAACCACGAATTGATGCAATATTGATACAAGAACATTGAGGCGCGAGATGAGTCGTGTAATCCGTTTTCGACGAGGAGGATTGCCCGATGGATAAACGCTCGTATGACATCTTTATCGTGGGAGGCGGAATCAACGGCGTCGGTGTCGCGCGTGATTCCGCAGGACGCGGATTGGCGGTGGGCCTATGCGAGAAAGACGATATTGCATCTCATACCTCCTCGGCTAGCACCAAACTTATCCATGGCGGGCTACGCTACCTTGAGCAATATGATTTCCTGCTCGTTCGCAAGGCCCTGATCGAACGCGAGGTTTTGCTTCGGGCCGCTCCGCACATCATCTGGCCGTTACGATTCGTGATTCCGTTAGGGCATGGAACTCGGCCATCGTGGCTAGTACGGCTCGGATTGTTTTTATACGACCACCTGGGTGGTCGGCGTTTGCTGCCAGCCACAACGGCATTTGATCGCGCAAAAAGCCATAAGCTTGATGCGCTCAAACAGCAGTATTCAAAAGCTTACGAATATTCAGATTGTTGGGTCGATGATGCTCGTCTTGCAGTTTTGAACGCGGTGGATGCTCATGAGCGGGGAGCAGATATCTTCACCAGAACGCGATGCGTGTCACTCGACCGTCACGACAAGTACTGGGTGATTGGGTTACAGCCGCATGACGGCGATCCTTTTCAGGTCCAAGCGAAAGTGATTGTAAACGCGGCAGGGCCGTGGGTGGGTCAGGTCTTGAACTTGGCCAGTTCAGATACATCCCCTTCCCCCGTCCGACTGGTGAAAGGTTCCCATATTATCGTCCCCAAAGTGTATGAGGGTGGTCATTGTTACTTTTTCCAGAACCCGGATGGCCGAATTTTTTTCACGATCCCCTATCTTGATGGCTCACGCACTTTGATCGGGACGACGGACGTACCGGTTACTTTTGCGGCGCTCGAAGATACAAAGATTTCCCAACAGGAGATCGATTATCTCTGCGAGAGCGCATCAGCTTATTTCGAAAAGGCGATTTCGCCTGATAGCGTCACCTCAACCTATTCAGGCGTTCGACCTCTGTTCGATGACCAAAGTGAGAATGCATCAAGAGTTACACGAGATTATGTGCTCAAATGCGACGACGAAACGGACCCCGCAATCATCTCAATATTCGGTGGGAAGATTACGACGTATCGAACGCTTGGCGAGCATGTCATGCAGCTGCTGCCTACGACCTTTCCGGAAATGGGCCCACCTTGGACGCGAACCGAGCCGCTTCCAGGAGGAGACATTGTAAATGCTGATTTCGACGGATTCATGCATCAGATGCTGGAAAAGTATGACGCCTTCGACGAAACCCTAATTCGTCGCTATGCGCGGTTATATGGCACGCGAATTGATGTGCTATTGAAAGATATCAAAGCGCCTAATGATCTTGGGGAATGCTTTGGCGATAGTTTGTTTGCCGCTGAGATCGAATACCTGATGCGATATGAGTTCGCTCAAACAGCCGGAGATGTTCTAACAAGACGAACGAAACTCGGGCTTGATCTGGATGATGTGGAACGAAAACGTGTCGACAAATTCATGCTTGAGCTCCAACTCTAGCGGGCGCGCGTTCACGGACCGAAATTCAACACGAGATAATCCAGGACGAGTTCTCGATCTTCTCCATCCAAAGGCACCATGCCTTGTTTCTCGCTCATCCAGGTCAGCATATATTCCCAACGCTCTCGGCTCGCGCGCTGCTGCATTATGATTTCAATTGAGTGACACCCCGCGCAATAAGCGGCGACCAACTCAAACTCACCTGTTCGTGGCAGCCCCCAATAATCGTCACTGGGATTGAATACCGGGCGCATCGTACCAGAGGCCCCGTCATTCCCCAGGGGAGAAAGGGCGACAAGTTTCACTGAATAATCAGGCTCACTTGGCCAGTATTTTGATGCCTCAAGAATCCTCTCTTTCTTTGCGCTATCCTTTTCGACCTCAGCGGGGGGCTCACACGCCGAGAGGGTAAGCACTGACACCAAAAAAGGGCCAACAAGTCTCATACGCATAATTTTCAAACCGCGAATACAGCAATTCGATGCTGCATGTTGTTCAAGTAGCCACGCGGATTCCAACCAGGTGTTGTCGCAGGTTGAGAGACCCCCACTTCATCAGTCGCCCGCGCCCAAACCTCATAATACCCCGCTTGTGGAAAATCGATATCAGCTTGCCAATGCTGCCACGCATACCGGTTTGCAGGATCACTGAGGTCAGCGGCTTGCCATGTCGCACCAAAGTCGATGGAGACGTGCATTTGCTTGACAGCGTGCTCGCCTGCCCAAGCGTGCCCGCGTAAGCGTAAGGTTTTATCAGGAGAGACGCGTGTCCCCGTTTCAGGGAAAGTGATGAGAGATTTGACCGACATAGATTCAATGATCCGCATATCTTCATCGGGGACTTCGCTACCGGGCGCGACAGGATAAGCTGGAACGCGGTAGGATTGCCCTCCCATTTTTGCTCCATCATGAACTTGATCGCGAACAGAGATCCGATTCAGCCATTTTTGCGAACAGGAGCCCGGCCAACCCGGAGCTATCAAACGTAGCGGGTGACCATTTTGAACGGGCATATCTTCGCCATTCATGGCCCATGCGATAATTGTATGAGGCTCCAGTGCCTTTTCGATTGGCACACCTCTCGACATCGGCGTTTTTGTCGGATCGCCGCTTAAGTGAATATCGGCACCGTAGTGGCCCGTATACATTGCTGAAGACTTTAGCCCGCAGGCGTTTAGGACGTCCCCAAGCCGAACGCCCGTCCACTCCGGGCAAGCAATCGCGCCAAAGCTCCACTGGTTTCCCGATGCTCCTGGAGAAAAGTAACGCCGACCGTTCCCCCCACATTCCATTTGCAACTGTAGGGTTACCGCCTCAAATTCAGATTTGAGCTCTGCAATGGAAAAAGATCGCTCTGCGTTAACTTCGCCGTCAATCTTGAGCTGCCAGGTTTCATCGCTGACCTCACCAACGTCAGGCGGTATGCCATTATTACGGACAAACATACGATGCGCTGGCGTAATGTGGTCATCCAGTAAGTGCGCTGGTGTTTCAGCATTAAGTGGACGCTCAGATAAAACGGTCAACCCGGCTTTACCCTTCATCAAGCTCGCCTCTTCTGCCATCGCAACAGGAAGCAGTCCTTGGGGTAAGTATTTTCGAAAAGGGATAGGAGCGCCCAGAATGGCTGAAAACGAACCGCCGGCGAGTAAAAGTGCCCTACGCGAAATGATCTTGCTCATGCTGGGTTCCGTTTTGTTGATCCAATGGCTGCGCCCTGAACCCACACGAAAACATTCGTGATCAGCACTATCGACATTGCAGCGATAAATCCGAATCTAATTTCACCGTTGGCAAATCCGACTGGTGAAAAAACGACATAAAGGGCTACTACCGCAGACATAAGCGTGAAAGCCACGGGGCGTGCAAATCGCCATGGCGTGAGGTCTACTTTGGGTGTGTTTGGAACGCACCAGGCAGTTTCACGAGGAGCGATCTTTCCTGCCAGCAGCATGATCCCCACCTCGATCAGGAATAAGATGGCATAAAGGTGCAAGAAATGGAGCGTCACAATGTCGTCGAACACGAACTTGAGGAGTCCATAAGCGACCACATGAAAGCCAATTACAATCTTTGCGCCGATGGCTGGAGTGTGCCGCGCAAACAATCCTACGATGACGATTGCCACGATAGGGATGTTATAAAAGCCGGTGAAAACGCGGATGATCTGCCACAGGCCTTCCGGAGCAAACCAAAGTAGAGGCGCAACAAAGAACGAGAAGAGCGCGATAACAACACTCGCAATCATCGCAATCCGCACCGCTTGACGATCGCTCAGCGGCTCACGGCGACTGGGGGCATATATGTCGAGGGTAAACATGGTCGCAGCGCTGTTCAGAAGTGAGTTGAAGGATGAAAAGACCGCACCCAACAAGACCGCCAAAAAGAAACCCATCATCCAGATCGGAAACACGTCTCTGATAAGCGCGGGATAGGCTTCATCAATACTAGTGAGACCTGGACCATACAAATGGTATGCGATGATCCCGGGAATCATCATGAAGAACGGAACCAGAATTTTAAAGAACCCGGAGAGCAGAACACCTTTCTGCCCCTCCGCCAAATTTCGTGCCGCCAATGTCCTTTGGATAACATATTGGTTCGTGCACCAGTAGAACAGGTTTGCGAAGATCATACCCGTAAAGATCGTCCCGATCGGAATAGGGTCTTCCGTGCTGCCGATGGCATTCAGTTTTTCTGGATTAGTCTGAACAATCGTGTTCAGACCATCAAGGAAATTGCCGCTTCCTAGAGCGATAAGACCAAGTACAGGGGCCGTCATCCCGACGATAAGAAGGCCGATACCGTTCAGCGTATCGGACACAGCGACAGCCTTGAGGCCGCCAAACACCGCGTATATTGACCCGATGATACCGATTGTCAGCACCGTGACAACCAATGCTTCAAAATGCGAAACCTCAAACAGTTCGGGAATATTAAACAGGCGAATAACGGCGATGGATCCAGAGTAAAGGACCGATGGAATTGTTACTAAGCCATAGCCGAGCATAAACAAAATGACCGAGAGGCGTTGCACATCTTTGTCGAATCGGTTGCTCAGAAACTCAGGCAAAGTGGTAAATGCGCTCGTCAAATAGCGAGGCAAAAAAATGAGCGCCATAGCAACTGTTGCAACTGCAGCGGTCACTTCCCAGGCCATACTCGACATATTAAATCCATAAGCAGACCCATTCAAACCGATAAGCTGTTCAGCCGACAAATTAGTCAGCAGGAGCGAACCAGCGATAAATATACCGCCAAGATTACGGCCAGCCAAAAAGTAGCCATCTCTGGTGCTCGTTTCACCTTTGGTCTGCAAGTATGACCACCATGCTACAAGCGCCATGAAAGTCGCACAGCTCGCAAGCGTCAATATGATCTGGAAGCTATTCAAAAATTTTCCTCCAACGGACACTTTTCCCTTGTTCGCGTCTCTTTTACGGGTGCGCTCGGGCGGCCGGTATCTCCCGATAAGCTCCGTTCGCAAAAACGAGCGCTTCACCCGAACGATGGCTCGCATTCTCGACTTCACCAAGTAGCACTGTATGATCACCTGCGTCGAACGCAGCAAATTTGTTACATTCGAACACAGCCAGACACCCATCAATTATTGGGATGTCATGCTCGTTTGGACGTGTAGTGACGACGTCAAAAGCGTAGGCCGAACGTGCAAACGCCTCGCAAACCTGGCGCTGTTCTGCGGCCAGAACGTGCACAATAAAGTGCGTCGCGTTTACGAAAAAATCATGGCGTTTGGAGTTTTTATTCGGACTCCAAAGAATAAGAGGTGGATTTAACGAGACACTCGCAAAACTGTTCACAGTGATTGCCACCGGGCCATCGGGACCGAGAGCCGTCACCACCGTAATACCCGTCGCAAAACGACCCAGGGCACTGCGATAGTCCTTAACGCTCTCGCTTGGTTTAAAGCGACACATATCCTTGGAAGCACTAATCATGCGACTTCGCGCCCTAGCGCCAGACTATAGATCTCAAACCAAGTCTGACGATCAATTTGTACGTTCGCAGCCGTGGAAAGTCGTGAGATCCTTTCCAGATTGTTCGTGCCCAGGATCGGAATAATCTGCGCAGGGTGCGTCAATAGCCAAGCCACAGCAACAGCCGACGCATCCACATTCTGCTCAATCGCAATCGTCGAAAGCTTGGTATTTAGAGGGCCACTTTTGTCATCAAACAATTTGCCGCCAGCAAGCGGCGACCATGCCATAGGCGAGACACCACGCTCTTGAAAGAAGGCCAGGTCACCATTTGTGAAAACGGCGTTCGCAAGCACGCTCATCTCAATTTGATTGGTCGCAAGATGAGCATCCATTGCAGATTGCAGCAAATTCCAGTCCCAAGGACGAAAATTAGAGACGCCGACCGCTTTTACCTTTCCGCTGTCTATGAGCCCATCAAGCACGGCGCCAGTCTCAACATGGTCCATCAGCGGGTCGGGGCGGTGAAGTAGTAACAAGTCAATCTGATCGATGCCCATCAAACGTAAAGAGTGCTCGACAGATGCTTCGATATGAGTGCGGCTGGTGTCATAATGCTTAACGCGAGCTGACGCGTACCTGCCCAAAGGCGCAACGATGTCACATTTAGTGACTATTTCGATTTGCTCTCGCAGGTGCGGCGCGGCCTTCAGACATTCACCCAACAGGGCTTCTGCGCCATAGTCGCCGTAAATGTCTGCCTGATCCATGGTCGTAATATTGTGCTCTAGACAGGTCTCAATTTTCTTCTGGATGTGAGCGGCTGACGTATCATCGTCATCACCCAGCCGCCACATCCCATAAACTATTCGAGAAATACTCAGGCCTGAGGTGAGGTCTACCCGCCCCATCATACCCGCTCTCCTGTTCCGAGCGGTGTAGCGGGAGTCTCTTTAGGGACACGGCCATAAGCCTCTGGTAAAGAGCATGTTTTCAACTGCGGTAAAACCCGCGAGCCGAAAGACTTACACTCATCAGTATGCGGATACCCTGACAGGACGAAGGCGCGTATACCCATTTTTTTATAGGCTTCAAGCTCGCTCAAGACCTGGTCAGCGGAACCTACCAAGGCCGCCCCACAACCGGAACGCGCGCGCCCTACCCCCGTCCATAAGTTTGGTTCGACATAGCCAAATTTATCCGCCAACTCGCGCGCGCGCGCCTGATGCGAAACCCCCAGACTTATACTATCATGCGCGCGATCACGAATAAGCTGCCCATACTCGTCGTCCAGTTTCGAAACCAAGTGCTCGGCGTATTCTCGCGCCTCGGCCTCTGTGTCTCGCACGATGACATGAACGCGTAATCCGTAGTCGATCACTCTGTTATATTTGTCTGCGACGGCGTGAACCGCCTTCATCCGTTCGGCGAGTTGATCCTTCGTTTCAGGCCACATTAGGTAAACGTCGCAATGACGACCACAAAGTTCGAGGGCTGGTGGTGAGTACCCGCCAAAATAGAGTAGTGGCCCACCCGACTGATATGGCTTAGCTGGTGCCGTCGTCAGGCCGCTAAAATTGTAAATTTCACCTTGGTAGTTGAATTCGTCTTGCGTCCAAGCCTGTTTGAGGATCTCAACGACTTCATGTGAGCGTTGGTAACGATACGCGCTCTCGGCAACCTCGCCCGGAAAATCAGAACTGATGACATTTAGCGTCAACCGACCTTTGAGCATATGGTCCAGAGTCGCAACGGTGCGAGCCAACATTATTGGTTGCATTTCACCGCATCGGATCGCTGCGAGCATATTGATCGAGTTTGTCAGCGGCGCGCACCCAGCCACAAAAGAGAGCGTGTCCTGCCCGACCTGAAATGAAGACGGGCAAAGAATGTTGCGAAACCCTTGTTGCTCAGCTTCCAGCAGAATGTCCCGGCAATGCTCCCAGCTGGAACGAAGTGCGCCATCAGGAACACCCAGAAACTCATAATCATCTGAGCAAAGCGCAGCAAACCAGGATACCTCAACGGCATCTAACGCTTCCGACTTGACCGGCACTATTGGCATCTAACCCTCCATATAAGTTTTCAATTTATTTCATTTCACACCTTGCCAATTCCGCCAAGTACATTGTATCAATATTGTATCAATTTGCAGGAGCAATTCCTTGGGCACCGAAAAACCGAGAGCTTTACCAAAGACGATCCAGGTCAGCGAGATGCTCATTCGTGAGATTGCGGCCGGTCGCTATCCAGATGGATCAAGGCTCCCAACAGAACGAAAAATGGCAGAGAGCCTTGGCGTAGCTGTTGGAACCCTGCGCCGCGCCCTGGCAATTTTGGAAGACCGTGGCTTGCTAAAGCGCGTGCAAGGCTCAGGCAACTATGTCCAGGCCCAAACGGAGGTTCAAAGCGTCTATGAATTCTTTAGGCTGGAACTCCTAGATGGTGGAGGACTACCCACAGCCGACATCCTAGAGGTGCAGCGCCTAAAAAAGCCGTCCGAAATGGTTGATATTGGGCCGGGCACGCTGGGTCATCGCATTCGACGCTTGCGTTATCTGAATAAGATCCCGGTCGAAGTCGAAGAAATTTGGCTAGATGCTCGGTTCACTGACTGGATCATGTTGGATGAACTACGCGATTCTCTTTACTACTATTACAAAGAGAAACTCAAACTCGTGATCGCGTCGGTCACAGACAATATTGGAGTCTCGATGGTGCCAGATTGGGCGCCCGCGGCGTTCGGTCTCCATGCTGGCGAGCCGAGCGGATTGGTTGAGCGCATCAGCTATGACCAATCCGGAGAGGCCGTCGAATTTTCAAGAAACTGGTTTAATCACAAGGTCTGTCGTTACACGAACAGACTCGGCAAGAGGCAAGCGACATGACAATCAAATATGGGCTGATTGGCTGCGGGATGATGGGAATTGAGCATATTCGCAACATCGCTCTTCTGCCTGATGCAGAAGTGACAGCGATTTTCGATCCGGATGAAGTACAGCTGAACCTCGGTCTGCAAATTGCAGACAAAGCCCAAGGGGCAAGTTCGATATCGGAGCTGCTCACGCGACATCGCTTGGACGCATTAGTGATCGCAAGCCCCAACCATCTGCATGTTGCTCAACTCAAAGAGATAGCCGCCCACCAAAACATTCCCATCCTCTGTGAAAAACCGCTATTTACCAACTCGAAGGATGAAGCAGAGATTGAGTGCTTTCAACGCGAATATGGCGCTCCGGTCTGGGTGGCAATGGAATACAGGTACATGCCACCCGTCGCCGCCATGATTGAACAGGCTGATAGCGTCACTGGCGGCATAAAAATGCTCACGCTTCAGGAGCACCGATTTCCGTTCTTGCGCAAAATTGGAGACTGGAACCGCTTCAATGCAAAAACCGGCGGAACACTCGTAGAGAAGTGTTGCCACTTCTTCGATCTCATGCGGCTAATCCTGAAGAGCGATCCAGTCAGGGTCAGCGCGTCGGCGGGGCAATTGGTCAATCATCTGGAAGAATCCTATGATGACCGAGTGCCCGACATTTGGGACGGAGGTTATGTTATCTTTGATTTTGAAAACGGTACGAAAGCCATGCTGGAGCTTTGCATGTTCGCGGACGGATCAAAATGGAATGAAGAAATCCATGCCATCGGACCGAAAGGAAAAATTGCCTGCCGAATGCCTGGACCACAGCGCTTTTGGCCAACCGATCTCGGACCCTCACCGCATCCGGAGCTTAGCCTCTACCCTCGCTCGCCCAAACGTCCCAGCACGCAGATCATCGAACTCGATGACACGCTGATCGAGGCAGGTGATCATCATGGATCCACGTTCTTCCAACATCAAAAGTTCCTTCGCATGATTCAGTCAGGCGGAACGCCCGAGGTAACGCTTGAGGACGGCCGGAAAGCAGTGAAAATGGGCCTGCTCGCACAAGAAGCAGCACGTTCGCATCAGGTGCTCGAATTTCGACAGGCCGCTAGCGTTTCATGACGCGTCTGGTATCGAACCGGCTAAATAGGCTGGGTCAGTCTATAATTCGGCTGACACCCGGCCTCGCTTTGGCAGGCTTGGTTGCTATGTCGGCGCAATTTGTCGCCGAGCATAGTCAGGCTCCAGCAATGATGATGGCACTTTTATTTGGTCTGGTGATAAATTTTGTCCATGATGCCGACCCAAAGGTCGGGCCAGGGATAGAGTTCGGCGCGAAGTCAGTATTGAAGCTCGGTATCATTCTTCTAGGTACGCGAATTAGCGTGGATGCAATTCTGCTCGTTGGTTGGCAGACCTTCGCGCTAGTCGCATCGGGCGTTTTCGCTACGATGATATTTGGTCTTCTGGTCGGTCGACTTTTCGGTATCGAAAGACCTTTTGCCATACTAACGGCAGGCGCTGTAGCCATCTGCGGTGCTTCTGCTGCACTTGCCATCTCCACCGTGTTGCCGAAGACAAAAGATTCTGAGCAGCAATTGTTCGTAACAATAATCGGTGTGACAACTCTCTCTACAGTAGCGATGATTCTTTATCCCGCACTTCTTAGTTCGATCGGAGTAAGCGATTCTATCTCGGGGAGGATCATTGGCGCAGCAATCCACGACGTTGCGCAAGTGGTTGGCGCAGGGTTTTCCGTCTCTGAGCAAGCAGGCGATACGGCCACCCTTGTGAAATTGCTACGCGTCAGTCTGCTTGCGCCAACGGTGATCATACTCTCGTTGACAATGCGTCGGCGGCCGCGAGCAGAGAAAAATTGCGAGTCAAAAACGCCCATCATTCCTTTGTTTGTGGTGGGCTTTTTCTGTTTGGCTTTTTTAAATAGTCTCGGGCTGATCCCCGACCCCTTGCAAGCTCCCCTTTCAACCGCATCAAAGGCAGCCCTTTTGACTGCGATTGCGGCGGTCGGGGTTAAGACAAATCTCAAACAGGTCGCGACAATAGGCTACGCGCCGATTGCGCTAATGGTTCTCGAGACAGTTTTTATCGCTTTCATCGCCACGGTAGGATTCCTGATCATCACTTAATCCGCTTGATGACCTGATCCCCATTTTTGGACCGTTTTCGATTGGAATTGTCCGTTTTCAAACGGTTGAGACACTCTGATGTTTTTGGATCAGGAGAGATTG